>CANFDS010000004.1 GCA_947445525.1 Actinomycetota bacterium | reverse complement strand
GCGGACGACGTCGTAGCCGAGTACGCGGGCCGCCCCGCTGGTCGGGACGAGTAGCGTGGTCAGTATCTTGATGGTGCTTGCCTTGCCCGCGCCGTTCGGCCCGAGCAGGCCGAAGAGCTCGCCCTCGCCGACCGAGAAGGAGATTCCGCGGACGGCTTCGACCTCGAGCGTCCTCCGCCGCACGGCTCCGGTCGAGACCCGGTAGGTGCGGCGGAGGCCCTCGACCTCGATCACTGGCGCTGTCATCCGTCGTCCCGGAAGTTCGATCGCGGTGGCTCTGCCGACTCCTCGAACGAGAGCAGCAGTGGCCGCAGCAGGTCGTTGAGCCAGCGCTTGTCGTCGTCACCGAGCGCGGAGGCGACGTGCGTCTCCTTCTCTGCCTGCGCGGCGATGATCTGCTCCCAGAGCCGCCAGCCGTCTGCCGTCGGCTCGATCTTCAGCCCCCGCCGGTCGGCAGGGTCGGGCAGGCGCCGCACGATGCCAGCGCGCTCGAGTCGGTCGAGCCGGTTCGTCATCGCGCTCGCCGACAGGTCGAGGCTCTCGGCCAGCCTGCCCGGCGACGCCTGGTACGGCGGGCCTGACTTGCGCAACGCCGCGAGCAGCCGGAACTCGCCGTAGCTGATCCCGTACTGGGCGAGCGTCTGGGTCATGCTGCGTTCGAGGTGGCGCGCGAGGTGGGCGATGCGCTCGACGAGTCCCTCTGTGAGGAGGTCGAGGTCGGGTAGCTCGCGCGACCAGATCTCTAGCCGGCGGTCGACTGTGTCCTGCTGGGGTGGCTTTCTGATCATTTCAGAAGTTTCCATGTCGAATCTCTTGACGTCAAAGCAGCCAGGCTGTAAATTTCACGTGCGATAGTTCTAGATCGAATTATAAAAGGTGGAAGATGCTGATGACGGACGTTCACAGCCGGGCGCTCTACGTCCAGCAGCGCAGGCGCGACCTGTGCCGGGCGGCCGCCCCGTGGTGGTGGTCCGGCCTTCGCGCCGACGGTGAGCGCACGCGGCGCGGGCTGGCTGCCGGCGTGGCGCGTTGGCGCCGAGCCGCCGCGACGAGGGTGGTCGGGCCGGTGGCGGGTGAGTGCGCGCAGGCGGGCGCCGCTCCCCGCTAGCCCCGCCGCGGCGGGGCTACTTCGAGCTGGCGGCTGACTGCGTGCCGGGCCGTGCTGCCTGCTCGACCGCGGCCCCCGCAGCGGGCGCCTCGCAGTTCGACTGGGGCTCGCCCTCGCAGCAACCGAGCTTGAAGCGACAGCGCGGGCATTGCCAGGTACCATGCCGCCACTCCATCGAAGCGGCGCATCTCCAGCAGCTCTCGGTGGTCATTGGCCGAAACACCATAGGGGGCGTGCCGGACGTGCCGCCGCTTGCTAGACTGCCGCGGCCGCGGCGGCGTAGCTCAGCTGGTTAGAGCGGCGGACTCATAACCCGCAGGTCGGTGGTTCGAGCCCACCCGCCGCTACCTCGGTCTACCTACGAAGACCTAACAAGACCCAAGAAAGAAGCTATGGCCACCGGAGTAAGAGTTGCAGTGACGCTGGCGTGCACGGAGTGCAAGCGGCGGAACTACCAGAGCGAGAAGTCCAAGCGAAACGACCCCGACCGGGTCGAGTTCAAGAAGTACTGCCGCTGGTGCAGCACGCACACGCTGCATCGCGAGACCCGCTAGATCCCCTCATGACCTCAGATACCCCAGAGACCCCGAAATCGCGGCCTTCGCGCGGCGACGAGCCGACCGAGCCTTCGCTCACCTCTCCGCGCAGCCGTGCGCGGCAGGCAGATGCGGGCTCCCCGGCGCTCGCCGGTGGTGCGGGCGGCCGTGGGCGTCGTCCGCTCCCGCTCAGCGGCACCGTGCGCTTCCTCGGGGAGTCGGTCGCGGAGCTCAAGAAGGTCGAGTGGCCGAAGCAGAACCAGGTCATCCAGGGCACCGGCGTCGTGCTGTTCGCATGCCTCGTCGTCGGTGTCTTCCTCTACGTGTCCGACCAGGCGTTCAAGGCCCTGGTCGAGAACGTCTTCCTCGGGCAGTGAGCTGACATGTTCCAGTGGTTCGTCATCAACACGTACTCCGGGCACGAGAACAAGGTGAAGACCAATCTCGAGCACCGGATCATCTCCATGAATCAGCAGAGCCGGTTCCGGCGCGTCGTCGTGCCCACCGAGCAGATCATCGAGACGAAGGACGGTCAGAAGGTGCAGACCGAGCGCCGGGTGCTCCCGGGCTACGTGCTCGTGAACATGGACCTCAACGACGACGCCTGGTCGGTCGTCAAGAACACGCCCGGTGTGACCGGCTTCGTCGGCGCCGGCGCCAAGCCCGTTCCGCTGTCCAAGGCCGAGGCCGATAAGATCCTGCAGCAGGGGCCGTCGAACGCGGCCGCCCCGCGTACGCAGGTTCAGTTCAGCGTCGGCGAGTCCGTCAAGGTAACCTCCGGACCCCTTTCCGACTTCGACGGCGAGATCGTCGAGGTCAATCCGGAGCAGCAGAAGCTCAAGGTGTTGGTTGACATCTTCGAGCGTCAGGTCCCGGTCGAGCTCAGCTTCGACCAGGTCAAGAAGATCGACTAACCCGAGCGCGAGACAACACACATGGCAAAGAAAATCATCACCGTCATCAAGCTGCAGATCCCCGGCGGCAAGGCCAATCCGGCCCCGCCCGTCGGCCCTGCGCTTGGTCAGCACGGCGTCAACATCATGGAGTTCTGCAAGGCCTTCAACGCGCTCACTGCCGCGGAAGACGGCCGCATCACTCCGGTCGAGATCACGGTGTTCGAGGATCGCTCGTTCACCTTCATCACCAAGACCCCGCCGGCCGCCGTCCTGATCAAGGAGGCGTTGGGCGTGGCAAAGGGCTCCGCCGTGCCGAACCGCACCAAGGTCGGCAGTCTCTCCCAGGCGCAGGTCCGTTCAATCGCCGAGATGAAGATGCCCGATCTCAACGCGCGTGACCTCGCTGCGGCCATGGCCGTCATCGCCGGCACTGCGCGCTCGATGGGCGTGGAGGTAGAGGCATGAAGCACGGTAAGGCGTACGTCACGGCCCGCAAGAAGATCGATCGCGAGCAGCTCTACTCGCCGGTCGAGGCCGTCAAGCTCCTCAAGGGCCTGCAGACGGCGAAGTTCGACGAGACCGTGGAGGCGCACTTCCGCCTCGGGCTCAACGTCCGTCACGCCGACCAGCAGCTGCGCGGCACGATGATGCTGCCGCACGGCACCGGCCGGACGCAGCGTGTGGCCGTCTTCGCCGAGGGCGACAAGGCCCGTGAGGCCGAGGAGGCCGGAGCGGACATCGTCGGCGCCGCCGAGCTCGGCCAGCGCATCGAGGAGGGCTTCACCGACTTCGATGTCGCGATCGCGACGCCCGACATGATGGGCGTCGTCGGCAAGCTCGGCCGGGTGCTCGGCCCGCGCGGCCTGATGCCCAACCCCAAGACGGGCACCGTCACCTTCGACGTCGGCAAGGCCGTCCGCGACGCGAAGGCGGGCAAGCTCGAGTACCGCACCGATCGTGGTGCCAACGTGCACATCTCGATCGGCAAGAAGAGCTTCTCCGAGCAGCAGCTCGTCGAGAACTACGCGGCGCTGATCGAGGAGATCGTCCGCGCCAAGCCGTCCGCCGCCAAGGGTCGCTACATCCAGGCCGTGACGCTGACGTCCACCATGGGCCCTGGCATCCACGTCGATCCTGCCAAGGTGCGCGGCATCGCCGAGGAGCTCGAGGAGGCTTCGGCGGCCTAGCCGGATCCCGTCCCACACGCCCGTCGCCAGAGACAGCCGGCAGCCCCCAGGGGCAGAAGCCCGGCCCAGGCGGCTCAGGATACCGTGGCGCTACCGCGCCTCCGCCCCGAGCCCGCCGACACGCGGGCTCGACCGTTTCAAAAGGAGGTGAAGGAGTGCTCAAAACCGAGAAGCAGTTCATCGTCGAACAGCTCACCGAGCGGCTGAAGGCTGCCGAGACGTTGATCGTCGCCGACTACCGTGGGCTCACGAACAAGCAGATCGACGGTATCCGTGACGAGCTGTTCAAGCACGGTGCCCGCTTCACAGTGGCCAAGAACACGCTCGCACGGCGAGCGGCCGAGGCTGCCGGGGCCGACTCCCTGCTCGGGCTGCTCGAGGGCCCGACCGCGATCGCCTTCGTCCAGGAGGGCGGCGACCCGGTCGCCGTCGCCAAGGCGTTGAACGACGCCGTCCGCACCACCAAGATCCTCTCGATCCGCGGTGGTGTGCTCCAGGGCAAGACGATCGGCGAGGAAGACGTCAAGGCTCTTGCCACGTTGCCGCCGCTGGATGTGCTGCGTGGCCAGGCGCTCGGCGCCATGGTGGCGCCGCTGACCACGTTCGTGGCACTGATCAATGCTCCGCTGCAGAACCTGATCGGGCTGATCGACGCCCGCATCGAGCAGCTGGGCGGTGCCGCACCGGCGCCCGCCGCTGCGGCCGAGGCACCTGCCCCGGCCGAGCCCGTCGTCGAGGCCGTGGCCGAAGCTCCCGCAGAGGAGCCGCAGGCCGAGGCCGAACTACCCGCCGAAGCGCCCGAGGCGCCCGAGGCAGCCGCCAAGCCCGCCAGCGAGGCGGCAGGCGATCCGACCGATACCGAGACCAACGAGAAGGAGTCCTAGATGAGCGTTGACACCATCTTCGACCAGCTCGGCAAGCTGTCTGTGCTGGAGCTCGTCGATCTCAAGAAGAAGATCGAGGACGAGTGGGGCATCACCGCCGCCGCTCCCGTGGCCGTTGCGGCCGCCGGCGGCGGAGCCGCCGTCATCGAGGCCGAGGAGGAGCAGACGGCGTTCGACGTCGTCCTGCTCGCCGCCGGCGACAAGAAGATCCAGGTCATCAAGGAGGTCCGCGCCATCACCGGCCTTGGCCTCAAGGAGGCCAAAGACGTCGTCGACGGCGCCCCGCAGTCGGTCAAGGCCGGCATCCCGCGGGACGAGGCCGACAAGATCAAGGCGCAGCTCGAGGAAGCCGGCGCCTCGGTCGAGATCAAGTAGCGATCTCGCCAGCTGGGTCGCTGGGGGCTGCCTGTTGGTGGCCCCCAGCGCTTTCCGGCCGGTGGCGTCGGCGTCGCTGGGTGGTTGACGCCCGACCCGCGCCGGGTATCCGGTGTTCGCTATAGTGGTGGGCCTCGCACGGCTCACCGGGCCCCGTTCGGCTTGCGCCAGGGCATGTCCTTCATCTAGTATGACGGGTTGCGCCTGAAGTACTGCCTTTCGTCGCCCCGCTAAGCCGCAATTAACAAGGGAGCTGTCGCATTTGTCTAGTCGTGTCGCTGCGCCCGTGGCGCGCAAGAGTTTCTCGCGCCTGAAGCACGTCCTCGACCTCCCCAACCTCATCGATATCCAGAAGGCGTCGTTCGACTGGTTCCTCGCCGAGGGCCTGCGCGAGACCATCGACGACATCTCACCGATCGAGGACTACACCGGAACGCTCGCCGTGGAGTTTGGTGATTACCGGTTCGGCGAGCCGCAGTTCTCCACCAAGGAGTGCCGCGAGAAGGACATGACCTACCAGGCCCCGCTCTCGATCACGGTCCGGTTCGTCAACAAGGAAACCGGCGAGATTCGCGAGCAGACCGTCTTCATGGGGGACTTCCCGATGATGACGGTGCACGGCACCTTCATCATCAACGGCACCGAGCGCGTCATCGTCACGCAGCTCGTGCGCAGCCCGGGCGCCTACCTGATGGAGCCGAAGGATGCGACTAAGCAGGTCTTTGTCGCCAACCTGATGCCGTCCCGCGGCTCGTGGCTCGAGCTCGAGATCGACAAGAAGGGCGTCGTCTACGCGCGCATCGACCGGAAGCGCAAGCTGCCGATCACCACGCTGCTGCGTGCTCTGCCCACCGAGGACCCGTCCACGGGCTTCATCCTCGACACCAGCTCCAACGAGAAGATCCTGGAGCTGTTCGGCAACTCGTCGTACATCGTCAACACGCTCGAGAAGGACGCCTCGACCCGTGAGGAAGAGGCCCTGATCGAGGTCTTCAAGAAGCAGCGCCCCGGCGAGCCGCCGACGCTCGACAACGCCCGCAACCTCCTGCGCGCGCTGTTCTTCGACCCCAAGCGCTACGACCTCACGAAGGTCGGCCGCTACAAGCTGAACCAGCGCCTCGAGGTCGATGTGCCCGACGACGTCCGCGTCCTCACGACGCAGGACATCCTCGCGCTCATCCAGCGCCTCGTCTCGTTGCCGACGCTGCTCGGCGTGCCCGAAGACTCCAAGGACTTCGCCGCGGACGCGTTCGGCATGCCGCGCGATCCGATCCGTCACGAGCTCGACGAGTACGAGCACTTCGGCAATCGCCGCCTGCGCACCGTCGGCGAGCTCATCCAAGAGGCGTTCCGTGTCGGTCTGTACCGGATGGAGCGCGTCGTCCGCGAGCGGATGACCACCGAGGACGTCGACACGATCACGCCGCAGACGATCATCAACATCCGGCCGGTGGTGGCGGCGCTCAAGGAGTTCTTCGGCTCCTCGCAGCTGTCCCAGTTCATGGATCAGACGAACTCGCTCGCAGGCCTCACGCACCGTCGCCGCCTGTCGGCGCTCGGCGCCGGCGGGCTGACGCGTGAGCGTGCCCCGATCGAGGTGCGCGACGTCCACCCGACGCACTACGGGCGCATGTGCCCGATCGAGACCCCGGAAGGCCCGAACATCGGCCTCATCGGCTCGCTCGCGTCGTTCGCCACCGTGTCGGAGTTCGGCTTCGTGCAGACGCCGTACCGCAAGGTGAAGAACGGCAAGGCGACCGACGAGATCGTCTACCTGGACGCCTCCGCCGAGGAGAAGTTCACGATCGCGCAGGCCAGCGCCGCCACCGACGGCAAGGGCAAGCTGCTCGACGAGCAGGTGCTCTGCCGCTCGCGCCTCGGCGAGGCCGTGACCGCGCGCCCCGAGGACGTCGAGTTCATGGACGTCTCGCCGGCGCAGATCGTCTCCGTCGCCACCGCGATGATCCCGTTCCTCGAGCACAACGACGCAAACCGTGCGCTGATGGGCTCGAACATGCAGCGGCAGGCAGTCCCGCTGCTCATCCCGCAGGCGCCGCTCGTCGGCACCGGCCTCGAGTACCGCGCCGCGATCGACTCGGGCGACGTCGTCCTGGCCAGGCGCCCGGGCGTCGTGGTCGACGTCGACGCCGACCACATCACGGTCGAGGCCGACGGCAAGCAGCGCGACCTGTACGAGCTGGTCAAGTTCATGCGCTCGAACCAGGGCACCCTCATCCACCAGAAGCCGGTCGTCTCGATCGGTGAGACGGTGCTGGAGGGCACGGTGCTCGCCGATGGCAGCTCCACCGACCACGGCGAGCTCGCGCTCGGAGCGAACCTGATGATCGCCTTCATGCCGTGGGAGGGCTACAACTTCGAGGACGCGATCATCCTCTCGGAGCGGCTCGTGAAGGACGACGTGCTCTCGTCGATCCATATCCACGAGTACGAGATCGACGCCCGCTCGACGAAGCTGGGCGACGAGGAGATCACGCGCGACATCCCGAACCGCTCGGAGGAGTCGTTGCGCGACCTCGACGAGCGCGGCGTCATCCGTGTCGGTGCCGAGGTCGGCTCCGGCGACCTGCTCGTCGGCAAGGTCACCCCCAAGGGCGAGACCGAGCTGACGGCCGAGGAGAAGCTGATCCGGGCGATCTTCAAGGAGAAGGCGCGCGAGGTGCGCGACACCTCCCTCAAGGTCCCGCACGGTGAGGGCGGCAAGGTCATCGACGTGAAGACCTTCGCCCGCGACCGCGGCGACGACCTGCCGCCGGGCGTCAACGAGCTCGTGCGCGTGTACGTGGCCAAGAAGCGCAAGATCTCCGAGGGTGACAAGCTCGCCGGCCGCCACGGCAACAAGGGCGTCATCTCCAAGATCGTCCCCGAGGAGGACATGCCGTTCCTCGAGGACGGCCGCCCCGTGGACGTCATCCTCAACCCGCTCGGCGTGCCGAGCCGGATGAACATCGGCCAGATCCTCGAGACGCATCTCGGCTGGGCTGCCGCGCACGGCGTCTTCAAGGACGAGGCGGTCAAGGGCATCCGTGCCCGCGTCAACCCGCGGGCGCCGATCAACGCGCCCTTCCCGCAGCCGATCGCGACGCCGGTGTTCGACGGCGCCACCGAGGCCGACGTCGACCAGGCGCTCTGCAAGTGGGTCGAGGACAACCCGGGCCACCCGATCAAGCTGAACGTCGACAAGACGCGCCCGGTCGGCCGCTGGTGCTCGGGCAAGGTGCAGCTCTTCAACGGCAAGACCGGCGAGCCGTACGAGCAGAAGGTGACCGTCGGCTTTATGTACATCCTGAAGCTGCTGCATCTGGTGGACGACAAGATCCACGCGCGCTCGACCGGCCCGTACTCGCTCGTCACCCAGCAGCCGCTGGGCGGCAAGGCGCAGTTCGGCGGCCAGCGCTTCGGCGAGATGGAGGTCTGGGCGCTCGAGGCGTACGGCGCCGCATACACCCTCCAGGAGATGCTCACCGTCAAGTCCGATGACACGGTCGGCCGCGTGAAGGCGTACGAGGCGATCGTCAAGGGCGAGAACCTCCCCGAGCCGTCGATCCCCGAGTCGTTCAAGGTGCTGCTGAAGGAGATGCAGTCCCTGGCGCTCGACGTCCACGTGCTGTCCGACGAGGGACGCGAGGTCGAGGTGCGCGAGGAGGAGGACGAGCTGCTGCGCGCCGCCGAGGAGCTCGGCATCGACCTGTCGCCCGCCGCACTGCGGATGGGCCTCGCCGAGGGCGAGGAGCCGATGATCGAGGGCGAGGGCATCGACGACGGCGCCGAGCCAGTCGTCGCCCTGGCAGGCTTCGACGACGACGACGTGATCCTCGACGGCGAGCCCGACGAACTCGGAGTCGGCCCGGTGGCCGACATCGACTTCGGCGACATCGACCTCGACGCCTAGCGCACCCCGCTGACCTTCTGAAAGACGGGAACAGAACCTTGATCGACATCAATGATTTCGACGCGATCCGGATCGGCCTTGCCTCGAGCAAGCAGATCCGCGACTGGTCCTTCGGCGAGGTCACCAAGCCGGAGACGATCAACTACCGCACGCTGAAGCCGGAGCGGGACGGCCTCTTCTGCGAGCGCATCTTCGGTCCGACCAAGGACTGGGAGTGCTACTGCGGCAAGTACAAGCGTGTCCGCTACAAGGGCATCATCTGTGAGCGCTGCGGCGTCGAGGTGACGCGCCAGAAGGTGCGCCGCGAGCGCATGGGTCACATCGACCTGGCCGCGCCCGTGTCGCACATCTGGTTTTTCAAGGGCGTGCCGAGCCGCATCGGCTACCTCCTCGACATCGCCCCGCGCGAGCTCGAGAAGGTGCTTTACTTCGCCGCCTCGATCGTCACGCTGGTGGACGTCGAGAAGCGCGCAGCCGACCTCGCCGACCTCGAGGACAAGGTCAAGGCCGAGTCGGAGCGGATCTACGTCGATCGCGACGAGCAGCTCGCCATGCTCGAGGATCGTCTCGACCGCCGTCGCGAATACTTCGCCACCGGCAAGGAGCGCGACTTCGACGAGGACGACGACTTCTGGGGTCGCGGCCTCTCCAAATGGGCCGAGGAGCAGGTGCAGCCGATTCTGGAGGACGCGCGCAAGCTCGTCAATGGGCTCTTCGTCGAGGTCTCGGGCAAGGTCACGACCGAGGATGCGAAGAAGATCCGGGAGCTCGTGCGCAACACCGCGATCCGCGACGATCGTCGGCTCACCCCGCGCGAGGTCGAGACCGTCGGCACCGCCGCCACCGAGATCCGTGCCGCACTCGCGACGCTCCAGGCGGAGCTCGCCGAGTCGAGCGGGTCGAAGAAGGGCGCGGTCACCAAGCGGATCAACCGGGTCCGGGAGGCGCTGCTGGGGGGCACCCCCGTGCGCGCCGAGGATCAGGAGCTGGTCGCCGGCGTCGACGTCAAGGGCCTCGACAAGGCGCGCGAGCTCGGTGCCGGCCTGCTCGTCGACGTCATCGAGACGGCCGAGCCGGACGACGACATGCGCGAGCTGGCGAACGACCTCTGCCTGCGCACCGACGGCCGCATCAACCGCGACGACCTCGACGCGATCATCGCGTGGGCCCTCAAGGTTCGCGAGATGTACCTCGACATGGAGTCGCGCCGCGACGATGCCCGCGAGTGGGCCGTCGAGTCGGTGCGCCGCCTCGAGGCCACGTGGCATCTCTTCCGCGAGCTCGATCCGAAAATGGTCGTCAACGACGAGCAGATCTTCCGCGAGCTCAAGGATCGCTTCGGGTCGCCGTACGGCTTCGGTGTCTACTTCCGTGGCGGCATGGGCGCGGAGGCGATCCGCGACCTCCTGCGCGACCTCGACCTCGTCAAGGAGGCCGAGTGGCTGCGTGAGGTGATCAAGACGGCGAAGGGCCAGAAGCAGGCCCGCGCGATCAAGCGCCTCAAGGTCGTCAGCGCCTTCATCAAGTCTGAGAACAAGCCCGAGTGGATGATCCTGGAGGCCGTTCCGGTGATCCCGCCGGAGCTGCGCCCGATGGTGCAGCTCGACGGTGGCCGCTTCGCCACGAGCGACCTCAACGACCTCTACAGGCGCGTGATCAACCGCAACAATCGCCTCAAGCGCCTGCTTGACCTCGGCGCCCCCGAGATCATCGTCAACAACGAGAAGCGCATGCTGCAGGAGGCCGTCGACGCGCTGTTCGACAACGGCCGCCGCGGCCGCGCGGTGACTGGCCCGGGCAACCGCCCGCTCAAGTCGCTCTCGGACATGCTCAAGGGCAAGCAGGGCCGGTTCCGGCAGAACCTGCTCGGCAAGCGCGTCGACTACTCCGGGCGCTCGGTCATCGTCGCCGGCCCGGAGCTCAAGCTGCACCAGTGCGGCCTGCCCAAGCTCATGGCCCTCGAGCTGTTCAAGCCGTTCATCATGAGCCGGCTGGTCGAGCGCAAGGCCGTGCAGAACATCAAGGCCGCCAAGAAGATGGTCGAGTCGATGGTGCCCGAGGTGTGGGATGTCCTCGAGGAGGTCATCGCCGAGCATCCGGTGCTGCTCAACCGCGCACCGACGCTGCATCGCCTCGGCATCCAGGCCTTCGAGCCGATCCTGGTCGAGGGTAAGGCCATCCAGGTGCACCCGCTCGTCTGTCACGCCTTCAACGCCGACTTCGACGGCGACCAGATGGCAGTGCATCTCCCGCTCTCCGCGGAGGCGCAGGCCGAGGCGCGCATCCTGATGCTGTCGTCGAACAACATCCTCTCGCCGGCCCACGGCCGTCCGCTGGCCACGCCGACGCAGGACATGGTGCTCGGTATCTACATCCTCACCTACTGCGGCGAGGACGTCGCCACGATCGACGTCCCCAAGCTGGCGAAGCCGCTCCGCCGCTTCGCCAACGAGGATCAGGTGCACCGCGCTCTGGACGAGTCGAACCCGGAGTACCGCCTCGGCATCTCCGATGTGATCCAGTTCCGCCACAACGGCAACCTCGTCGTGACGACCGCGGGTCGCGTGATCATCAACTCGGCGGTCGAGCGCTGCCTCACCGAGGTGCTCCGCCGCCCGGTCACGCTCGATCCGTTCATGAACCGGACGCTCTCCAAGAAGGAGACCGACCTCTTCATCGCCGAACTGTCCGACGTCTACGGCGCCCACTCGATTGCGCCGGTGCTCGATGTCATCAAGGCGCTCGGGTTCCGCTACGCCACCCGCGCCGGCGTCACCGTCTCGAAGAACGACATCGTCGTTCCGCTCGAGAAGGAGGCGATCCTCAAGGAGTACGAGGGCAAGGTCGGCGCGGTCGAGCGCGACTACGGCAGCGGCCTGCTCACGGAAGAGGAGCGGCACGAGCGCATCGTCAGCATCTGGACGGAGGCCACCGACGAGGTCGGCAAGGCCATGCAGAAGACGCTGTTCGAGCTGAACCCCGTGTTCATGATGGCCAACTCCGGCGCCCGCGGCTCCTTCAAGCAGATCCGCCAGCTCGCCGGTATGCGCGGCCTGATGGCGAATCCGAAGGGCGAGATCATCGAGCGCCCGATCAAGGCCAACTTCATGGAAGGCCTGTCGGTGCTCGAGTACTTCATCTCGACGCACGGTGCACGCAAGGGCCTCGCCGACACGGCGCTGCGCACCGCCGACTCCGGGTACCTCACCCGGCGCCTGGTCGACGTCTCGCAGGATGTGATCATCCGCGAGCACGACTGCGGTGCCACCGATGCCGTCGCGCTGGCGATCTACCTGCCGGACGGCCTCAACAAGAGCGTCCTCGGCCGCATTCTCGCGACCGACGTCTACAAGCCGCTCAAGGACGGGAAGCCCGGGAAGACCCTCGTCGCCTCGCGCGGCGACGACATCACGGCGCCGCGGCTTCGCGAGATCATCGCGGCGCTCGGTGAAGACGCCGACACGTTCCGGCTGCCGGTGCGCTCGGTCATGAAGTGCCGGGCCGAGATCGGCGTGTGCCGGACGTGCTACGGCACCTTCCTGGCCACCGGTGAGATGACCGAGATCGGCGACGCGGTCGGCATCATCGCCGCCCAGTCGATCGGCGAGCCCGGCACCCAGCTGACGATGCGTACCTTCCACACGGGCGGCGTCGCCGGCGCGGACATCACGCACGGCCTGCCGCGCGTCGTCGAGATCTTCGAGGCACGCAACCCCAAGGGCGCGGCGACGCTCGCGAACGTTGCCGGCCGCATCGATATCGAGGACGGCGATCGTGGCCCGAAGGTGACGATCACACCGTCGGACGGCGGTGAGCCTGAGGCGCACCCGCTCGCGCGTCGCACCCGGCTGATCGTCAAGACCGGCGACCTCGTCGAGATGGGCGATCCGCTGCACGAGGGCTCGCTCAACCCGGCCGACCTGCTCGTGCTCCACACGAAGGCCGGCAAGGGCTCGACCGAGACGGAGCTCTACCTCGTCTCCGAGGTGCAGCGGGTCTACAAGTCCCAGGGCGTGGACATCCACGACAAGCACATCGAGCTAATCGTGCGCCAGATGATGAAGAAGGTTCGCGTCGACAGCTCGGGCGACACCGAACTGCTGCCCGGCGAGCTCGCCGACCGCGCCCGCGTCGAGCGGGAGAACAAGCGCGTCGCCGAGGCCGGTGGCGAGATCGCGACGTTCGAGCCGCTGATCCTCGGCATCACCAAGGCGTCGCTCGCGACAGAGTCGTTCCTGTCGGCCGCCTCCTTCCAGGAGACGACCAAGGTGCTGACCGATGCCGCGATCGAGGGGAAGAAGGACAACCTCCTCGGCCTCAAGGAGAACGTCATCATCGGCAAGCTGATCCCGGCTGCGACGGGTCTCAGGCGGTACCGGAACATCGAGATCACGCCTGCCGAGCGGCCGGCTGCGCTGATGTTCGACAGCGACGAACTGCTGGCTGCACTCGAGGAGATCGGTGCGACGGCCGGCGACGGCATCGGGCGCTCGGCGCTCGACGGCGACGATGCCCCGACGAACGGCTCGGTGGATGCGGCCGAGGCTGACGCTCCGCGCGACGTCGAGTAGTCGCAGAACGGGCCTGGAGCCGGCGTTGTCGAGCCGGCTCCAGGCCTTTCGCGTCACTGCGGCCGCTGCCAGCGGCGGTGGCGCCGCTCTCGTTGCCGTGTTGCTCGCGGCCTGGGGTGCCGGAGTCGCTTCGGCGCCTGCCTCGGCCGCGACTGTGGTGAGCGGCCACACGCTGGTCGCCGGCGGCGCCCTGCTCGGCGCAGCCCGCGCAGCCCGCGCAGGCCAGTGCGACCTGCCGGACACGCAGCCGCACTGGATCGACTACGCCGAGGGCAGCGTCGCATTCCGCCAGTCGGTATTCGCACGCCCCGGTGTCATCGCGGCGAGCTCGGGTACCATCGTCTCGCCGGCCCTGCGGGCCGGCGGCGCCCGGACGATCTACTGGGAGATGAAGCTCGGCCGCTACGTCGGCACGACAGCGAGCCCCGCCGACCCGACCACGATCGAGCCGGTAGCCGCGCAGCTGTTCAACAGGGCTGTCGCCGCCTCGGGGTGTGCCACACCGCTGATCGCGATCAACGAGCTGAACGGCCCGTCGACGACGACGCCCTGGACCGTGAACAACGCGCAGTACCGCGCCAACGTCTTCGGGTTGGTGAAGAGCCTGCAGGCGCGCGGCGCGCGGCCCTTCCTGCTGGTCCCGGGCTCCATCTACACGGGTGGCGAGGCGGCAGCCTGGTGGCAGCAGGTCGCCGGCGTCGCCGATCTCGTGCGCCAGGTGTATCTCAATGCGCGCACGCTGTCGGCGCTCGGGCCGCTCAGGGCCGGGCGGACGATCCGGACGGCCTTCCGTAGCGCGATCTCCGACCTCACCGCGATCGGCATCCCGCCCGCGCGCATCGGCCTGATGATCGGCTTCATGAGCGAGCAGGGCTACGGCGGCCGCGAGGGCCTGCAGCCTGCGAGCGCCTGGTTCGACATGGTCAAGATCGAGACGCTGTCCGCGCGCCAGGTGGCGGTGGAGCTGCCGATCTCGACCCTCTGGAACTGGGGCTGGGGCACCTTCACCGCAGCCGGCAACGACCCGGACAAGCCGACCGCGGCCTGCGTCGCCCTGTGGGCGCGCGACCAGAGCCTCTGCGACGCGCCCGGGCAGGCGGGGCCCGGCTTCGACGCCGACCTCCAGGACGGGCAGATCCAGCTGGCGGCCGGCAGTGAGTGCGTCCTCGGTGCCGACACCATCACGACCGCCGACATCGATGCGCTCGCCAGGCTGACCGGTGACCGCGACGTGGCCGCTACGGCGCTGCTCGAGCGGCTCGTCGAGCGGCGGTCGGCCGGCGAGGTCGCGGAGTCGGACGTGCTCGACGCCGAGCGGGCGATCATCCTCACGCGCTTCCGCGGCGTCCGTCGTCTCTACGAGGAGGCGCTCGGCCGCGCGGCGATCGGATTGGAGCAGGCACGCGCAATCCTCGCAGACGTGCTCCGGCGTGCCCGCGTCCAGGCGACGCTGCCGGTGCCGGAGCCGACGGCCGCGACGATCGCCGACTTCTATGCCGCCAACGCGGACATCTCCGTGCGGCTCGTCGAGGCGAGTCCGGCGGCGTCGTGGCTCGGTGGCCGCACGCGGGGTCTCGCGCTCTCGTCGATCGCGCCGCTGCGCGTGTTCCAGTTCGCCACCGGCGTCGTCGAGGGCATGCGCACCACTGCGGGGCGCTTCTCGGTACGGGCTATCGGCCAGGCGGTGCCGCTCGGCTCGCTGTCACTGGGGGTGGCCACGCCTGCCATCCGCGACGCGTTGATGGCCTATGCCCGCGCCGATGCCCTCGAGGCGTGGAATGCCGCACGCCAGCCGGCAGCACTGGACGTCGCGACGTGCCTGCGCGACGACCTGCCGCCGGTGGGCTCCGTCGACCTCACCCTGTATGTTCCGTACCTGAGGCTCAACTGAGTGGTGGCGTAGCGCAGTCTCTTTGACGCGGGCGCCGCCTGTCCGCTACCATTCTCAAGCCTGGCTGGCAGGAGTGCCCTCGCTGCCGGTTTATCCTTGTGCCACCACGACGTATCAGGAGTTCGTTTGCCGACGGTCAATCAGCTTGTTCGCAAGGGTCGCTCGACCAAGAACGCCAAGACGAAGACCCCTGCGCTGCGTGGTGCCCCGCAGAAGCGCGGCGTCTGCACGCGCGTCTATACGACGACGCCGAAGAAGCCGAACTCCGCCCTCCGGAAGGTTGCCCGCGTGAGGCTGACGAACGGCATGGAGGTCACCACCTACATTCCGGGTGAGGGCCACAACCTCCAGGAGCATTCCGTGGTGCTCATCCGCGGCGGTCGCGTCAAGGACCTCCCGGGTGTGCGGTACAAGGTCATCCGCGCGGCGCTCGACGCCTCCGGCGTCTCGGATCGCCGCCAGGCGCGCTCGAAGTACGGCGCGAAGCGGGCCAGCTCCTAATGCCACGTCGCGCAGAGATCCACATCCGGCCGCTCGAGCCGGACCCCGTCCACAACTCCCGGCTCGTCTCGCAGATCATCAACCGCGTGATGGTCGGGGGCAAGAAGTCGACGGCCGAGAAGATCGTCTACGCCGCGCTCGACCGCGTCACCGAGAAGACCGGCAAGCCGCAGGTGGAGGCGCTCGAGGGTGCCATCAAGGCGCTCACGCCGGTGCTCGAGGTGCGCAGCCGCCGCGTCGGTGGTGCCAACTACCAGGTGCCGATCGAGGTGCCGCAGCGCCGCGCCCGCACGCTCGCCGTGCGCTGGCTCGTCTCCTACGCTCGCGACCGCCGCGAGAAGGCGATGGTCGAGAGGCTTGCGGGCGAGATCATGGACGCCCTCAACTCGCAGGGCGCAGCGTTCAAGAAGAAGGACGACCTCTACCGGATGGCGCAGGCCAACAAGGCCTTCGCGCACTACCGCTGGTAGCGCGGCAGGAGAGAGATGGCTTCTTCAACAACAGTCGGGCTCGACCGCGTCCGGAACATCGGGATCATGGCCCACATCGACGCGGGCAAGACTACGACCACCGAGCGGATCCTGTACTTCACCGGCCGCACCCACAAGATGGGCGAGGTTCACGAGGGCGCAGCCGTCATGGACTGGATGGCGCAGGAGCAGGAGCGCGGCATCACGATCACGTCGGCCGCGACGACGGCGGAGTGGCGCGACCATCGGATCAACATTATCGATACGCCCGGGCACGTGGACTTTACGGTCGAGGTCGAGCGCAGCCTCCGCGTGCTCGACGGCGCCGTCGCCGTCTTCGACTCGGTCGCAGGCGTCCAGCCGCAGTCCGAGACCGTCTGGCGCCAGGCCAACCGCTACGAGGTGCCCCGGATCTCGTTCATCAACAAGATGGATCGCACCGGCGCCGACTTCTTCGCCGCAGTCAAGTCGATGATCGACCGCCTCGGCGCCAACCCGGTGATCATCCAGATCCCGGTCGGCCAGGAGGAGCATCACCGCGGCGTCGTCGACCTGGTCGAGATGCAGGCGATCGTCTACAGCGACGACCTCGGCACCGCGATGGAGGTCGGGGACATCCCCGCCGAGCTCGCCGACCAGGCGCACGAGTACCACCACCTGCTGATCGACGCGATCGCGGAGTTCGACGAAGAGCTGATGGAGACCTACCTCACCGATGAGGACGCGGTCACCCCGGCCATGCTGCGGCGCGCGCTCCGCGTGGGCACGCTCGCCGACAAGATCACGCCGGTCGTGCTCGGCTCCGCCTTCAAGAACAAGGGCGTGCAGCCGCTGCTCGACGCGATCATCGATTACCTGCCGAGCCCGCTCGACGTACCGGCGATCCACGGGATCGATCCGCGCACCGAGAACGAGCTGTCGCGCCGTGCCTCCGAGGACGACCCGTTCGCGGCCCTGGCCTTCAAGGTCATGACCGACCCGTTCGTCGGCAAGCTCACGTACTTCCGCGTCTACTCCGGCAAGATCAAGGCCGGCGATCGTGTCCAGAACACGACGAACGGCAAGACCGAGCGGATCAGCCGTATCCTCCAGATGCACGCGAACCACCGCGAGGAGCGCGAGGACATCGGCGCGGGCGACATCGCCGCCGCCGTCGGCCTCAAGTTCACGACGACGGGCGACACGCTCGCCGCCGACAACGCGCCGATCGTGCTGGAGCGGATGACGTTCCCCGATCCGGTGATCGCGGTCGCCATCGAGCCGAAGACGAAGAGCGACCAGGACAAGCTCGCCGCCGGCCTGCAGCGCCTTGCCGAGGAGGATCCAACCTTCCGCGTGCGCTCCGACGAGGAGACCGGCCAGACCATCATCGCCGGCATGGGGGAGCTCCACCTCGAGATCATCGTCGACAGGCTCATGCGCGAGTTCAACGTCGCTGCGAACGTCGGTCGCCCGCAGGTTGCGTACCGCGAGACCATCGGCCGGACGATCGAGAAGCACGAGCTGCGCTTCATCCGCCAGACCGGCGGCTCCGGCCAGTACGCCGTGGTCGTCCTCCGGCTGGAGCCGGGCGAGCCCGGCGCGGGCTACGAGTTCCTGGACAAGGTCGTCGGCGGCTCGGTGCCGAAGGAGTACATCCCTGCGGTCGACGCCGGCATCCAGGAGGCAATGGAGTCCGGCGTGCTCGCCGGCTTCCCCGTCGTCGACGTGCGCGTGTCGCTGATCGACGGCAAGTACCACGAGGTCGACTCCAGCGAGCGCGCCTTCAAGATCGCCGGTTCGATCGCCTTCAAGGAGGCCATGCGCAAGGCGGGTCCGAAGCTGCTCGAGCCGGTGATGGCCGTCGAGGTCGTCACACCTGACGACTACGTCGGCGATGTCATGGGCAACCTCAATTCGCGGCGCGGCCGCGTCGAGCACATGGAGCCGCGCGGCAACGCGCAGACGGTCACGGCCAAGGTGCCGCTGTCAGAGATGTTCGGTTACGCGACGGACCTGCGTTCGATGAGCCAGGGCCGTGCCACTTTCACCATGCAGTTCGAGCGCTACGAGGATGTGCCGCAGTCGATCGCGGGCGCCATCGTCGACGCACGGGCGTAAGAGAGGAGACGAGGAGCTATGGGCAAGCAGAAGTTCGAGCGGGCGAAGCCGCATGTCAACGTCGGGACGATCGGTCATATCGACCACGGCAAGACGTCGCTGACCGCCGCCATCACGAAGGTCCTCGCTGAGAGCGGCACCGGCACAACCGCCCGTGCGTTCGACTCGATCGACGCCGCTCCCGAGGAGCGTCAGCGCGGCATCACCATCAACACCGCGCACGTCGAGTACGAGACCAAGGCCCGGCACTACGCCCACGTCGACTGCCCGGGGCATGCCGACTACATCAAGAACATGATCACGGGTGCCGCGCAGATGGACGGCGCGATCCTGGTCGTGTCCGCCGCCGACGGCCCGATGCCGCAGACCCGCGAGCACATCCTGCTCGCGCGTCAGGTCGACGTGCCGTTCATCGTCGTCGCGCTCAACAAGTGCGACATGGTGGACGATCCCGAGCTGCTCGAGCTCGTGGAGATGGAGGTGCGCGAGCTCCTCTCGAAGTACGACTTCCCGGGCGACGACGTCCCCGTGATCCAGGTCTCGGCGACCAAGGCCCTCGAGGGCGACGCCGAGTGGGTCAGCAAGATCGTCGAGCTGATGGACGCCGTCGACTCCTACATCCCGGAGCCCGTCCGCGACGTCGACAAGCCGTTCCTGATGCCGATCGAGGACGTCTTCACGATCACCGGCCGCGGCACCGTCGTCACCGGCCGCATCGAGAAGGGCCAGATCAAGGTCGGCGAGGAAGTCGAGATCGTCGGCATCCACCCGAAGATCGAGAAGACCACGGTCACCGGCCTCGAGATGTTCAACAAGCTGCTCGACTTCGCGCAGGCTGGCGACAACGCAGGCGCGCTCCTCCGCGGTATCAAGAAGGAGGACGTCGAGCGCGGCCAGGTGCTCGCGAAGCCGGGCTCGATCACGCCGCACACGCACTTCAAGGCCGAGGTCTACGTGCTGTCGAAGGACGAGGGTGGGCGTCACACGCCGTTCTTCAACGGCTACCGGCCGCAGTTCTACTTCCGCACGACGGACGTGACGGGCTCGATCAAGCTCCCGGAGGGCCAGGAGATGGTCATGCCCGGCGACAACACGAACATGGAGATCGAGCTGATCCAGCCGATCGCCATGGATCCCGGCCAGCGCTTCACGATCCGCGAAGGCGGCCGCACCGTCGGTGCCGGTGTCGCCACCGAGATCATCAAGTAGAGGGGCGGGCGACGTCATGGCTCAGCAGAAGATCCGCATCCGCCTCAAGGGCTATGACCATCATCAGCTCGACAAGTCGGCGCGGGACATCGTCGAGACGGCGCAGCGCACCGGGGCCACCATCACCGGCCCGGTGCCGCTGCCGACCGAGAAGAACGTGTACTGCGTGATCCGGAGTCCATTCAAGGACAAGGACTCGCGGGAGCACTTCGAGATCCGCACGCACAAGCGGCTGATCGACATCCACAGCCCCACGCCGAAGACGGTCGACTCGCTGATGCGGCTCGACCTCCCTGCCGGCGTCGACATTGAGATCAAGCTGTGAGCCTGTCATGAAGGGAATCATCGGCAGAAAGCTGGGCATGAGCCAGATCTTCGACCCGGAGAGCGGCGTCGTCACGCCGGTCACCGTGATCGAGGCCGGCCCCTGCCCGGTGACCCAGGTTCGCTCGGTCGAGGCCGACGGCTACACCGCCGTTCAGCTCGCCTACGAGCCGGTCGCCGACCGCAAGATCACCAAGCCCGAGATCGGCCATCTCCGCAAGGCCGGCGTTGGCGCGCACCGCCACCTGGTCGAGTTCCGCGGCGAGGCCAGCCTCGCTGTCGGCGACAACGTCACGGTCGAGACCTTCCAGCCGGGCGACAAGATCAAGGTCGCCGGTATCGGCATCGGCAAGGGCTTCGCGGGCACGATCAAGCGGCACAACTTCCACCGCGGGCCGATGTCCCACGGCTCGCACAACAAGCGCGCGCCGGGCTCGATCGGCGCGTCGGCCACGCCGTCGCGCGTCATGAAGGGCATGAAGATGTCCGGTCACATGGGCGCGAAGCGCCGCACGCAGGTCGGGCTGACCGTGCACTCGGTCGAGCCCGAGAACAATCTGATCCTCATCAAGGGCTCGGTTCCGGGCCCGCGCAACGGGATCGTCGAGATTCGGGAGGAGGCATAGCGATGGCTGCTCCCAAGGCTCCCGTCCTCCAGCCGGGCAAGACGACCGGCGAGGTCACCCTCGATGAGGCGATCTTCGCTGCCGACGTCAAGCCGCACCTCGTGCACGAGACCGTGCGCGCCGAGCTGAATGCCGCTCGCGCGGGCACCCGTGGCTCGAAGACCCGCGGCATGGTGTCCGGCGGCGGTGCCAAGCCATGGCGCCAGAAGGGCACCGGCCGCGCCCGCCAGGGCACGACCCGTGCCCCCCAGTGGACGGGCGGCGGTGTCGTGTTTGCGCCGCAGATGCGCGGCTTCGAGGTCAAGGTCAACCGCAAGGCCCGCCATGCGGCGCTGCGTGCGGCCCTCTCGGATCATGCGCAGGGCGGAACGCTCGGCATCGTGGACGCCTCGGCGTTCGCCACGCCGTCAACCAAGGCCGGCGCCGCGCTGCTCGCGTCCTGGGGCAAGAGCACCCCGACGATCGTCGTGGCCACCGAGGCCGAGGTCGGCGTGTTCAAGTCCTTCCGCAACCTCGACCGGGTCGTTGTGATCCTGCCGTCCGAGGTCGAGGTCGTCGCGCTCGTCTGGGCCCGCTCGCTGCTCGTCACCGGGGCGTCGCTCGAGCTGCTGCAGAGGAGGGCCGCGTAGTGTCGCTCCATCCCAACGAGGTGCTGCTCGCTCCGGTCGTCTCGGAGAAGAGCTACAAGCTGATCGAGGATCACAAGTACTCGTTCAAGGTGCACAAGGACGCGCACAAGACCCAGATCCGCCAGGCCGTCGAGCAGCTCTTCGACGTCAAGGTCGTGAAGGTCAACATCATCAAGGTGCAGGCGAAGCCGAAGCGCCGTGGCCTGTTCAAGGGCACGCGCCCGGGCTGGAAGAAGGCCATCGTCCAGCTGCGTGACGGCGACACGATCGAGTTCTTCGAGGGGGCACAGGTCTAGTGGCGATCAAGCGTTTCAAGCCGACCTCCCCGGGCCGCCGCCAGATGGCGATCTCGGCTTTCGACGACATCACCAAGTCGAAGCCCGAGAAGAGCCTGCTCGAGCCGATCACCCGCAAGGGCGGCCGCAACCACCACGGGCGCATCACCACGCGTCACCAGGGTGGCGGTCACAAGCGGCGCTATCGCATCATCGACTTCAAGCGCACCAAGGACGGCGTGCCGGCCAAGGTCGCAGCGATCGAGTATGACCCGAATCGCTCGGCTCGGATCGCGCTGCTCCACTACCTCGACGGCGCCAAGGCGTACATCATCGCGCCGGCACGGCTCGAGGTCGGTGCCATCGTCGAGTCGGGCCCGAACGCCGACATCAAGCCGGGCAACGCCCTCCCGCTCGCCAACATCCCGACGGGCACGCTCGTGCACAACGTCGAGCTCCAGCCGGGCCGGGGCGGGCAGATGGCGCGCAGCGCCGGCGCCTCGATCCAGCTCGTGGCCAAGGACGAGGGCTTCGCCGTGCTGCGGCTGCCGTCGAGCGAGATGCGTCGCGTCCCGCTCACCTGCCGGGCCACGGTCGGCCAGGTTGGCAACGTCGATCACGAGAACATCTCGAGCGGCAAGGCCGGACGCAGCCGGTGGCTGGGCAAGCGCCCGGGCGTCCGCGGTACCGCAATGAACCCGGTCGACCACCCGCACGGTGGCGGCGAGGGCAAGTCGAAGGGCCACCATCCGGTGACCCCGTGGGGCGTGCCGACGCTCGGCAAGCGCACGCGCCCGAAGCACAAGGATTCCGACAAGCTGATTGTGCGCGGCCGGCGCCGCGGCAAGGAGAAGCGCTAAATGGGCCGTTCTGCCAAGAAGGGGCCGTTCGTGGACGAGCGGCTCATGGGTCGGATCCAGTCGATGAACGACACCGGCGAGAAGCGTCTGCTTCGCACCTGGTCGCGCTCGTCGACGATCTTCCCTGAGTTTGTCGGGCACACCATCGCCGTCCACGACGGGCGCAAGCATGTACCCGTCTTCGTGAGCGAGTCGATGGTCGGGCATAAGCTCGGCGAGTTCGCCCCCACGCGGACCTTCCGGGGCCACGCGGGCGACCGCCAGACGCAGGTGAAGAAGCGCTGATGGCGACGGCAACCGAGAGCCCCACGCAGGTGCGCGCGTCCGCCAAGACGCTCCGCATGTCGGCCCGCAAGGCCCGCATCGTGCTCGAGCACATCCGTGGCAAGAGCGTGGCCGAGGCCCGCACGATCCTCGCGTTCACCCCGCGGGCGGCGGCCACCGACATCCAGGCGATTCTCCGCTCCGCCGCCGCGAACGCCGAGGCCAATCACGGCTTCGACGACGCCGACGGCCTCGTCATCCTCCACGCCTACGCCGACGAGGGCCCGACGCTCAAGCGTTGGCGGGCCCGCGCCCGCGGCCGCGTGAACCGCATCAACAAGCGGACGTGTCACGTCACCATCGTGATCGGCGAGAACCCGAAGGGTGTCTCGCCGCGGCGTGCCGCGGCCTCGGCCGCAGCTGCTGCCACGCCCCCCGCCGAGGGTGGCCCGGAGAAGCCGGCCAAGCCCGCGCGCAAGAACGCGCCGAAGAAGAAGAAGGAGGCCGCTGTCTAATGGGTCAAAAGATTCATCCTGGCGGCCTTCGCGTCGGCATCATCCACGACTGGAAGTCGAACTGGTACACCGGCAACAAGGAGTTCTCGAAGTACCTGCTCGAGGACATCAAGATCCGTGAGCACATCTACAAGAAGCTCGCTCACGCCGGCCTGTCGGACATCCTGATCCGCAAGGACAAGCAGCGGATCACGATCGACATCTACACGGCCCGCCCGGGCATCGTGATCGGCAAGTCGGGCGTCGAGGTCGACGCGCTGCGCCGCGAGGTGCACGCGATGACCCACAAGAACGTCCACATCAACATCAACGAGATCAAGCGTCCGGAGCTGGACGCCAAGCTCGTCGCGCAGTCCATCGCCGAGCAGCTACAGAACCGCGTCAGCTTCCGGCGCGCGATGAAGCGCTCGCTCGCCTCGGCCATGCGGTCGGGCGCGCAGGGCGTCAAGGTGATGTGCTCGGGTCGCCTCGGCGGCGCCGAGATGAGCCGTCGCGAGCACTACTCCGAGGGTCGCGTCCCGTTGCACACGATCCGCGCCGACATCGACTACGGCTTCACCGAGGCCAAGACGACGTTCGGTCGCATCGGCGTCAAGGTCTGGATCAACAAGGGCGAGATCATGCCCGAGGGCTACGAGGGCATGGGCTCCGCCAAGGATGTCCGGCTCGGCGATCAGGACCAGGCGCGTCGTCGCCGCGGCTCCAGCGCCGAAGGCCTCGCCGCTTCCCGCGAGAGCTCGCGCGGCCGCTCAGGCGACCGCGAGGGTCTCGGTCCGGTGCGTCGTCGTCGTCCCGGTGGCGCCCCTGGCGGCCCTGGCGGCCCGGGTGGTCCGGGCGGCCCTGGCGGCCCCGGTGGTCAGCGTCGCCCCGGCGGCGGCGGCGGTGGTGGCGGTCGTCCGCCCGGCGGTGGTGGCGGTGCTGGCCGTGGCCCGCGCCCGGCCCAGGCCGGCGCTCCGGCTCCCGACACTGCAGTCGATCCCAAGGTGACCCCTCCGACCGACGCCGTGACGCCGACGCCCCCGCCCCAGGCGGACACCCCGGCTCCGCAGACCGGCGCGAGCGAGGAGAGCTAGTCCATGCTGCTCCCCAAGAGGACGAAGTTTCGCAAGCACCATCGCGGCCGTCGCCGCGGCGTGAGCCGTGGCCAGACCGAGGTGCAGTTCGGCGACTTCGGGCTGAAGGCGCTCGAGTCCGGCTGGATCACCAACCGGCAGATCGAGGCGGCACGTATCGCGATGACGCGCAAGATCAAGCGCGGCGGCAAGGTCTGGATCAACGTGTTCCCGGACAAGCCCTTCACCAAGAAGCCCGCCGAGACCCGCATGGGCTCCGGCAAGGGCTCGCCGGAAGGGTGGGTCGCCGTCGTCAAGCCGGGCCGCGTCATGTTCGAGATGGCCGGCGTGCCCGAGCCGCTCGCCCGTGAGGCGCTGACCCTCGCCGGGAGCAAGCTCTCGGTGAAGACGAAGATCGTGAAGCGGGAGGCGGATCTCTTTGAAGGCTAGGCAGCTGCGTGACCTCACCGACGAGGATCTGGTGAAGAAGCTGGCGGATACCCGCCACGAGCTCTTCAACCTGCGCTTCCAGTCGGCGACCGGTGCGCTGGAGAACACGGCCCGTATGCGGATGGCGAAGCGCGAGATCGCACGGATCCTCACGATCAGGTGCGAGCGCGAGACACAGCTCGAGAGGAAGTAGGGTGATGGCTGAGGACGAAAAGACCGAGCAGGTGTCGGAGGAGCCGGTGGCCGAGAGCCAGCCCGAGCCTGAGGCTGCGCCGAAGCGGACCCGCAAGAAGGCCGCTCCTGCCGCCGACGCCGCTCCCGAGGCTGTCGCCGAGGTGACCGAGCCGGTTGCCGAGGTGCCTGCCGTGGTGGAGGAGCCTGTGGTTGCCGAGGTGCCTGCCGTGGTGGAGGAGCCTGTGGTTGCCGAGGTGCCTGCCGTGGTGGAGGAGCCTGTGCCGGCGCCCGCCACCAAGGCGGCAAAGGCCCCTGCTGCGAAGCCTGCCCCGAAGAAGAAGATCGTCGCGGCCGCGCCCAAGGCGAAGCCGAAGCGCGTCAAGCCGGCAGAGCGCAAGCCCATCGTCCGCCTGCCGAAGCCCGAGAGCGTCCGCGGCCGGACCGTGGAGCGCCGCGGCGTCGTCGTCTCCGACAAGATGGACAAGACGATCGTGGTCAAGGTCGACACGATCAAGGCGCACCCGCGCTACCAGAAGGTCGTGCGGCGCTCGACGAAGTTCCATGCCCATGACGAGCGCAACGAGGCGAAGGTGGGCGACGTCGTCCGCATCGCCGAGACGCGCCCGCTGTCGGCGACGAAGCACTGGCGCCTCGTCGAGATCGTCGAGGTGGCCAAGTGATCCAGCAGGAAAGCCGTCTCCGTGTCGCCGACAACACCGGCGCCCGCGAGATTCTCTGCATCCGCGTGCTCGGTGGCTCGAAGCGTCGCTACGCGTACGTCGGCGACATCATCGTCGCCACCGTCAAGGCCGCGTCCCCCCAGGGCTCGGTCAAGAAGGGCGAGGTCGTCAAGGCCGTCGTCGTGCGCACGAAGAAGTCGTTCCGCCGCGAGGACGGCACGCTGATCGCCTTCGACGACAACGCGGCCGTGATCATCGACGCCAACAAGAACCCGCGTGGGACACGCATCTTCGGGCCGGTCGCGCGCGAGTTGCGCGAGCGGAACTACATGAAGATTGTCAGCCTCGCGCCGGAGGTGCTCTAGGTGACCCTGGCCATGAAGATCAAGAAGGGCGACACCGTCCAGGTCATCACCGGCAAGGACCGGGGCAAGCAGGGCAAGGTCATCGAGGCTCGCCCGCGCGAGCACCGCGTCGTCGTCGAGAACATCGCGATGATGAAGCGCCACACGCGCCCGCGCCCTGTGCAGGGCGGGGGTGCTCTCGGCGGCCAGATCACGCCCGGCGGCATCATCGAGAAGCCGGCCGCGATCGACGTCTCGAACGTCATGCTGGTGTGCCCCGTTTGCAAGAAGCCGACCCGTGTCGGCATGACCGTGCGCGAGATCAAGGGCCAGCAGGTCAAGCTCCGCGTGTGCAAGAAGTGCAACGAAGAGATCGACAAGGGTGATCACCGGTGAGCGCGAAGAAGGCGACCCCCACCAGCGACGGCAACGGCTACCAGCCGCGCCTCAAGCTGCGGTACGAGGAGCTCCGGCCCCAGCTCAAGGAGGAGCTCGGCCTGGCCTCGATCATGCAGGTTCCGCGGATCACCAAGATCACGCTGAACATGGGTGTCGGCGAGGCCAAGACCGACTCGAAGCTGCTCGACGCAGCCTTCGAGGAGCTCACCACCATCGCGGGGCAGCGGGCGCAGATCCGCAAGGCGACGAAGTCGATCGCCAGCTTCAAGCTCCGCGAAGGCATGCCAATCGGCTGCCGCGTGACCCTGCGCGGTGCCCGGATGTACGAGTTCCTCGATCGGCTCGTCGCCGTCGCGCTGCCGCGCATCCGCGACTTCCGCGGGCTCAACCCGCGGTCGTTCGACGGTCGTGGCAACTATGCGCTCGGCATCCGCGAGCAGATCATCTTTCCGGAGATCAACTACGACGACGTGAGCACGCTGCGCGGGCTCGACGTCGCGATCACGACCACTGCCCAGACGGATGACGAGGCGCGCGCACTCCTGCGCGGGCTCGGGCTTCCGTTCGCGGCTGAGAGAGGTGACCAGTAGCGTGGCGAAGAAGTCCATGATCGCTAAGGCGGCCCGGCCCCAGCGCTTCAAGGTGCGCCAGTACAGCCGTTGCACACGCTGTGGGCGCCCGCGTTCCGTGTATCGCAAGTTCGGCGTGTGCCGGATCTGCCTGCGCGACCTCGCGCATGCAGGCGTCATTCCCGGTATGACAAAGAGCTCGTGGTGAGGAGCGAAGCGTGCTGACCGATCCGATCGCCGACATGCTCACGCGTATCCGCAACGCCAACAAGGCGATGCACGAGCGCACCGAGATGCCGACCTCGCGCCTGAAGGAGCAGATCGCCCGGATCCTCAAAGAGGAGGGGTACATCCGTGACTTCTCCATCGTGAAGGGTGAGAGCTTCGACACGCTCGTCGTCGAGTTGAAGTACGGGAAGGGGCGCGAACGCGTCATCACCGGCATCAAGCGCGTCTCCAAGCCGGGCCGCCGCGTGTATGCGCGGAAGGACCGCCTCCCGCGCGTGCTCGGTGGCATGGGCACCGCAATCCTGTCCACGTCCAAGGGCGTGATCACCAGCCGCACTGCCGAGATCGAGGGCATTGGCGGCGAAGTGATCTGCTTCGTTTGGTGACCCTATGAGCCGCATTGGACGTAAGCCAATCCCCGTGCCCGCAGGCGTCTCCATCGACGTCGCGCCCGGCCGCGTCGTCGTGAAGGGCCCGCTGGGCGAGCTCGAGCAGCAGGTGCCGCCGCGCATCGCGATCAGCCAGGAGGACGACCAGGTGCTCGTCACCCGGCCGACCGATCGTGGCCCCGATCGGGCACTCCACGGCCTCACCCGCACCCTCGTCGCGAACATGGTCGAGGGCGTCACCAAGGGCTACGAGCGCAAGCTCGAGATCCAGGGCGTCGGTTATCGCGCGGTGCTCAACGGCGCTGAGCTCGTGATCGCCGCCGGCTACTCGCACCCGGTCGTGATCGTGCCTCGGCCCGGCATCTCGTTCGAGGTGCCCGCTCCGACGCAGATCGTCGTCAAGGGCATCAACAAGCAGCAGGTCGGCCAGACGGCCGCCGAGATCCGCGCCGTACGGCCGCCGGAGCCCTACAAGGGCAAGGGCATCCGCTACGAGGGCGAGGTCGTCCGCAGGAAGGTTGGTAAGAGGGCATGAGCAAGCTCACGACTCTCGAGGCCCGTCGTCGCCGGCAGCGCCGGATCCGCGGCAAGGTCTCCGGCACCCCCGAGCGGCCCCGCCTCGCGGTGTTCCGCTCGAATCGCGGGGTCGCCGCGCAGATCGTGGACGACAAGGCCGGCAAGACGCTGGCCGCGGCGAGCTGGCAGAACATCCGTGACTTCAAGGGCAACAAGACCGCCCAGGCCACGGAGGTCGGCAAGCTCCTCGCCGCGAAGGCGAAGGAGGCAGGCGTCACGGCAGTCGTGTTCGACCGTGGCGGCTACCTCTACCACGGCCGTGTCAAGGCGCTCGCCGATGGTGCGCGCGAGGGAGGGTTGGAGTTTTGAGCGTCGAGATCGCAGAGACGAGGGAGCTCAAGGAGCGCGTCGTCGAGATCAACCGCGTCGCCAAGGTCGTCAAGGGCGGTCGCCGGTTCTCGTTCACCGCGCTCGTGGTGATCGGCGACGGCGTCAACCGGGTCGGCATCGGCTACGGGAAGGCGCGTGAGGTTCCGCTCGCCATCTCCAAGGCTGTCGACGACGCGAAGAAGAACATGTTCACGGTGCCGAAGCACGGCACGACGATCACCCACGCGGTCGAGGGCGAGTTCGACGCTGCACGCGTCATCCTCCGCCCCGCCAGTGAGGGCACCGGCGTCATCGCCGGCGGCGGCATGCGTGCAGTGCTCGAGCTGGCGGGCGTCCACGACGTCCTCGCGAAGAGCCTCGGCACGACCAACCCGATCAACATGCTGAAGGCGACCGAGGTTGCGCTGAAGAAGCTGCGCCGCCCCGAGGACGTCTCCCGCATCCGTGGGCTGCGCATCTCCGACGTGCTGCCGCTGCGCAAGGTCGTCGCGGTCGAGGAAGAGGCCGTGGCCGTGGCCGAGGGTGCCGTCGCGGAGACGCAGGAGGCATGACCATGGCAAAGCTGAAGATCACCCAGACCCGGAGCGAGATCGGCGAGAGCCAGAGGCACCGCGGCGCGCTGCGTGCCCTCGGCCTCGGCAAGATCGGCCGGTCGGTCGAGCGTGATGACACGCCGCAGGTCGCCGGTATGCTGCGGCTCGTTGCGCATCTTGTGAAGGTGGAGGCTGCGAGCTAATGGCGAACGAACTCACTCTCTCCAATCTCTCCCCCGCCCAGCCGCGCAAGGATCGCAAGCGCGTGGGTCGTGGGCAGGGCTCGGGCAAGGGCCGCTATTCCGGTCGCGGCATCAAGGGGCAGAAGTCCCGTTCCGGCTCGCACATGATGCGGGCGGGCTTCGAGGGCGGCCAGATGCCGATCTACATGCGCGTGCCGAAGCAGCGCGGCGCCACGTCCAAGGACGCGATGCCGATCGGGCCGTTCCGGACGTATCAGCAGCCGGTCAACGTGCGCGATCTCGAGCGGTTCGACGCCGGCACCGAGGTGACGCCCGACCTGCTCAAGCAGCACGGCCTCATCCGCACAGTCAAGGAGGACGTGAAGATCCTTGGTGACGGTGAGCTCACGAAGAAGCTGACGGTGTCGGCGCACAATCTGTCGGCGTCCGCGCGCGTGAAGATCGAGCAGGCGGGCGGCACCATCGTGCTGCTGCGCGAGCCGAAGGCCAAGAAGAAGGCCGTCCGTCGCGTGCAGCCGACTGCGGTCGAGCCGGAGGAGACGTCTACCCCCGAGGCCGAGGCCGCTGAGCCTGCGACCGAGGAAGCCGGCTCCTAGACCGTCGTGTTCAGCTGGCTTGCGAACGCCTGGCGTGTTCCGGATCTCCGGAAGCGCGTGCTCTTCACCGCCCTGATCCTGGCGCTCTATCGGCTGGGTGCATGGATGCCTGCGCCGGGAGTGGACGCCGGCCAGATCCAGTCGTACTTCAAGAACCAGGGCAGCACCGTGCTCGGTCTGCTCAACCTGTTCTCCGGCGGGGCGCTGTCGTCGTTCGCGATCTTCGCGCTCGGGATCATGCCGTACGTCACGGCGTCGATCATCATCCAGCTCCTCGCCGTGGTGATCCCGAAGCTCGAGCAGCTGCAGAAGGAAGGCGAGGCGGGCCAGGCCAAGATCAGCCAGTACACCCGGTACAGCACCGTCGGCCTGGCCGCGGTGCAGGCGCTCGGCTACGCGTACCTGTTCAAGCGTCAGGGCGCGCTCGATGCAAATGCCGGCCGTGTCGTGCTGATCGTCGTCACGCTCACCGCCGGCACCGCGCTGCTGATGTGGATGGGTGAGCTCATCACCAAGCGCGGCATCGGCAACGGCATCTCACTGCTGATCTTCGCTTCGATCCTGACCAGCGCCCCGGCCGGCATCCAGGCCTGGACAAGCGGCGGGCCGCTCGAGAAGCTCTTCTTCCCGATCTTCGCGGTCGGCATCGTCGTCATCGTCGTGTTCGTGCAGGAGGGCCAGCGCCGCATCCCGATCCAGTACGCCAAGCGGATGGTGGGCGACCGCCTGATGGGTGGTGGCACCACGTACATGCCGCTGCGTGTCAACATGGCAGGCGTCATTCCCGTCATCTTCGCGGCGGCCGTGATGGCGTTCCCGCCGACGATCGCCCAGTTCTTCCCGGGCACGGCGAACTTCATCAACAACCAGTTCCGTCCGAGCGACTTGCCGTACCTCGCGCTCGAGGCGATCCTGATCATCACCTTCACGTACTTCTACACGGCGGTGCAGTTCAATCCGGTCGACCAGGCCGACAACCTGCGCAAGCAGGGTGGGTACATCCCGGGTATCCGGCCGGGCGCGCCGACGGCGCAGTACCTCGACCGCGTGCTGTCACGACTCACGCTGCCCGGAGCGCTGTACCTGGCGATCATCGCCGTGCTGCCGAGCATCTTCATCCGCTACGGCAACTTCTCGCAGGCCACCTCGCAGGCCCTGGGCGGCACCTCGGTGCTGATCGTCGTCGGCGTCGCCCTGGACACGATGCGCCAGATGGAGTCGCAGATGATGATGCGCAACTACGAGGGCTTCCTGAAGTGATCAACGTCCTCTTCATCGGCCCGCAGGGCTCGGGGAAGGGGACCCAGGCGAAGCGTCTCGCCGCTGCCAGGGGCATCCCCCACATCGCCACCGGCGACATCTTTCGCGCTGCGATCGCCGAACAGACCGAGCTGGGACGGCAGGTACAGCCCTATCTCGACAGCGGCAGCCTCGTTCCTGACGAGCTGACGATCGGGCTCATCAGCGAGCGGCTTCAGCAGCCCGATACGGCCGCCGGCTTCGTGCTCGACGGCTTCCCGCGCACCATGGCGCAGGCGCATGCCCTCGACGAGATGCTGGTTCGGATCGGCCGGCCGCTGTCGGTCGTCTTCGAGTTCGGCCTCTCGGACGGGCTCGCGCTGGAGCGCTGCCTCGGTCGCGCGATCGAGGAGGGGCGCCCGGACGACACCGCGCAGGTGATCGTCAAGAGGCTCACGATCTACCGCGAGCAGACGGAGCCGATCGTCGGCCACTACCGCGCCGCGGGCATCCTCGTCGTGATCCGCGCCGAGCGCTCGATCGACGAGGTCGACGCCGATCTCGCCGGCGCGCTCCAGCAGGCCGTCGCGTGATCATCCGCAAGTCCGCCCAGGAGATCGAGAGCATGGCTCGCGCGGGCGACCTCGTCAGCGAGACGCACGTGCTGGTGGGCCAGGCGATCCGTGTCGGCGTCACCACCGCAGAGCTCGACGACATCGCCGAGCAGCACATCCGGTCACGCGGCGGCACACCGACCTTCAAGGGCTATCGCGGCTACCCCGCGTCGATCTGCGCATCGCCGAACGGCATGGTGGTGCACGGTATCCCGGGTCCGTATGCCTTGAGAGAGGGCGACATCCTCTCGGTCGACATCGGGGTGACGCTCGGCGGGTTCGTCTCCGACTGCGCGTACACGTTCCCGGTCGGGGCGATCGCTCCGGAGGCGCAGCGGCTGCTCGACGTGTGCCAGCAGGCGCTCGTCGCAGGGGTTGCGGAATGCCGGCCCGGCAACCGCCTCTCCGACATCAGCCATGCCGTCCAGACGGTCACGGAGGCCGCCGGCTTCGGCGTCATCCGCACGCTGGTCGGGCACGGCGTGGGCCGCTCGATGCACGAGGACCCGCAGATCCCCAACTTCGGCGCTCCCGGCCGCGGCCCGATCCTCGCCGAGGGCATGGTCTTTGCGGTCGAGCCGATGATCACCGTCGGTAGCCATGAGGTTGTCCTCCACGACGACGAGTGGTCGATCTCCAGCGAGGACGGCTCGCTCGCGGCTCACTTCGAGCACACCGTCGCGATCACGTCCGCCGGCCCTCGTATTCTCACACGTCATCCACAGCCGACACGCGCTCGGCCGGTCGAGGAGCCGGCATCCCGAGCTGGCTGAATTCCTCTGCTACGATACGCGGCCGCGTCGCAGGCGGAAGCTTGCGCTGCGATCACCTTGCGTCCGGCACCCGATGTGCCAGGCGCTGTCCCGTACGAACAGCGAATCGCGGAAGGATTGCGTACAGGTACCAATGAAAGTTAGACCGTCCGTCAAGCCGATGTGCGAGCGCTGCCGCGTGATCAAGCGGCACGGCCACATCATGGTCATCTGCACCAACCCCCGGCACAAGCAGCGGCAGGGTTAGGCAAGCGATGGCACGTATTGCAGGCGTCAACCTGCCCAACCAGAAGCGGCTCGAGATCGGGCTGACCTACATCTTCGGCATCGGCCGCTCGACGGCGCGCGAGATCTGCGCTGCGCTCGAGCTGTCGCTGGACACGAAGGTCCGTGATCTGACGGACGAGGAAGTCAGCAAGCTGCGCGACTACATCGATGGGAACGTGACGGTCGAGGGCGACCTCCGCCGCGAGCGCACGCAGGCGATCAAGCGCCTCTCGGAAATCGGCTGCTATCGCGGTCTGCGGCACCGCCGCGGCCTGCCGACGAACGGTCAGCGCACCAAGACGAATGCCCGCACCCGAAAGGGTCCGAAGAAGACCGTCGGCCGCGGGAAGAAGGGCAAGTAAATGGCTCCCCCTCGTCGTCCGGCGACCCGTGGTCGCACCCGCCGTCGCGTCCGCAAGAACATTGCGATCGGCCAGGCGCACATCAAGACGTCGTTCAACAACACGATCGTCTCCCTCACCGACAAGGACGGCAACGTCATCGCGTGGGAGTCGGCCGGCTCCGCGGGCTTCAAGGGCTCGCGCAAGTCGACGCCGTTCGCAGCGCAGGTGACGGCCGACGCCGCCGCCCGCAAGGGGATGGAGCACGGCCTCCAGAAGGTCGAGGTCTTCGTCAAGGGCCCAGGCTCCGGCCGCGAGACGGCGGTCCGCTCGCTCCAGGCCGCCGGCCTCGAGATCACCGGCGTGCGGGATGTCACCCCGCAGGCGCACAACGGCGTCCGGCCGCGGAAGCGTAGGAGGGTCTAATGGCGCGCGATCTGTCGCCGAAGTGCAAGCAGTGCCGTCGCGAGGGCACGAAGCTGTTCCTCAAGGGCGAGCGCTGCCTCACCGAGAAGTGCGCGTTCGAGCGCCGCAGCTACCCGCCCGGGCAGCACGGCCGTGGCCGCATCAAGCAGTCCGAGTACCTGCTGCAGTTGCGCGAGAAGCAGAAGGCGCGCCGCACCTACCGGCTGCTCGAGAAGCAGTTCCGTTCGTACTACGAGAAGGCGGCGCGCAAGTCCGGCGTCACCGGCGAAAACCTGCTGCGCATCCTCGAGACCCGTCTCGACAACGTCGTCTACCGCCTCGGCTTCGCCGCCTCGCGCGACCAGGCCCGGCAGCTCGTCCGCCACGGCCACTTCCTGGTCAACGGACGGCGTGTGAACATCCCGAGCTACCAGGTCAAGACCAACGACATCGTCGCTCTCCGCACCGGCTCGCCCGCAGAGCCCGCGGTGCGCGAGGCCACGGATCTGACCGCGTCGGTTGCAGCCTGGCTCCAGGCCGATCACGACGGCCTCACCGGCAAGATCCTCAAGCTGCCCGACCGGGCCGAGATCGATACCGCGGTGCAGGAGTCGTTGATCGTCGAGCTCTACTCGAAGTAGGCGCGGCGCCCACAGCCGCCGCTAGCGAAAGGAACGCATGGCAACACGCTCCAGCCTGATGGACTTCCAGGTCCCTCGCATCGTCCACGAAGAGGTCGACGACCACCGTGGCATCTTCGTGATCGAGCCGCTCGATCGCGGCTTCGGCCACACCTTCGGCAACTCGCTGCGCCGCGTGCTGCTGTCGTCGCTCGAGGGCGCTGCGGTCACCGCGGTGAAGATCGAGGGGATCTCCCACGAGTTCACGACGGTGCCGGGGGTCAAGGAGGACATCACCGACCTGATCCTCAATCTCAAGGGCCTGATCTGCCTGCTCCACGGCGAGTCGCCCGAGATCGAGGTGCGCATTCTCAAGAAGGGCGCGGGCCTGGTCACGGCTGCCGACATCGAGGCGCCGGCCGACCTCGAGATCCTCAACCCGGAGCTCGAGATCGCCAACGTCGCCGACAAGGGCAAGCTCGAGATGACGCTGACGATCGGCCGCGGTCGCGGCTACGTCCCGGCCGAGATGAACCGCGGGCCGGAGATGTCGATCGGCGTCATTCCGATCGACTCCATCTTTTCGCCGGTGACGCGCGTCAGCTACGAGGTCGAGGCCGCCCGCGTCGGGCAGCGCACCGACTACGACAAGCTCCGGCTCGACGTCACCACGGACGGCTCGGTCAATCCCCGTGATGCCATCGGCGAGGCCGCCGAGATCCTGATCCGGCAGCTGGCCATCTTCACCGACCTCGACCGCATCGAGGGCTTCTCGGACTCCGCCGGCACCGAGGGCGCCGTCGAGACGTCGAGCGCCCACGGGATGGAGAACTTCCCGATCGAGGAGCTCGAGCTCGGCGTGCGCTCGTACAACTGTCTGAAGCGCGTCGGCATCGAGACCATCGGCGACCTGATCTCGAAGAGCGATCAGGAGCTGGCTGCGATCCCGAACTTCGGTCGCAAGTCGATCGAGGAAGTCAAGGAGACGCTCAGCGGGCACGGCCTGAAGCTGCGCGGCGACGAGTAGGAGGCGACGTGAGGCATCAGAGCAAAGGCAGGAAGCTCGGCCGCGACTCGGCGCATCGCAAGGCGCTCTACTCGAACCTTGCCGGCGCCGTGATCGAGCACGGCCGCATCAAGACCACTCTCGCGAAGGCGAAGGAGGTGCGCCCGATCACCGAGGAGATGATCACCCTCGGCCGCCGTGGCGACCTCCACTCGCGCCGCCAGGCGCTCGGCTTCCTGCGCTCGCAGGCGGTCGTGCACAAGCTGTTCGCCGAGGTCGCGCCGCGCTTCGTAGGTCGGCCGGGCGGCTATCTCCGGATCATCAAGCTCGGACCGCGCCAGGGTGACGCAGCCGAGATGGCGTATCTCGAGATGGTCGACCACAAGCCGTCCTAGCCGGGCGCGCCCCGGCAGCCGCCGGCGGTGGAAGAGATGTGGGCTGACCTGATGGAGGAGCGGGTGGTCGTGGGCGACCGCTCGCTCCTCGTCGTTCTGCCCCGCGACAGCGAGGCGCTCATCGACGAGGAGCGCTTTGCCCGGGACGAGTTTCTGCCTTACTGGGCGGAGCTTTGGCCGAGAACGCACGTCGCAACGGGCTGACGGTCGAGCTGCTGGAGTGTGGCTGGGCGGCGTCGGGGCCGATTGTCGCCGCGGGCCCCTTCGAGCTCGTGCTGGCGTCCGACGTGCTCTACGAGCGGGTCAACGTCGCGTTGCTGGTGGCTCTGCTGCCGCAACTGGTCACGCCCGCCGGGCAGGTGCTGCTGGCCGATTTGGGCCGGCCGGCGCTGGCCGAGTTCCTCGACGCGATGGCCGGGCGCGGCTGGACGGTTGAGCAGAGGCCGCCCGGCGCCGAGGGCATCCGCGCCACCGTGTATCGGCTCCTGCCGCCGAACTGATCCTGGGCCGATCAGGAGCCGGCACGCAGGGCGAGGCGGCTGCCGAACCGCACCCGGCCCGGGCCCGGGAAGTCGAACTGCGCTCCCCGCGCCTCGCCCTCCAGCACCGCGAAGCGGTCGGCGGTGACCGCCACACCCAGGAGCGGCGGTGGTGTCAGCTCGTTGCCCGACGCGAGCCGGACGCGCTGCGTCGCGCGCAGGCGGCTGCCGTCGGCGCGGATCTCGACCGTGAGGCCCTGGGCGTGGTAGACGCCCTCGAACTGCGCCGGATCGACCGTGACGGGCACCGGTTCCGGGCGCCTCAGGTTGCACACGGCAGCCAGCGCCCACTCGACCACGGTGCGCACGAGCGCGCTGCCGCGCCCGCTGTTGGTCAGCACCGCCACGGCGACCCGATGCGCCGGCACCAGCACCAGCTGCGTCTGGAAGCCGCCGTACGAGCCCGAGTGGGCTGCTACGACGGTGGCGTCCAGCAGTTCCAGGCTCCAACCGGTGCCCCAGCGCGTACCGACGGCGGCCGTCACGGGGTCGCGCAGCGCCGCCAGGTCGGGGCTGTCGAGGTGCAGCGAGGCCAGCCGCAGCAGGTCGGGCACGGTCGAGACGAGGCCACCCGACGGGACGCGTGACCGCGGAAACCGGTACCCCGCGATGACGTCGTGAGCCGGGTGGCCAGGCCGGCGCGGCGTGTGGCCGAGCGCGGCGCCGGTGGGCGGCACGCCGTCGTGGACGAACCCGGAGCCAGCCATGCCCAGGGGGTCGAGCAGCAGGTCATGGGCAACCTGCTCGAACGTCATACCGGCGGCGCGCGCGATCGCATGCCCGGCGAGCCAGTAGCCGGTGTTGCAGTACGACCAGATCTCCCCCGGCGGTGTGAGCTGCCCCAGCGCCCCGTAGGTGCCGATCAGCTCGCCGAGCGCGCCCGCGCCGGCGCTGTGCACCGACATGTCGTGGGCCGGCTCGCACTCCAGCCCGGAGAGGTGCGCGAGGAGCTGGCGGAGCGTCACCGTCTCCTGCGCCTGCTCGTCGGCGAGGCGGAGGTCGGGCAGTTGGCGGCGCACCGGCGCATCGAGGTCGAGCAGGCCCTCGTGGGCGAGCAGCGCAGCGAGCGTGGCCGTGATCGGCTTCGTGATCGACGCGACGCGGAACGGCGTCGACCCGTTGACGGGTTCGCCGGTCGCCAGCGACGCGACCCCGCTGGCGCACACGACGGCCTCGCCGCAGGCGAGCACCCCTGCCACCGCGCCCGGGATGCCCCAGCGGTCGAGCTCCGACTGCAGGAGCGCGGCGAGCTGGTGGGCAGGCACGGCGGGGATGGCAGGCACACAGACATTGTGGCGACCAGGGCCGTCCCCGTAGACTTCGGTCAAGCTTCCGGAGGAGAGAGATGAGACGTGCACACGATGTCGGCGGCGTGCCCGGGTTCGGGGCGATCGCCATCGAGCAGGACGAGCCGATCTTCCACGCCGACTGGGAGCGGCGGATGTTCGGCATCACGATGTGCGTCATCGGCAAGGGGCTCGTCGGCAGCGTGGACGAGTTCCGCTGGGGCGTCGAGCAGCTGACGCCCGAGCAGTACTTCGCGCAGTCGTACTACGAGCGCTGGTTCTCGCCGATCGAGCGCGCGCTCTTCGCGCGCGGCGCGCTCGGCCCGGGCGAGCTGGCGCAGCGCACCGACGCGATGGCGGCGGGCGGGAAGGTGCCCCGCCACGAAGAGCCGGAGTGGAGTGACGGCTTCGTCGGCTTCGTCCGTACCGCCGGCTCGTTCGGCCAGCCTGCCGACGCCAGCGCGAGGTTCGCACCCGGCGACCGCATCCGGGTGAAGGACGTCGAGGCGCCGGCGCACACGCGGCTGCCCACGTACGCCCGCGGCAAGGTGGGCGTCGTCGAGCGCGTCCACGGTCGCAATGTCGTCCCCGACCTGCGGGCCGTTGGCCTCGGCGAGGTCTGGGAGCACACGTACCTTGTCGTCTTCCCCGCGCAGGAGGTGTTCGGCGACCGCTCCGAACCGGGCCAGGAGCTGACGCTGGACGTGTGGGAGAGCTACATCGAGCCGCTGGAGGCATGAGCATGGGCCACGACCATCACCACGACCACGACCACGACGATGTCGCCCTGCGCGTGCAGGCGCTGGAGGCGCTGCTCGTCGAGCGCGGCTACCTCGCCACCGACGCTGTCGACAAGCTCGCCGAGGCGTACGAGCACGATGTCGGGCCGATGAACGGCGCCCGCGTCGTCGCCCGCGCCTGGAGCGACCCGGCGTACAGGGCGCGCCTGCTCGAGGACGGCTCGAAGGCGATCGGCGAGTTCGGCTACGGCGGCTTCGAGGGCGGCCACGTCGTCGTCGCGGAGAACACCGACGAGGTGCACAACGTCGTCGTCTGCACGCTCTGCTCGTGCTATCCGTGGTCGGTGCTCGGCCTGCCACCGACCTGGTACAAGGATCCCGCCTACCGCGCCCGCGTGGTCGTCGAGCCGCGCACGGTGATCGCCGAGTTCGGGCTCGACGTGCCCGCGGCGAAGGCGATCCGCGTGTGGGACTCGAGCGCCGAGGTGCGCTACATGGTGCTTCCGCAGCGCCCGGCCGGGACCGACGGTATGACGGAGGCGGAGCTTGCCGACCTGGTGACGCGCGACTCGATGATCGGCGTCGCGATGCCGCTCGAGCCCGCCCGCGCATGAGCGTCGAGGACGCCGTCGCGTACATGACGGGGGCGGCTGCGCTGCCGCGCCTCAACGGCGAGCTCGTGTTCGCTGCCCCCTGGGAGAGCCGGGCCTTCGGCCTCGCCGTCGGCCTCTCGCAGGCCGGCAGCTTCACCTGGGACGAGTTCCGCGAGCGGCTCATCGCCGAGATCGCGGCCTGGGAGGCCGCCGGCCAGCCCGCCGAGGAGTGGAGCTACTACGAACGCTGGCTCGCCGCGCTCGAGTCGATCCTCGAGGCGAAGGGCATCGCCAGCGACGAGGAGATCGATGCGCTGATGGACGAGATCGCGGCGACGCCGGAGCACTGACGCGGCGGTGGCCCCGCGGCCGCGTCGGGCACTGCGGCTCGCGCCGGCTCAGCGCTGGCTGCTACGGGTTCTTGACCGTGGCGCGGACGATCTGGACGATGCGCGTCGGCTGCTGCTCGGCGTTGCCCAGCGTGCCGATCAGCTGGACGACGTCGAGGCCCTTCGTCACACGGCCGACGAGGCCGTAGTCGGGCGGCAGCCCGACGTCCTGGCCGGTGACGACGAAGAACTGGCTGCCGGAGGTGCCTGGCGCCTCGGTCTGCGTCTTCGCCATGGCAACGAGTCCGAGCGTGTACTTGAGATCCTTCGGCGGGCTGTCGACGACGCTGTAGCCGGGGCCGCCCGTGCCGGTGGCGGTCGGGTCGCCGCCCTGGATGACGAAGCCCGGGACGATGCGGTGGAAGACGGTCTTGTTGTAGAACCCGGCCTTGACGAGCGAGACGATCGACGCCGCGATGTTGGGCGCGCGCTTGACGTCGAGCCGGACCGTGAACGACCCGCAGTTCGTCTCGAACGTGACGTCGTAGGCCTTCTTCGCGTCGAGAGACTTCTTCGGCGCCTTCTGGCCACCTGTGGCGCGCGGACTCGGCTGCGCGGCGGTCTTGCAGGAGGGGGCGGCGGCGGCGGGGCCGGCGAGGAGTCCGACCGAGGCGGCGAGCGCGGCGGCGGAGGCTGTGAAAAGAGCGAGGCGGCGAGTCACGGCGGGAATCGTAGCGCCCTGGCCGTGAGCCGCGTCCGGGGCAACCGCGAAGATCGGCCCCGTGAACATCAGGCTCACGCTGGAGTACGACGGCACTGCCTTTCACGGCTGGGCGGCGCAGCCCGGCTTGCGCACGGTCGAGGGCGAGTTGCGCGCGGCCCTCGGGCGGATCTTTCCCGCCTGGGGCGGGCTGGGTGTGGCCGGCCGCACCGACAGTGGCGTGCACGCGCTCGGCCAGGTCGTGAGCTTCGCCGCCGACGGCGGCCCTGCGACCGGCCGCATCCCCGAGGCGCTCAACTCCGTGCTGCCGTCCGACATTGCCGCGATCGTTGCGGCGGAGGCCCCGGACGGATTTCACGCGCGCTTCTCGGCGCACTCGCGCTCGTACAGGTACCGCCTCCATCGCCGTCCGCTGCGGTCGCCGTTCGAGGAGCGCCGCGCCTGGTGGAACGTCAGCCCGCTCGACCTCGACCGGCTCGCCGCCCTCGCAGCTGTCCTGCCGGGCCGCCACGACTTCACCGCGTTCACGCCCACCGCCACGCAGCATAAGGTCTTCGTCCGGATCGTCGAGTCGGCAGCGTGGCGCGAGGAGGGGGAGCACCTCCTCTTCGAGATCACCGCCGACAGCTTCCTGCGGCACATGGTGCGCACGCTCGTCGGGACGATGCTCGAGCCGGAGCTGGAGCCGGAAGCGCTTGCCCGCCTGCTCACTGGCAGTCCGCGCCGGGACGCCGGGCCGACCGCGCCGCCGCGGGGCCTCTACCTCGTCGCCGTCCGCTACGCCGATACCATCTGAGGTCGTGCGCTTCCCGGTCGTCCTGTTCGATCTCGACGGCACGCTCGTCGACTCCGGGCCGATCATCCTGGCGTCGTACCGGCATGCCACGCGCAGCGTGCTCGCACTCGACGTGCCGGATGCGGAGCTGATGGCGCTCGTCGGCGGGCCCGGGCTCGTCGAGCAGATGCGCCGCTTCAGCGCTGAGCGCGCCGAGGAGCTTGTCCGCGTCTACCGGGCACACAACGAGCCGCTCCACGCCGGGCTGCTCGCCTTCCCCGGGATCGAGGCTGCGGTGCGCACTCTGAAGGCGGAGGGGCGTCGACTCGGCGTCGTCACGGCGAAGCGAAAGCCCACGGTCGAGCTGGCCTTTGCCGCGGTGCGAATTGGCGACCTCTTCGACGTCCTCGTCGGCTCGGAGGACACCGAGCGCCACAAGCCGGAGCCGGAGCCGATCCTGCGCGCGCTCGAACTGCTCGGCGCGAGCGCGGGTGACGCCGCGTACGTCGGTGACTCGCCGTACGACATCTCGGCGGCGCGCGCCGCCGGCGTGCACGCGATCTGGGTGTCGTGGGGTGGCATCCACGACGAGCAGCGGATTCTCGAGGGCGAGCGGCCCGACGCCATCGTCCATACCGCGCAGGAGCTCCTTGCCGCCCTCTGACGCGGCTGCGCGCGCCGCCGAGCTCCGCCGTCAGATCGACCACCACGCCTACCGCTACTACGTGCTCGACGCCCCGGAGGTCGAGGACGCCGTCTACGACGCGCTCTACGACGAGCTCGAGCGCATCGAGCAGCAGCAGCCCGGGCTCGTGACGCCCGACTCGCCGACGCAGCGCGTGGGCGCACCGCCCGCAGCCGGCTTTCGCAAGGTGCCCCATCTCGCGCCGATGGGCTCGCTCGAGAAGGTCACGACCGAGGAGGCGCTGCTGAAGTGGGCCGACGATGTGCGCAAGCGCCTCGACAGCGACGAGCCCGTTGCCTTCGTGCTCGAGCCCAAGATCGACGGGTCGGCCGTCTCGCTCGTCTACGAGGATGGCGTGCTCGTCCGCGGCGCGACGCGCGGCGACGGTGGTCAGGGGGAGGATGTCACGGCGAATCTGCGCACCGTCAAGACCGTGCCGCTCGCTCTCCGCCTGGCCCCGGGCGGCACGGCCCCGCCACAGCTCGAGGTGCGCGGCGAGATCTACCTCGCGCTGCCCGACTTCGCCCGCTTCAACGAGCAGCTCGTGGCGCAGGGCAAGAAGGCGGCGCCGAACCCGCGCAACCTGGCGGCCGGTTCGCTGCGCCAGCTCGACCCGGGCATCACCGCCGAGCGGCCGCTTGCGATCTGGGTGTACGGCTCCGGCCTCACCGAGCCCACCGGCGCGGCCTCCCAGTGGGAGCTCCTGGCGTGGCTGCGCGAGCACGGCTTCCGCACGAACCCGGAGACCCGCCGCTACGAGACGATCGAGGAGGTCGCCGTGGCCTGTCGCGACTGGGAGGAGCGGCGGCGCGGGCTGGACTACGAGATCGACGGCATCGTGATCAAGGTCGATGGGCTCGAGCAGCAGCGTCGACTCGGCGCGCTCCACGACCGGCCACGCTGGGCGCGCGCCTACAAGTGGGCGCCGCAGACCGCTGTCACCCGGCTGCAGCGCATCGCCGTCAACGTCGGCCGTACCGGGGCGCTCAATCCGTGGGCGATCCTGGAGCCGGTCGAGGTCGGTGGCGTCACCGTGTCGCGGGCGACGCTGCACAACGAGGAGGACATCAACCGCAAGGGGATCCGTGAGAGCGACCTCGTGGTCGTCCAGCGGGCCGGCGACGTGATCCCGCAGGTGGTCGGCCCCGCCGGCGAACACGAGCCCGACACCGTCGACTGGAAGATGCCGACCGCGTGCCCGCTCTGCGGGGTCGCCGTCGTCAAGCCCGAAGGAGAGGTCAAGCACCGCTGCCCGAACCCGCGCTGTGAGTCGCGTGGGCTCGAGACGCTGATCCACTGGGTCGGGGCCGCACTGGACATCGAGGGCGTCGGCGAGCAGCTCGTTCGGCAGCTGTGGCGTGAGGGGCTCGTGACGTCGATGCCCGATCTCTACCGGCTCACGGCCGAGCGGCTGGTGGGGATCGAGCGCCAGGCCGCAGTCTCGGCCGCGAAGGCGGTGGAGGCGATCGAGCGCTCGAAGCGGCAGTCGCTCGAGCGGGTCCTCTTCGGTCTCAACATCTCACGGGTCGGCCTGGTGATCGCCCGCAGCCTCGCCCGCCACTTCGGCTCGCTCGACGCGCTGCGCGTTGCGACGCAGGAGCAGATCGAGGAGGTCGAGGGCGTCGGCCCGGATCGCGCCGAGGCCGTCCACGAGTGGATGCGCGACGAGGACAACGTCCGGCTCCTGGACGAGCTGCGTGAGCTCGGCCTGCGCTTTGAGTTGGCCGAGGACGAGCGGCCGCGCGAGGGTCGGCTCACCGGCTCCACCTATGTGATCACCGGGACGCTCAGCGCCTGGTCGCGCGACGGGGCGAAGGCTGCGCTGGAGGCGCTCGGCGCGAAGGTCGCGGACTCCGTCTCGAAGAAGACGACGGCCGTGGTGGCGGGCGAGAGCGCCGGCTCGAAGCTTGCCAAGGCGGAGTCGCTCGGCGTGCTCGTGCTCGACGAGGCCGCCTTTGCGGCACTGCTTGCCGGCGGCGCCTAGACGATGCCGCTGCGCACGGCGTAGACCGCCGCCTGGATCCGGTTCTCGAACTGGAGCTTCATGAAGATGTTCGAGAGATGGTTCTTGACCGTCTTCGGGCTGATGTGGAGGCGTGCTGCGATCTCCGCGTTCTCGAGGCCGCTCGCGACGAGCTTCAGCACCTCGATCTCGCGCTCGGAGAGCTCCGCGCGGATCACCTCGGCGGCATCGGTGTCGGCGCGCGAGGCTCGCAGCCGCTGCAGCACCTTGGCTGCGATATGGGGTGACACCAGCGACTCGCCGACCGCTGCGGCGTGGATGCCGGCGACGAGCTGGTCGATCGCGGCGTCCTTGAGCAGATAGCCGCACGCCCCGGCCAGGATCGCGTCCATCACGTCGGCGTCCTCGTCGGAGACGGTGAGCACGACGACGCGGGTCAGGGGCGAAGTGGCGACGATCTCGCGGGTGGCCTGGACGCCGTCGAGCACCGGCATGTTGAGATCCATCACGACGACGTCGGGCGCCAGCTCGCGAACCGCGTGCACTGCCGCATCACCGGTTGCCGCCTCGCCGACGACGTGGACGCCGTGCTCCTCGAGGAGGGTGCGCAGACCGCTGCGGAAGAGGTCGTGGTCGTCCGCCACAAGGACGCGGACGCCCTCCTGCTCTCGCCTGCTCGTGCTGCCGCTCACATCGTCACCGTCCCCCTGTTGGGCCAGGTCACTCTACTCCTCCCGGCGTCGAAAGACGGTGTAGGCCGGCAGGCTGGTGCAGGCCGGCAGGCTAGTGCAGCACGATCGTCACGGTACGACGGCCGAACGCCGTTGCTGACGCCAGGTCGGGCACCCACACGTCGATCGCGGCGCCCTGTACCCCGGGCCCGGTATCGGCGGCGATCGCCTCCCCGTAGCCGGGGATCGTCATCTTCGTGCCGAGCGGGATCACGTTCGGGTCGACGGCCACGATGCCCCAGCTGGTCGGCAGCCCGGTGGCGGTGCGCCCGCGCAGGATGTAGGCGGTCGCGGTGACGGTCAGCGTGCGCTGGCCGGAGCCTGGGACGGCGACGGCGGCCGCGCCGTCGAGCGGGAGGGTGGCTCCGGGCGGAGGCGCTTCGGCCGGGGTGGTGGCGGGAGCGGTAGCGGACGTGGTGGTCGGGGCTGTCGTGTTTGCCTGAGCGGCCCCCTTCGCCCGCGCCGCAGCCTGCGCTGCCGCCTGTGCGGCGGCTGCTCGCAGGCGCGCCTCCTCGGCGAGCCTGCGCGACTTCGCCTCGGCTGCTGTCGCCTCGGACTCGAGCCCGGCGATCCGCGCCGCCGCGAGGCGGCGCTGCGAGCGGAGGCGTGCCAGAAACGCGGCGCGCGAGCTGCGCGACAACTCGAGTCGGGTGACGGCGCCGGCAAGGCTCCGCTCGCCGGCCCGGAGCCGGGTCTGCCGCCGCGCGAGGTCGCGCTGCAGGGCGCTGGCCTGGCTGCGGGCGCGCCGGGTCTGGTCGATGATGCGGAGGTGGTCTCGCGCGGTCTGGTCGATGCGGTCGAGCTCGGAGACCGCGGCATCGAGCGACTCGGCCCCGAGCAGCACGGCGATGGTGTTCGGCTCGCCGCGCTGGTAGAGGAACCGCAGCTCCTGGGCGAGCGTGACCTCCGACCGGGCGACGACGCGCCGGGCGATCGTCAGCCGCTTGAGAGTCTCGCCTCGCTCCCGCTGGAGTGTTGCGGTGCGCGCACGCAGCCTGGAGAGGTCGTCCCGCGCGCGACCGAGGCTCGTCTCGAGCGCGTACAGATCGAGCAGCGCGACCTGCTCTGCGCGCAGGGTTGTGGCGTTGCGCGCACGCAGCACGTCGGCTTGCGCTCGGATGTCGCCAGGTGACGCCGCCCACGTCGACGCCGGCGCGGCAAGGGCAAACGTGCCAGCCAGGACGGCGATCAGGAGGCGTGCTGTGGCGGTAGTGACCGACCCTCGCACGGCGATTCGACGGTAGCACAGGGGCGCCAGAGGGATCGGAAATGCTCATACGTATTACGGTGTTTCACAAAGATTCTACAAGTTTCATCTCCTTGCACGGCCGCGGCGATGGCTGCTACGGTCGATGGCGTGACGTACCGGAGCCCCCGGTACGCCTGCCCCGGAAGGCGTCCGCTGGCCGCCCGTCTCTCCCGGCCGGGGCCGGCGTGCGTAGCCCTGTCGGTGGCCGTCGCGCTGTTCCTCGGCGCGGCTGCAGCAACGGCGGCACCACCGCCCCCCATCAGCGCGAAGCAGCGCGAGGCGCAGCGCATCCTGGCCGACGTGCAGGTGCTCGACTCCCGGGTCGCGCGCGCCGTCGAGTCGTACAACCTGGCGACGATCAAGCTCGAGCGCATCGAGAGCAGCCTCCGCACGAACCGGCAGGAGCTCACGGTCGCCCGGTCGAACCTGCAGCGCGCGCAGGCCTATCTCCAGAAGCGCCTGCGCGACCTCTATACGGCCGATCAGACGGACACCTCACTGGAGGTGCTGCTCGGCTCCTCGAGCCTCGACGAGCTGATCGACAGGCTCGACACCGAGGATCGTGTCTCGGCCGAGGATAGCCGGATCCTGCGCGAGGTGATCACGTTCCGGGGGATCGTCAAGCGCCAGCGCGCCACTCTCCGGATCGCCCGGTCGAGCCAGCAGGAGGTCGTCGCCGGCCGCGTCGCGCAGAAGCGCCTGATCGAGGGCCAGCTCGCCGAGCGCAAGCGGCTGCTCTCCTCGGTGCAGGGCGAGATCGCGAAGCTGCAGGCGGAGGAGGCGGCACGTCAGGAGCGGCTGCAGCGGCAGCTGCAGGCGCGGCTCGAGCAGCAGCGTCGCGAGCAGGCCGCGAGGCTCGACGAGACCGTCGTCGGCGCCACCGCCGATACGCCCGACGGGGCGCCGGTGCCTCCGCCCGCGGTGTACGGCGGCGTTGTCGGCATCGCGATGCGGTACCTCGGCATCCCGTACCGCTGGGGCGGTGCTTCGCCGTCCGGCGGCTTCGACTGCTCCGGTTTCATCATGTACGTCTACGCGCAGATGGGCGTCTCGCTGCCGCACCACGCGGCATCGCAGTACGGCTACGGCACCCCGGTGTCGCGCGACCAGCTCGAGCCGGGCGACCTCGTGTTCTTCGACGGGCTGGGCCACAACGGCATCTACATCGGCGGCGGGCAGTTCATCCATTCGCCGCACACGGGGGACGTCGTGAAGATCTCGAGCCTCGGCGCCGGCTTCTACACGCAGAACTGGGTGGGCGCGCGTCGGCTGAGCTGAGCCTGGATCCACCGTTTCGCGCGGGCGGCGCAGCTCGTCGGGGCCACCGGCCCGCCCCGCGCAGCCGGAGCGCATCCTGACGGCCCGGTCGCGCGCCCCGCGATCACGCGAAACGGTGGATTGAGTGGCGCAGAGGCCGGGGTCAGTCGGCCCGGTAGAGCGCCTCGATCTCCTCGGCGTAGCGCTGCTCGCAGTACTGGCGGCGCAGCTTCAGCGTTGGCGTGATCTCGCCGGCCTCCTGCGTGAAGTCGTGCGGGAGGATCGCGAAGCGCTTGATCTGCTCGTGGCGCGCGCGCTCGGCGTTGACGTTTGCGATCGCCTCGGCGGCGGCGGCGCGGATGCCGGCGCTCGTCGAGAGCTCGGCAAGCGACCCGCGGATGCCCTGCTCGGCGGCGACGCGCGCCGCCGCCGCCTCGTCGAGCGTGAGGAGCGCGACGAGGTACGGCCGCCGGTCGCCGATGACGAGCGCCTGTGAGAGCAGCGCCTGCGCCTTGAGCTCGTTCTCGAGGTTCTGCGGGGCGACGTTCTTACCGCCGGCTGTGACGATGATGTCCTTCTTGCGATCGGTGATCGAGATGAACCCGTCAGCGTCGATCGTGGCGATGTCGCCGGTGCGCAGCCAGCCGTCCGGGGTGAGAGCGGCGGCAGTTGCTGCCTCGTCATCGAGGTAGCCGGCGAATACGGTCTCGCTACGGACGAGCAGCTCACCGTCCTCGGCCAGCCTGGTCTCGAAGCGGGGGAGGGTCAGGCCGACGGTTCCGAAGCGGTAGGCGCCCGGCAGGTTCACGGTGCAGGCTGCGGTCGCCTCGGTGAGGCCGTACCCCTCGAGGATGGTGACGCCGAAGGCGTGCAGGGTTGTCGCGATGTCGCGCGAGAGCGGCGCACCGCCCGACAGGCAGATGCGCAGGCGGCCCCCGAGCCGCGCCCGCACCTTGGCGAGCACCAGCCGGTCGGCCAGCCGGAGTTGGCTGCCGAGCAGCGGCGGCAGCGGGCGGCCGTCCATCCGCAGCGCGCCGGCGCGGAGTCCGACGCGGAGCGCCCAGCTCGAGATGGCCCGCTCGAGGCCGGTTGCCGTCGCGAGCTTCTCCAAGACCGCCGCATGCACCTTCTCGTATACCCGCGGCACGCTCGGCAGCACCGTGGGCCGGACGGCGCCGAGCGCTTCGAGCAGGCGCGCCGGATCAGGGCAGAATGCGATCGTCGCGCCGACGTATGGCCCGGCGAGATGCATCAGCCGCCCGAACGTGTGCGCGAGGGGCAGGTAGAGCATGATCTCGTCACCGGCGACGAGCACCTTGTGGAGCTCGTCGATGATCGACGTCATCGCGTAGTAGTTCCGGTGCGTGATGACGCAGCCCTTCGGCGGACCGGTGGTGCCGGAGGTGTAGATGACCGTGTAGAGGTCGTCCTCGGCGACGCCCGCGCCGGCCCGCTCGGCGGCACCAGGGTCGCTCGCGGCGTGCGCGCGCCCGCGGGCGCGTAGCTCGTCCAGGCCGTCGACGGCGACCACGTGCCGGAGGTTGCCGAGCTCGGCGCGCAGCCCGTCCACCGCCGCCTGGTGTGCGGGTGTCTCGACGAGGATGCCTGCGGCGCGCGCATGGCCGAGGATGTAGGAGATGTCGCGCGGCGCGCTGGTGGGGTAGATCGGGATCGAGACGGCCCCGATCGAGGCCAGTGCGAAGTCGAAGAGCGTCCACTCGAGCCGCGTCCCGGCGAGGATCGCGAAGCGGTCGCCCGGCTCGATGCCCGCCGCGAGCAGGCCGTGTGCCAGCTCCTGCACCGCCGCAGCGGCCTCGGCCCAGCTCACCTGCTGCCAGCCCGCGGGGGTCTCGATGCGATACGGCGGCGCGGCATGGCCGGCTGCGACCGCGTCCTGCCAGAGGCGGCCGATCGTCCGCGGCCGTAGGGGATCAGCGGTCATGGCGAGAGAGACTACCCCTGCCGTGCGTCGATCGGAAGTGCAAGTAGTGGCGCTGCGCGCGACGAGCCGGTGGCTGCCGCGCGTTGGGGCGTTCCCCCGATTGCCTCGAGCTGTGCCTGGAACAGCGTCTTGTCGATCTTGCCCTGGTAGATGGGCACGCCTTCCTGCACACACACCTTGATGACTTCTTCACGATCGATACCGAGCTCGTTCGAGAGCTCTTCGGGCGTGAGATGGTTCGCCATGACTCTCCTTCGCTACGTTGGGAGCCCCGGGAATGAAAAAACCCACCGACGCAGTGCGCGGGCGGGCTCGGAGGAGTCCTCTGCTGTCCAGCGGATCCGGGTCATTCCCGTGCCCCATGACGTGACATGAACGTAGCTTACTGTGGTGCGAGGACGGATGGCAACGGGGACCCGGGCGAGCCGGCCGGAGGCCGTGTCAAACCGGGTTGGGCAGCTCGATGAACGCCCACTCCACGCCGAAGCGGTCGGCAAGCCGGGCGCTCAGCGCCTGCACTCCGAGCCGCTCGGTGGCGTAGTGGCCGCCGGCCACGAAGTGGATGCCGAGCTCCCTGGCCTGGTGCAGGCTCGGCTCCTCGGGCTCGCCTGTGAGGTAGAGGTCGTAGCCCCCGGCCGCAGCGAGCGGCAGGTCGCGTCCTGCGCCGCCGCTGCAGATCGCGACGCGCTCGACGACAGCCGGGCCAGAGAGGAAGGCGACCGGCTCGCGCTCGAGCAGCGCGGCAACGCGGCGCGCGAACGCCTCGCCGCTCTCGGGGTCGCGGAGTCGCCCGCCGACACCGACGTTGCCGAAGCTGCCCTCGATCTCGACACCGAGCTCCTGCGCCAGCCGGGCGTTGTTGCCGAGCTCGGGGTGGGCATCCAGCGCCAGGTGATAGGCCGCCAGCGTGATGTCGGCGGTGAGGAGGGCGCTCAGCCGTGCCTTCAGGACGCCATCGACGACACGCGACTCGTTGTTCCAGAAGAGGCCGTGGTGGACGATCACGAGCTGCGCGCCCATGGCGGCGGCGCGCTCGAACAGCTCGAGCGACGCCGAGACCCCGCAGGCGATGCTCGTCACCTCCGTGGCACCGGCCACCTGGAGGCCCATCGGCCCGTAGTCCGGGTAGGCGGCGAGGTCGAGCAGCTCCTGGGCGTGGCTGAGAATCGCGTCGCGGCTGGCCATTGGAGGCCGAGTCTAACCGGCCCGGCGCCCAGGCCCACGCACCCCGGTAAGGGGGCGGCAGGCCAGGGCGCCAGCGCGTGCCGGGTCGGCTCGACTGCTAGGCGAGCACCGCTGTCTCGAACGGCACATCCTCCTGGTGCCCCGCCCCGGCCGGCTCGTCGCCGACGGGCGGCGAGAGGAACTGGACGTGGTTCGCGACGATCTCGACCGCCGAGCGGCGCTTGCCGTCGTCCTCCCACGAGCGGGTGCGGATCCGGCCGTCGACGGCGACGCGGCGGCCCTTGACGAGGTACCGGGCGCAGACCTCGGCCTGCTTGTTCCACGTCGCAATGCGGATGAAGTCCGCCTCCTCCTGCCCGGGCCGGTCGACCGCGAGCAGGAAGGTCGCCACCTGCTTGTCCTCTCCGACCGGCTTCAGCTCGACGTCACTGGCGAGGTTGCCGATCAGGGTCACAACGTTCACTGCCATACCTCCTTGTCGCCTGTACAGGCAACGTACCCCGTGGCGAGCGGAGGCTTCGTGCGCGATTCGTGCCGACATCCAGCGCGACGGGCGACCCATCGGCGCAGGGTCAGGGCTGGACGCGCTAACGTATGGCCTCGCCTCGGGGTGTGGCGCAGCCTGGTAGCGCGCTCCGTTCGGGTCGGAGAGGTCCCCGGTTCAAATCCGGGCACCCCGATGGGTAGAGACGGCGGGCGGCTTCGGCCGCTCGCCGCGTTTCACGCCCCCCGCCGGCTCTCGGCGTCAGTCGATCTCGCGGGCGCGCGGCCACAGCAGCGCCGCCACGAACAGCGCAGTGCCGACGGCGGCGCCGGCCGAGACGATCAGGCCCGGCGAGGCCAGCCCCGCGATCCCTGCGGCGAGCACGTAGCCGAGCGGCATCAGCCCGATCGAGCCGAAGAAGTCGAGACTGATCACCCGGGCCAGCAGGCGCTCGGGGATGATCTCCATCAGGGTCGTCTCCCACACTGCGATGCCGAAGCCGACGAAGAGCCCGCGCAACCCCTGCAGCGCCAGAGCCGCGGTGAACTAGGGCACCAGGCCGATCACCACGACGATCAGGCCGTTGATTGCGAAAATCGCAAAGCTCATCACCGCCCGGTGGCGGCGTGGCACGAACGTGCCGAAGGCGAGTGCGCCGAGCACCATGCCGGCCCCCATGGCGCTCATCAGCAGGCCGTAGCCGCCCACTCCCTGGTGCCACTGCGTCTTGACGAGGTCGGGCAGGAGCACCTGGAACGGCGCGACCTGCACCATCAGCAGCAGCGACGAGATCGCAATCATGACCCACAGGAACGGAACTCCGGCGACGTAGTGGAAGCCATCGGCCACCTCCCGGCGGGCGCCGGCGGGAGGCCGGGCGGGGAGCCGGCGCGGGCGTGCGCGCAGGAGGAACGCGGCCGCCACCAGGAACGACGCGGCATCGATCGCAAAGATGGTGGCGGAGCCTGCGGGAACGTAGATGGCCGCCGCCAGCGCCGGCCCGAGCAGCGCGGAGCCCTGCCGGGCGATACCGACGAGCGCATTGGCGGAGGCGAGCACCGTGGAGTCGACGACGAGCGGCACCATGCCGCCGAACGCGGGAATGAAGATGCCCTCGCCCAGCCCGAGCACGAAGGCGAAGCCGAGCAGCCAGGCCAGCGTCAGGTGGCCGCTCGCGTCGAGAGCGGCGAGGGCCGCGACGGCGGCGAAGCGCCCGAGATCCGAGGCGATCATCAGCCGGCGGCGGTCGTAGCGGTCGGCGAGTACGCCGCCGACCAGCAGCGTCGCCACTATCGCGACGGCCTGGAGCCCGAGCACGAAGCCGAGGAAGCTCGCCTCCCCGGTGAGCGTGTACGTGCGCCAGCCGAGCGCGACCGTGAACGCCGCGCTGCCGATCAGCGAGATGGCCTGCCCGGTGAAGAAGAGCCGGAAGTCGCGGCTGCGGAGGGCGTGCAGGGCCCGGCCCCGGTCTGCGCGGGCGCGGTCGGGCTCGGCGCTGGGAGTGCCGGACGTCACGAGCGCGGAGGCTATCCTTCCCGGCTGTGAGTCAGCGAATGCGAGTCGGCTGCGTGCAGATGACAAGCCGCGCCGACAAGGCGGCGAACCTGGCCACGGCGAAGGCGCTGGTCGCGCGGGCGGCGGCGCAGGGCGCCGCTGTGATCGTCTTGCCGGAGAAGTGGAACGGCATCGGGACGGTGGCCGACTACCGGGCGCTGGCGGAGCCGCTTTCCGGTGGCGAGTCGGTGGCGGCGATGTCGCGCTGGGCGCGCGAGCACGGCAGCGTGCTGGTGGGCGGCTCGATCACCGAGCTGCCCGCGGGCGGAGGGAAGCTCCCCAACACCTGCTTCGTCTTCGACGGCACGGGCGCCCTCGTGGCGGCCTATCGCAAGATCCACCTCTTCGACGTGGACGCGGGCGGCGTCGTCTACCGCGAATCCGACTCCGATGCCGCCGGCGACGAGCCGGTGATCGCCGAGGTGGGCGGCCTGAGGATCGGGCTGATCATCTGCTACGACGTCCGCTTCCCCGAGCTGTACCGCGTCCTGGCGCTGGGCGGCGCACAGCTGGTCACGGGCAAGGATCACTGGGAGCCGCTGCTGCGCGCCCGTGCGATCGAGAACCAGTGCTACGTCGCCGCGGCCGCGCAGACGGGCACGGTCTTCCCCGACAAGCCGGCGGCGTACGGCCGCTCGTTGATCGTCGACCCGTGGGGCGTCGTGCTGGCCACGGCAGGGGACGAGGAGACGGTGATCGTGGCCGATGTCGACCTGGCCCGGCTGGACGCGATCCGAGCGGCGCTGCCCGCACTGCGCCATCGCCGGCCCGAGACGTACCGCTGGCCCGCGCCTTGACGCTCCGCGCGGTCGTCTTCGACGTCGACTTCACGATCTCGCGGCCCGGCCCCGAGCTCGGCGCCGACGGCTTCGTGCACATGGGCGCGCGCCACGGGCTCGCGCTCGACGCCGCCCGTCACGCTGAGGCGCGCGCCGCCGCCACGGCAGCGTTCCGCCGCCACCCCGAGCTGCATCACGACGACGAGCTGTGGGTCGCCTTTACCGAGGACATCATCCGCGGCCTCGGCGGCGAGGGCCCCGGCGTCACGACGTGTGCCCGCGAGATGGTGCTGGCCTGGGAGCGGCACGGCAACTTCGACCTCTATGAGGACGCGCCGCCGGTGCTGGCGGAGCTACGCCGCTACGGCCTCCGGGTCGCCCTCGTCTCGAACACCGGGCGGGAGCTCGACGGCTTCGTCCGCCACCATCGCCTCGACGTCGACGTGGCGATCGCCTCGCGCGCGCACGGCCGCACCAAGCCGCACCCGTCGATCTTCGAGGCGACGCTCGACGCGCTCGGCGTCGCCGCCGCCGAGGCGGTGATGGTCGGCGACTCGATCGAGGACGACATCGAGGGCGCCGCGCAGGTCGGGCTTCACGGGATCCTGATCGACCGCGACAGCCGTCACCCCGGCTTCTCGCCGCGCCTGGTCGACCTCTACGGCTTGCCGGCCGCGCTGGGCCTCGTCCGCCCGGGGACGTAGCGCAGCCGCCCCTGCGTCACCGCGACGCCGACGAGGACGACGACCGCACCGATCGGCTCGTTCCAGCGCAGGTGCTCGCCGAGGAACACGATGCCGGCCACTGTCGCGACGACGGGGATGAGGTAGGTGACAGTCGACGCGGTCGTGGTGCCGACCTTGCGCAGGATCGCGTAGTGGATGACGTACGCGAACCCGGTGCCGAACGCGCCGAGCGCGGCGACGGCGGCCAGCGACCGGGCCGAGACGTGCGACGGGGCTTCGGTCGCCAGCGGCGTGACGACGGCGAGGCACACCATCGCGCACAGCAGTTGGGCGAAGGAGAGCGCGAGCCCGGACTCCCGGGTCGCCGCGACGTACCGGCGCATGTACGGGTAGCCGAGGCCGTAGCAGAGCGCTGCTGCCAGTGCCGCGAGATTGCCGGCGAGACTCTGCCCGCCCAGGCCGCTCCACGGCCCCAGCACCACGACGACCCCGGCGAAGCCGACTACGATCCCTGCGATGCGCTCTCGAGTCGGGCGCTCCTCGGGGAACGCGGCGAGCACGACGATCAGCACGAACAGCGGCGTCGTGCCGTTCCAGATGCCGGCGACGATCGACGAGACACGCGTCTCCGCCCAGGCGTAGAGCGTCATCGGAATGCTGTTGAAGAGCGCCGAGACGACGAGGATGTGGCCCCAGGCGCGGAGGCCCCGGGGCAGCCGCTCCCGCTTGGCGAGAACGATCGCCCCGAGCACGGCTGCTCCCACGATCATCCGACCGAACGAGACCTGGATCGGGTCGAGCGTCTCGTTGCCGATCTTGATCAGCATGAAGCTGAGCCCCCAGATGGAGGCGAGCAGCGCGTACTGCGCCTGCCATGGCACCGCGACTCTGGCTGGAGGGGTGTCGCCCATCGCGAGCTGAAACGTACGGGTCGCGCCCGGTGTGAGACGGCGGAACCGCCGGACGTGCGGATACCCTCCGGCGGGTGCGGAACCGGCTCGTGTGGACGCTCGGTCTGGGAGCCTTCGGTCTCGCGTTCTCGATCACCACCACGTCGGCCTACCTGGCGCCGCTGCTCGAGCGCTTCACCGACTCGCGCACCGTCATCGCGGGGATCATCTCCGCCGAGGGGATCTTCGCCCTCGGCATGTCGCTCGTGATCGGGCCGTGGAGCGACTCGTTCCACACGCCGCTCGGCCGTCGCCGCCCGTTCATGCTGATCGCCCTGCCCGGCCTGGCCGGCGCCCTCGCCCTGATGGGCCTGATGCCGAGCCTCTGGACGACCACGCTGGTCGTGCTCGCCTTCTACATCGCGTACTACATCTACGAGCCGCCGTACCGTGGGCTCTACCCCGACCTGCTGGACGAGTCGATGTACGGGCGCGCCCAGGGCGTGCAGCACCTGCTGCGTGGGGTCGCGCTCGGCATCGCCCTGATCGCCGGCAGTCAGCTGTTCGACCTCTGGCACGCGGCGCCGTTCATCGTGGCGGCGGCGGTCACGATGTTCGCCTGCGGCGGCACCGTGCTGCTGGTGCGCGAGGAGATCGAGCAGGGCGAGCGCGTCTACACCGGCGTCCGCGCCTACCTGAGAACGAGCTGGCAGGTGCTGCGCGAGGAGGAGCTCGTGCGCCGCTTCCTGCTCGCGAACGCGCTCTGGGAGGGCGCGTTCGCCGCCGCCCGCACCTTCGCCGTGCTCTACGTGACGAGGGGGCTGGGCCAGCCGTTGGCGACGGCGACCGCCGTGCTCGCCTGCGTCGCCATCGGCTACGTCATCGCGGCGGTCGTCTCCGGCAGGCTCGGCGACCGCTTCGGCCTGGCGCCGGTCATCTTCGGCGCTTCGATCGTCTATGCCGGGGGCCTCCTCGGGGCCGGCTTCGCCAGCAGCTGGCACAACGCCTACTACGCGGTGATCATCCCGGTCGCCGTCGCGGCCGGCACGGTGATGACGCTCTCCTGGGGCCTGCTCTTCAAGCTGATGCCGTCGCACCGGCGCGGCGCCATCGCCGGGCTCGCGCTGGGCACCAAGGGCATCGGCCTGCTCTTCACCGTCGTCGCCGGCGTCGTCATCGACGCGCTCTCCTCCACGTTCGACAAGACGAACGGCTACCAGGCGCTGTGGCCGCTGTGCGCCGTGCCGATCGCGCTCTCGATCCCGCTCGTCGGCTCGCTGCTCCGCGCCGAGACCCACGGCAGCACCGGCGAGCGTCCGGCACTGCCGCCGCTCTGACGCTGCCGCTTCAGAACTCATTTCAGAATGAGCGCCGTCCGCGGCTCGCTCGGATCGTCCTTCGGCCCGGAGTCCGGCCGCTGCGCGTCCGACCTGTGGGCCTGCGGCGACCTGAAGCCCGCTCCCTGAGCGGCCTCCAGGGCTTCGCGGCTGCGCTGCCCGGCTCTTGTCCAGGCGGCCAGCCTGGCCGGCGAGCCGGTCAGCCCACCCGCTCGCTCCGAGGGCCCCGAGGTTCAACGCTCATTCTGAAATGAGTTCTCAGGCCGCGAGGTAGCGGAAGACGATCTCCGCGACGCAGGCCGGCTTGTCGCCGCCCTCGAGCTCGTACGTCAGCTTCCAGACGGCCTGCACCCCGCCGGCGATCTCGTCGGCGCTCTGCAGCTCCACCAGTGCGCGCACCCGCGAGCCGACCCTCACCGCGGCCGGGAAGCGCAGTCGGTCGACGCCGTAGTTGACGACCGCGGCGCAGCCCTCGATCTGCACCGTCTCCGACAGCAGCAGCGGCGCCAGCGCCAGCGTCAGGAAGCCGTGCGCGATCGTCGTCCCGTAGGGCCCGGCCTGTGCGCGCTCGTCGTCGACGTGCAGCCACTGGTGGTCGCCGGTGGCAGCCGCGAAGGCGCGCACCTGCTCCCGGGTGATCTCGTGCCACGGCGACCGGCCGACCTCCTGGCCGGCGTGCCCGCTGAGCTCAGGGAGGGCGATCAGCACGGCCCTGAGTCTACGGGCCGTGTATGCTTGTTAGGCAAAAATGCGTGATTCTTTGCACGTCGACGCCGAAACCCACACTCGTCGCAACGACCGGCGCGGGCGTCAGGCGAGGTTGCGGAAGGCGCGTCGTGTCGTGTTCGCGGCACTCGTCGGGCTGCTCGCGGCAGTCGTGGCCGTCGGCTTCGCGTATGCCGGGTCGGCAGGGAGCATCGCGGGTGGTGTGCGTGTCGCCGGTGTCGCGATCGGCGGGATGTCGGCGGGGGACGCGGTGGGCGCACTGCAGCAGCAGTCCCGCCGGCTCGCCGATCGGCCGGTGACGTTCGTCGCGGGCGGGCAACGCTTCGACTTCACGGCGCGCCAGCTCGGCGTCACCGTCGACTGGCAGGTGGCGGTCGACGAGGCCCGCCGCGAGGGCGACGGCTTCGGGCCGGTGCGCGGATTCCGCCGGCTGGTGCTGCGGCTCTCCGGGAGCGAGGTGTCGCCGTCGATCGGCTCGTACGAGGTCACCGTCGCGTCGGCGTTGAAGGCGATGGCGGCGAAGGTCGACCGACCGCACGTCCCGTCGGCGATCGTGCTGAAGGGGCTCGAGCCGTCGATCGTCCTCGGCAAACCCGGGCGCGTGCTCGACACCCGGGCCGCCGCCACCACGATCGTCTCGACGCTCGCGTCGTTCCAGCGTGGGCGCACCGTCGAGCTGCCGTTGCGCCGAGAGGGAGTCCGCGTGACGGTCGCCTCGCTCGCGCCGGTCGTCGAGAGCCTGCGCACGATGCTGTCGGCGCCCGTCAGGCTCCGCTACGCGGCCGCGTACGCAGCGGTCACGCCGCGCCAGCTCGCCTCGATGATCGAGGTGCCCGAGCCCGGCTCGCGGAAGCTGCGGATCGGCGGTCCGGCGGCCGAGCGGGTGCTCGGTCGGCTGTCGAAGCTCGTCGACCGTCCTGCCACCGACGCCAGGATCTCGCTCGGCGCCGATGGCCTGCCCGCGGTCGTGCCCGCGCTGAACGGCCGCACGCTCGACCGTGCCGCCACCGCGGAGTCGATCCTCGAAGCAGCTGCCGCTCCGGGCGAGCGCCTCGGCAAGCTCGTCGTCACCGCCGCCGCCCCCGCCCGGACGACCGCGCAGGTGCAGGCGATGGGCATCAAGGAGGTCGTCGGCAGCTACGAGACCACCTACGGCGGGGTAGCCAACCGGCTGCACAACGTCCGACTCGTCGCCGAACTCGTGGACGACCACTACATCGCCCCGGGCGCCACCTACTCGTTCAATCGCACCACCGGCGAGCGCTCGGCCGCCAAGGGCTTCCTCGAGGCGCCGGTCATCATCAACGGCGAGCTCCAGAACGGAATCGGCGGCGGCGTCTGCCAGGTCTCGACGACCCTCTTCAACGCGGCCTTTGAGTCCGGCCTGCCGATCACCGACCGCACCAACCACGGGCTCTACATCAGCCACTATCCACTCGGGCGCGACGCGACCGTCGACTACCCGAGCACCGACCTCCAGTTCCGCAACGACACCGGCCACTGGCTCTGGGTACACGCGTTCATCGGTCGCTCGTCGCTGCGCATGACGATCTTTGGGACCTCGCCCGGGCGTCGCGTCGAAAGCTCGACGACCCCGCTGCGCGCCATCGGCGCCGTGCCGGTGAAGAAGGTCCTCGACCCACTGCTGCCCAAGGGCAAGACGGTCGTCGACGACACCATCCCGTTCTCACCACCGGTGGCGACGAGCGTGCACCGGGTGGTTTACAGCCCGGCCGGCAAGGTGCTCTACGACAGCGTCTGGTACTCGAGCTACCGCGGGCAGCCGAAGGTCGTGCACGTCGGTACGAAGCCGAAGCCGGCCAACAAGGCCGCTGCCGACGAGTCCGGCAAGGTCATCGCTCTGCACTAGTGATCGCCTCGACCAGCCAGCCTGGCGTGCGGGTCGGCTGGAGCGTGGCACTGGCCACGGAGGCGTGGCCGGTGTGGCCGTCGAGGATCAGGGTGCCCTCGCGCTCGACGGCGTACTCGAAGCGGAAGCGGGCGCCCTTGAGGCCGACGCAGCGGGTGTGGACGCGCAAGATGTCGTCGAAGTAGGCGGGGGCGCGGAAGCGGGCCTGGACGTCGGTGACGAGCACCTCGACGCCGTCGGCCTGGATCGAGCGGTAGCCCTCGCGGAAGCGAGCGAGGTACGCGACGCGGGCGACCTCGAACCACACGACGTAGTTCGCGTGGTGCGCGATCCCCTGCGCGTCGGTCTCGGCGAAGCGCACCCGGACATCGTCGAAGAAGGAGTAGCCGTCCACGGCCCGGACTCTACGCGCACACCAGGGCGGCGAGGGCTGCGCGTGCCGTCGCCGCGTCGCCACCGACGCGGAGATCGGCCTGCGCGTCGAAGCTCGTGGGGCCGGCGTTGACGATCGTGACTGCCGCGCCGTGCGCCTGCGCGACCGCCGGCAACTCCGCGATGAGCCACACCTGGAGCGACGAGCCGATCACGAGCAGGAGTCCGGCGCCGCGGGCGAGCGCCGTTGCGCGGTCGATCGCTGCCACCGGCAGCGTCTCGCCGAAGAACACGACGTCGGGCTTGAGGATCCGCCCGCAGGCCGGGCACGGGGGCGCGCCGTGCGCGTCGACCAGCGCCAGCACCTCGTCCACGGGGTAGCGGCGGGCGCAGCCCGGGCAGGACGACGTGCGCACCGAGCCGTGCACCTCGACCACCTCGCGGCTGCCCGCCTTCGCGTACAGCATGTCGATGTTCTGTGTCACGACCGCGGCCAGCAGGCCGGCCTGCTCGAGCTGCGCGAGGGCCTCGTGCACCGGGTTGGGCCGGGCCTCGGCGAGGACTCGCAGGCGCGGCCCGTGGAACTCCCACATGCGCTCCGGATCGTTGCGGAAGGTCTACAGGCTGGAGTAGACCTGCGGGTCGAACCGGGCCCACCAGCCGGTCGGCGAGCGGAAGTCGGGGATGCCGCTCGCGGTGCTCGCGCCCGCGCCGGTGAGCGCCACGACGGGCCGGCGCGTGTGCACCAGCTCGGCGAGGCGGGCGATCGCGGGGTCGGTCGTGGCGGGCATTGCGCGCAGTATTCCGGCGCGCGGGGCCTCGCGCCTGCTATTCCGTAAGGGAACGGTCAGCCCCCGAACAGGAGTGACGCAATGAGCGAGACCAATACCGAGGCGCCGGTCACCGAGGAGCAGGCTGCCCCCGCGGGCGATGCCTCCGCCAGCACGCCGCGCCAGGACATCTTCTCGAAGCTCGCCGACGCCGGTGAGGAGGTCATCTCCCGGGTTGCGGGCATACCGGGCGCGGCCCGCGCCCTCGAGCAGGCGCAGACGTCGCTGCACCGCCTGGACGACCTCCAGAAGCGGCTGCTCGGCGTCGAGGCGATCGAGCGGCGGGTGATCGAGCTCGAAGCGAAGGTCGCCTCCCTCGAGTCGCGGCTCGGCGCCGGCGACCCGAGCTAGCGAGGGCAGCGCCCGGCGGGCGCTCGCCAGGCGCTGCTGCCCGGCCCCGGTCAGGCCGCCGGCACGCGCAGGCGCAGCGCGTCGCGCACGATCTCGAACCGCGCCGGGGTCGTTCCCGGCTGCTCCCCGTCGATCTCGACCGGCAGCGGCTCCGGCGCGTCCACCGTCACTGTCGCGCCGCGTAGGAGCTCGGCGCGCGGGTGGGGTAGGTGCGTGCCGCGGTAGATCCTCGGCATGTTCGCGAGCAGGTCGGCCTTCGTGATGTCACCGATCAGCAGCACGTCGAAGAGGCCGTCGTCGGGCTCGGCGCCGGGGCAGATCTTCATGCCGCCGCCGAAGTAGCGGCAGTTCGCGACGATCGCGTCGTACATCCGGCCGCTGCGGATCGCGTCGTCCACCGTGATGCGCATCTCGGTGTTGCGCCAGCTGGCGAACACCGCGAGCGTGGCGAGCAGGTAGGACGCCTTGCCGCCCAGCACCTTGGTCGTCTCGTTCGTACGCTTGGCGACCGCGCCGCTCATGCCGGCGCTCGCGATGTTGGCGAAGTAGGCGACCGCATCGCCGCCCGACCAGGAGCGATAGGTGATCTTGCCGGCGTCGATCGTGCGGGTTCGCCCCTCGACCACGATGCGGGCGGCCTGCTCCACGTCCCTCGGGATGCCGAACGAGCGGACGAAGTCGGTGCCGGTGCCGCGGGGCAGCACGGCCAGCTCGACGCCAGCGCGGCCGACGAGGCCGTTGACCGCCTCGTTGACGGTGCCGTCGCCGCCCACGACCACGATCCGGCCGGCGCCGCGCTGCGCCGCCTCGGCAGCGAGCTGGCCGAGGTGCCCGGGGCGTTGCGAGAACAGCGTGTCGCCGACGAGGCCGACCGCTGCCGCGCGGTGGGCGATCTCGGGCCAGCGCCGGCCGGTTGCCCCGTTGTCCGAGGCCGGGTTGACGAGAAACACCGTCTTCGGGCCCGGGCCTGCCCACGGCCCCGCGGTGACGCTAGTGGTGGCCGTGGCCGTGCCCGTGCCCGCTCGTCTGGGTGACGGTCTCGAGCGCGAGCTCGGTCATCTGGTCGACCGCCAGCTTCATCTCGGCGTCGCTGATGCGGATGAACTCGCCCTCGACGACGACGTCGCTCACCGTGAGCAGGCACCCGGCCTTGATCTTGCGCAGCGCCGCGATCGTGAAGAGGACGGCGGCCTCCATCTCGACGGCGAGCACGCCGCGGTCGGACCAGCGCTGGTACTGGCCGCTGTCGGCGTTGTAGAAGACGTCGCTCGAGACGATCGGCCCGACCCGTACCGGCTTGCCGAGCTCCTTGGCAGCGTGCACGGCGCCGTGAATCAGGTCCCAGTCGGCAGTGGGGCAGTGCGGCTCGCCGACGATGTGCGAGGCGGTCGCGTCGGCGGGGATCGCCGAGAGCGCGATGATCAGGTCGCCGAGTGCCATGTCGGGTTGCAGGCCGCCGCAGGTGCCCACGCGGATGAGGCGCTTCGCGCCCAGCTGGACGAGCTCCTCGACGACGATGGCCGCCGACGGGCAGCCCATGCCGGTCGCCTGCACCGAGACGGGGACGCCGCGGAAGCTGCCGGTGAAGCCCAGCATGCCCCGCTCGCCGTTCACCTGGCGCGCGGTGTCGAAGAAGGTGTCGGCGATGTACTTGGCGCGGACGGGATCGCCCGGCACGAGGACGGCCTCGGCGTAGTCCCCAGGGTTGGCTCGGAGATGAATCGGCATGGTGCGCATCCTACGGAAGGCGTCAGCGGAGCCTCTCGTTCCGTATCGTTGCGTTGTGATCCACGGACGCCTGTCGCGCCGCACCGTCGAGCCCAGCCTGCAGCAGATCCTCGAGTTCTGCGCGGCTGATCCGGTCGAGCGCGTCTTCCTCGAGGATGTCGCCCGGCGCGGCCTCGGGCGATTCACCGCGGTGCAGCGCGCGGGCAGCCTCACGGCGCTCTGCCACGTCGGCGCCAACGTCGTGCCGTCGGGGGAGGGTTGCGCGGCCTTCGCCGACGCCGCGGCGCGCGGGCGTGCCCGCATGATGATCGGTGAGGAGAGAGCGGTCGGAGAGCTCTGGGAGGCGGTGCGAAGTCGCGTCCCCCCGCCGCGCACCGACCGTACGGGGCAGCCGGTCTACCTCAGCGACGAGCCCCCACCGGCTGGCGAGACGGGTCTCCGCCCGGCTACCGTCGAGGATCTCGACGTGCTCGTCCCGGCCTGTGCCGCGGCCCACCACGAGGAGCTGCGCATCGATCCGCTCGCGCGTGACCGCGAGGGCTTCGTGTGGCGGACGCGGGCCCAGATCGAGGAGGGCCGCTCGTGGATCTGGCGGGACGGCTCGACGATCCTCTTCAAGGCGGAGGCGTCGGCCTGGACGCCCAGCGCCGTCCAGCTGCAACAGGTCTGGAGCGACCCACCTGCCCGCGGCCGGGGGAACGCCCACCGTGCCCTGCGCGACCTGATCCGGCTGCTGCTGGTGACGACGCCGCGGGTGTGCCTGTTCGTCCGGCCCGAGAACGACCCAGCCATCCGCGTCTACGACTCGGTCGGCATGCGCCGCACCAGCACGTACCGCTCCCTCATCTTTTGAGCCCCGTGCTGCGCCGCCTCCTCCCGCTCGCCCTGCTTGCCCTGATCGGCCCGTGGGCGGCGCGCGAGCTCGCCGCCTGGCTCGTCGGGCGGCGCCCGGCCGACCCCGCGTACCGCCGATGAGCCGGCCCGCCCCCGACCCGGCCGTCGACCCGGCAGCCCTGCGCGCGCGCATCGCAGCCCACATCGCGGCGCACGGCCTGGTCGAGCCGGGAGCCCCCGTCGTCGCGCTCGTCTCCGGCGGCGCCGACTCGACCTGCCTCTGGCACGCCCTCGGCGCCCTCGGCTACCGCGTCGGCGCAGTGCACGTCAACCACCACCTGCGCGGCGCCGAGTCGGAAGCCGACGCGAGCCACTGCCGCGACCTGCTCGGCGCCGAGGTCGTGGACGTTCCCGTGCCCGTCCAGCCGACGGAGGCCACCCTGCGCGACCTGCGCTACGGCCTCACCGCCCGCTTTGGCCTGCGCGCCACGGGCCACACCGCCTCCGACCAGGTCGAGACCGTCCTCTACCGGCTCGTCTCGTCGGGTGTCACGAAGGGCATCCGGGCCTGCCGCGAGGACGGTGTCGTGCGGCCGCTGCTGCCGCTCTGGCGCGAGCAGACGGAGGCCTACTGCCACGCCGTCGGGCTGCCGTTCCGGGCCGACTCGAGCAACCCCGGCACGAAGCGCGGCCTCATCCGCTCCGATCTCCTGCCGCTGCTGCGCCGGCTCCACCCCGGCGCCGAGGCCAACCTGCTGGCCCTCGCCGGCCGGGCCGCCACCCTGCCGGCGCCGATCGAGCGCGCCGTCGCCGAGCTGCTGGCCCGGCCCGTCGGCTCGGCGCGCGTCGACCTGGGGTCCGGGCTCGTCGCCGCGAGAGAGTACGATCGGATCTGGCTCGAGCGGGCCCCCGTCCCGCTCGATGGCCTCGTGCGCTGGGGCCGGTGGGCGATCGAATCCGACCTGCCGGGGCTCCACGTGCGTGGCTGGCGTGCAGGCGACCGGCTCGCCGGAAGGAGCAAGAAGGTGCAGGATGTGTTCGTGGATGCGAAGGTGCCGCGCTCGGAGCGGGAGGCGTGGCCGCTGGTCGTGCGAGGCGACGAGGTCGTCGCCGTCCCCGGGCTCGTCGCAGCCGACGGCGTGCGCGCCGCGGAGGTGCCCGCATGACGGCCGGCAGCGCGCCGGGAGCGGCCTCACAGCCCGCCGCCCGCGTCGACGACGGCGTGAGTGAGGAGCTGCTGGGCGCGGACGTGCTGGCAGCGCGCATCCGCGAGCTGGGCGCCGAGATCTCACGCAACTACGTCGGCCGCGACCTGCTGCTGGTCTGCGTCCTCAAGGGCGCCATCTTCTTCCTGGCCGACCTGATGCGCGCGATCGACCTGCCGCTCGAGCTCGACTTCATGGCCATCTCCAGCTACGGCGCCGCCACCGACACCTCGGGCGTCGTCCGCATCCTCAAGGACCTCGACGCGAGCATCGCCGGCCGCGACGTCCTGATCGTCGAGGACATCATCGACTCCGGGCTGACACTGTCGTACCTCGCGCGCACGCTCGAGGCACGCCGGCCCGCCTCGCTCGAGATCTGTGCGCTGCTGACGAAGCCGAGCCGCCGTCAGATGGAGGTGCCCGTCCGCTACGTCGGCTTCGAGATCCCCGATCGCTTCGTCATCGGCTACGGCCTCGACTACGCCGAGCGCTACCGGAACCTGCCCTATCTCGGCGTGCTCGCCGGTGAGCCGGACGGTAGTGACGCCTGAGCGCCTGCCGGGCCTGACGGCTTGGCGCACGGCGACGCTGCTACCCTCCCAGGCAGAGGCCCTGTGAACCGTTTCTTCCGAAGCGCGCTGTTCCCGCTGATCGTCATCGTCTTGCTGGTCTATCTCGCCAGCCAGACCCTGATGCCGCGGTCCAAGAACACGACCAAGACGACGTATTCGGAGATGATCACGAGCGTCAAGAAGTCGCCGGAGTCGTTCAAGCAGATCTACTTTACGCCGAGCAAGCGCCAGATCGTGGCGACGCTCTCGTCGGGTCAGAAGGTGAAGGTCAACTACCCGAGCGACCAGTCGCAGATCGGGTTCCAGGGCCTGCTCGAGAAGCAGGGTGTGAAGTTCGACTCGAAGGGCATCGGCTCGTCCGCCTGGTGGTCGATCCTGGGCTCGCTGCTGCCGTTCATCATCCTCATCGGCTTCTGGCTGTTCCTGATGAACCAGATGCAGGGCGGCGGCTCGAAGGTGATGAGCTTCGGCAAGAGCCGCGCCAAGCGGATGGCGCCCGACTCGCCCAAGACGACGTTCAAGGACGTTGCCGGCGTGGACGAGGCCGTCGAGGAACTGCAGGAGATCAAGGAGTTCCTCGAGAACCCGAAGAAGTTCCAGGCGCTCGGCGCCCGCATCCCCAAGGGCGTGCTCCTGTACGGGCCTCCCGGCACGGGCAAGACGCTGCTCGCCCGCGCGGTCGCCGGCGAGGCCGGCGTGCCGTTCTTCTCGATCTCCGGCTCGGACTTCGTCGAGATGTTCGTCGGCGTCGGCGCCTCGCGCGTCCGTGATCTCTTCGAGCAGGCCAAGCAGGCCAGCCCCTGCATCATCTTCATCGATGAGATCGACGCCGTCGGCCGCCATCGCGGCGCCGGCATGGGCGGCGGCCACGACGAGCGCGAGCAGACGCTCAACCAGCTGCTCGTCGAGATGGACGGCTTCGAGATGAAGGACAACGTCATCCTCATCGCCGCCACCAACCGCCCCGACATCCTCGACCCGGCGCTGCTCCGGCCGGGCCGCTTCGACCGGCAGATCGTGGTCGACCGGCCCGACCGCAACGGCCGCCGCAAGATCCTCGAGGTGCACACCAAGGGCAAGCCGCTCATCCCCGAGATCGACCTCGACGTGCTCGCCGCCGGCACCCCGGGCTTCACCGGTGCCGACCTCGCGAACCTCGTCAACGAGGCCGCCCTGCTCGCTGCGCGTCGCGGCAAGAAGGTCATCGAGCAGTCGGAGCTGGAGGAGGGGATCATGCGCGTGATCGCCGGCCCCGAGAAGAAGACGCGCCTCCTCACCGAGCAGGAGCGCCGCATCACGGCGTATCACGAGATGGGCCACGCGCTCGTCGGCTTCTATCTCGAGCACACCGACGAGGTGCATAAGATCTCGATCATCAGCCGCGGCCAGGCGCTCGGCTACACGATCTCCCTGCCGCGCGAGGATCGCTACCTCACGACCAAGGGCTCCCTGATGGATCAGCTCGCGATGACCCTCGGCGGTCGCGCGGCAGAGGAGCTCGTCTTCAACGAGATCACGACCGGCGCCTCGAACGACCTGGAGAAGGTCACCTCGACGGCGAAGCAGATGATCATGCGCTTCGGCATGAGCGAGAAGCTCGGCCCCCGCGTGCTCGGCCGCAACCACGACATGCCGTTCCTCGGCCGCGAGATGGGCGCTCAGCCCGACTACTCCGAGGAGATCGCCCGCGAGATCGACAGCGAGATCCGGCGCGTGATCGAGGAGGCCCACGAGACCGCCCTGCGCGTCCTGCGCGAGCACATGGACGAGCTGCACAACGCCTCGCGGGTCCTGATCGAGCGCGAGACGATCGACAAGGATCAGTTCGAGCGGCTGCTCGCCGGCGAGCCCGAGGACACCATCTTCAGCGAGCCCGAGCCGCCGACTGAGCCGACCGGTGGCGAGGAGCGCAAGCGCCTCAGCCCACCGAAGCCGCCGCCGCGGCCGTTCCCGCTGCCGGGCACGCTGGCGTCACCGCCGCCGCCCGAGCCGACCGGCACGTAGCGCCGGGCGCCGCCGCCGAGGCCAGTCGCGGCAGGCTCAGGACTTCCGCGGCGCGGAGTCGGCTGTGGACGGCCGGCCTGCCGGTGGGACGCCCGGGGTGACGGGCTGCCGTGGGCCGGGTTGAGGGCCCTGCGTCTCGGGTCGCTTCGCCGCCGGCCTGGCCGGCTTCGGCTTCGCTGCCGGCGCCGAACTGGCTGCCGGCCTGGCCGCGGGGCGGGGCGCGGCGCGAGGGGTGAAGGAAGGCGCGTCGGCCCGGGCGGCTGCGGCGCCCGGGCCGACGCTGCCGGCCGCGGCCGTGGCCCCCAGCAGCGTCACCAGGGCGGCGGTGCGCCGCGCCGGGAATCGACCCCACGGGGGCCGGAGCCGACGGCGCGGCGCACCCACTGCCTTACCCCTGCGTCGGCTTGGCTGCGCCGGGCCGTTCGCCCGGGAGCGGCTGCCGCGCCGGGGGCTGCCGGGTGAGCGTGCCGGGGCGACCGCCGGGGGGCTGCCGGGTGATCGTCGTCGTCGCGGGGCGGATCACGGTGCGTGTCGGCGGGGTGACCGCCTCGCGCGTCGTCGTCGGCAGGGTGATGGTGCGGGTTGGCCGGATCCGCGTGACCGTACCGGGCTTCACGGTGGTGATCACCGGGGTTGTCCTGCCGATCTTCGCCTTGACGGTGAGGGTGCTGTCGTCGACGGTGCAGTTGTTCGTGTTCGTCACCTCGGTGACGGTGTCGGGCTGGTCGGCACAGGCGATCAGGTTGTAGGTGCCTGCTCTCGTGGCTGCCGGCATGAGCGCCTTCACGAGCAGCGCGTCGCTGTCGCTGGCGGCGATCGACGACGTGTCATGGGCCTCCGCGAGCAGGGTGTCCCCGTCGCTCTGCTCGGTGTCCGTGCTCAGGTAGTAGCGGGTCTTCGTCGCGCTCGCCTCGCCCGACCCGATGTTGCGCGTCGTGTCGCCGATCCAGACGATTCCGTTGGTGCTGTCGAAGATGTGGGCGAGTTTCTCGACGATGAGGTCGGCGCAGCCGTCGCGTTCACGGCCGAACCAGACGTAGCGCGGCTGTGAGCTGGAGAAGTAGTCGTTGCTGACGTGGGTGAACACACCGGCCTGCCAGGTGTTGCTGCAGCCGTCGAAGCGCACGGTGGTGCCGTAGTCGCCGTAGACGTCCTCGTCGACCGTGTCCGTGGAGGACGCGATGCCGTGCATCGTCAGCGAGCTCCAGCTGGGGTCGACGTCGTCGACGATGAAGGCGCGCGCCCGCGGGTACTCGCCGCCGCCGATGCGGTAGATGGTGCCGCCGACGTCGCCGCGGCTGTTGACGCCCATCGCCGGCCAGGCCCAGGCGTAGGAGTCGCTGTAGATGATCGGCTCCTCCTGCAGCTTGAGGTCGGACGTCCGGAAGATCGCGCCCTGGACGTGCGGGAAGGAGTAGCCGTCGCCCTGCGCGACGTTCCAGAACCAGCCGACCTTGCCGTTGCCCGTCCAGCCGGTGAGGATCCGCCCGCCCAGGTTCTTGCACGGGTTGTTGCCGTCGGGGGTCGGGCAGCTCGCCGTGGTGCCGGTGTGGTAGTTCGTGATGTCCTTGTCGGTCACGTCGACCGAGGTGGACGAGTCGCTGACCGAGTAGATGCGCAGCGAGCCGTTGGCGTTGTCGGCGTGCGTGCCCCAGTACATCGTGCTGCCGGCGCCCTGGACGAGCTGGTCGCCGTAGTCGTCGGTCTGGAGGGACTGGAAGCCGTTCTCGAGCGTGCAGTCCCCGTCCGTCATGTCGTCGAGCTTGATCCGCCAGACCGCCGAGCCCTGGTGCTTCGCGTCGTCGGTGGGGAGCGAGTAGACGTTGATCGTCCCGTACAGCCACTCGTCCGAGTTCTGCATCGTCGAGAAGTCCATCCACATCTTGCCGCTGTAGCCGAAGTCGGCGGCTTTGAAGTCGTAGAGGCAGCGGCGGTTCTCGTCGTCCGGCGTCGCGAGGTCGTTCTTGCCGCCGTACGTCGCCAGGCGGATCGTGCTGTCGTCGTCGTCCGGGTAGTACTGGAGAAGCCAGACGACGAGCTCGTTGCCGTCCTCGTC
>CANFDS010000003.1 GCA_947445525.1 Actinomycetota bacterium | reverse complement strand
GGGGTAGATGTAGGCGCCGCTGCTCGCCGCGCAGGACGCGCTCGCCGGCGCCGGGCGCCGCCGCCGCCCTCTCATGGCCGGCAGCCTTACCGTGAGCATAGAGTCCAAATTATACGCGTCTAAACAAGCGTCGGATGCCTGTGGTCTCTGGGTGCCGCTCCGGTGCCCGCGCCGGCACCGGTACCATGCCGTCCATGGCCGATCCCGGAACGATCACGCGTGAAGAGGTGCTGGATGCGCTCCGTGCCGTCGAGGACCCCGAGCTGGGCATGGACATCGTCGAGCTCGGCCTGGTGTACGACGCCGCGATCGACGGCACCTCGGTCACGGTGACGTTCTCGCTCACCTCGATGGGCTGCCCGGTTGGGCCGATGATCCAGGAGCAGATCGTCGAGACGGTCGAGGCGATGCCGGGCGTCGAGAAGTGCGAGCCCGACCTCGTCTGGGACCCGGCGTGGTCGCCGGAGCGGATGTCCGAGGATGCGAAGTTCATTCTCGGCTTAGGCTAGACCCGTTCTACCGGCGACGCGCGACGCCATGACGCCTGCCGATTGACGCCCCTCCCGCCAGTCGCAATGCTTGAGGCTGCTGACCGCCGAGCCTGGCGACTACCCGGAGGATCCACATGCCGAATACCGACTTCAAGCTCGTCATCTTCGAATACTGGGACGTGCCGGAGCAGAACATGGAGCAGTTCATGTACTGGTACGAGCACATCTTCTTCGGGGCGCTGTCGCACACGCCGGGCTACTCCGGCGTTGCGATCAACGTCCGCTCCAAGGAGGCTCTGGCGAAGGTGCTCGGGCACGGCGACGGCCCGCGCAAGGCGATCTCCTTCCACCCGTTCCTCTGCCAGCTCGGCACGCGCACCGACGCGATGATCGACTTCGACGCGCTGCTGCAGAACGAGTGGAACGTCGTCGGCATCCAGTTCCTGACGAGCAAGGAGCATCTCGAGCCGATGTTCGAGAACTTCGTCAAGGGCTTCGAGATCGTCCAGCCGAGCTGGCGCGAGGAGAACCCGGGGCTGACGATCGAGGACGTCCTGATCAAGGACTTCTTCGGTCTCGTCAACAACCACTGGGATGTCTTCCTCGACTGCACGGACACGCTGTGGGCCGACGCGCCCGCGCCGGCCGTGCCCTCCTGGGCCAAGCGCAACGGCTAGCCGAACGAGTAAGCGATGGGCGAGCGCGCGCGGCCGGCCTAGAAGCCGCCGCGCGCGCTCGCCATGCCCAGGATCGCCGTGACGGTGACGAGGGCGTAGAGCGTGAGCACGGGCGGGTACGCGCCCTTGACGGCCCGGTCGAAGCGCTCGTGGCGCTCGGGCGTCTCGCCGTTTGCGATCAGGTCGCCGAAGGCGGGCGCGAAGTCGCGGAAGCCGTGCTCGATCCACTGCCCGGCGGCGGTGATGCACGCGAAGAGGATCGCCTTCCAGGCGATGTAGTCGTTGTTCCAGAGGCCGTCGACACCGGCGAGTGCCGCGATGCCGGTCGCCAGGAACGACGTGAAGATGCCCACCTTGATCACGTTGAGCACCCACGTGTACGTCCTGGCGAAGAGCGTGTCGAGGCGCCCTGTCGCCTGTGCCCGCTCGAAGCGCACGAGCGCCCAGCTCACCAGCAGCATCAGCGCGACGATCGGCCAGAAGATCGCGTTCATCTGCGCGTCCGACACCCCGGTCAGGCCCAGGCCACCGGTGAACGCCAGCGACAGCGCGATCGGGACCATCAGCAGACTTGCCATCCGCGGGCTCCGATCGAGGACGACGAGAATCCTGGTCAGCTCGAGGCGCGTCTCGGCCGACAGCCCAGCCCGGCGCAGGCGCCAGCTCGTATAGAAGACGCCGGTATCGACGCCGAGCCAGGCCAGGAAGAGCATGACGTGGACGATCGTCAGCGCAAGCAGCGCCTCGTGCACGGGAGCCCCGTTGCTCTGGAGGAAGACGTTGGCCAGCATCGCGACCGAGTATTCGACCAGCGCTGCTCGCGTGTCAAGCCAGAACGCGGTACGGTTGGCGCCGGGCCGCCGGGCTCGCGGATTCCACCGCCGTCTATCCAAGGAGACATTCAGGATGTCCAGACGCATTCGGCCGTTCCTGCTGTTACTCGCCGTCGCCGCACTGTCGGCGCTCGCCTTTGCAGGTTCGAGCCTGTCCAGCACCACGCGCAGCCACGCGGGCGACACGCTGGTCGTCGCCGATCGCGACGTCGCCAACTCGCTCGACCCTGACGGCGCTGCCTCGACGTACATCCCGAACCACAATGCGTACGTCAACCTCTACGACCGGCTCTTCGAGCAGACGTCGGTGCCGAACCCCCTCGGCAACGGCCTCACCTCGGCGATCACGACCTACCCGATGCTCGCCGAGAGCGCGAAGGTCGACGCCTCCGGCAAATCGATCACGGTCAAGCTGCGCAGGGGCGTCAAGAGCAACTACGGCAACGAGCTGACGTCGGCCGATGCAGTGTTCTCCTGGCAGCGGGCCATCGGGCTCGGCGGCACGGGCGGCTTCGAGTACGCCGTGCTGGCCAAGGTCACGAAGGTCGCCGCCGTCGGCAAGTACACGGTGCGCTACTTCACCAAGGGCGCCAGCCCGGCCTTCCAGCCGATGCTCGCCCTGGCGCAGATCCCGATCTACGACGCGACCGAGGTGAAGAAGCACATCACCGCGGCCGACAAGACGGCCAAGACCTGGCTCGCCGATCATGCCGCCGGCTTCGGCCCGTGGACGGTCAAGAGCTGGACGAAGGGCCAGTCGCTGATCTACGAGCGCCGTGACGACTACTACGGCAAGAAGCCGCAGTACAAGACGGTGCGCCTGCTCGCGATCCCGAACGCTGCCAGCCGGCTTGCCACGCTCAAGGGCGGCGACGTCGACATCGCGCTCGCGCTCAGCCCGTCGCAGATCAAGGACGCGGCCAAGACGAAGGGCCTGCGCATCGCCAACTTCAAGGGCAACAGCCAGGAGTGGGTGTTCCTCAACTACAAGCAGAAGGAGCTCGCCAGCCCGCTCGTCCGTCAGGCGCTGCTCTACGCCACCCCCTACAAGCAGCTGATCGACAACGTCTTCCTCGGCGACGCCGAGATCGCGAAGTCGCCGCTGCCGTGGTACCTCCCGTACACGACCGACAAGTACTGGCACTTCGACACCAACGTGGCCAAGGCCAGGGAGTTGCTCGCCAAGGCCGGCTTCACCAGTGCCAGCCCGCTGTCGCTCGAGCTGTACTACTCGGACTCGCGCGCGGTGCAAGACCAGATCACCGCGATCCTGCAGCAGGCGTGGTCGGCGGCGGGCGTCAAGGTGACGCTCGTGAAGGCGCCGGAGGCGACTCTGATCGACCGCTACATCATCAAGAAGGACCTGCCGGCGTACTCGACGGACACCGCCTCGCCGGTGCCGCCGGACGGCTCGGTGCTGCTGTTCTTCCACCTCACCGGTGGCTTCCTCAACGGCGTCAACTACTCGAGCCCGGCGTGGGACAAGGCGTTTGCCGCCAGCCTCGCGACCAACGACCCGAATGTCCGCAAGAGCGTCTTCGAGGGCATGCAGAAGCTGTTCTGGGCGAACCCGCCGTTCCTGCCGCTCGTCACCACCTACGACCAGGTGGCGATGAAGGACTCGATCGGCGCGTACACGTGGCGTTACGACCACGCGACCGCGTGGGCGCCGATCACGTACGTCGGCCAGTAGCCGCCACTGCAGGTGCTGTGACGGAGGGGGCGGCCCGGCGGGCCGCCCCCTCCGCGTTGACGGGGCCGACCGGGGTCGGCCCGAGTCACGGCCCGTTCGTGGCAGCCCCCTAAGAACTCATTTCAGAATGAGCGTTGAACCTCGGGGTCCTCGGAGCGAGCGGGTGGGCTGACCGGCTCGCCGGCCAGGCTGGCCGCCTGGACAAGAGTCAGGCGGCGCACCCGAAGGACGATCCGAGCGAGCCGTGGACGGCGCTCATTCTGAAATGAGTTCTAAGGCTGCGGGACGGCGAGCACGATCTTGCCGAGCTGGGCCCCGGCCTCGAGGCGTTCGTGCGCAGCGCGCATCGCGGCGAGCGGGTAGACACGATCGATCACCGGTGTCGCCCTGCCGCTCGCGACCAGGTCGAGGCACGCGCTGAAGTCCTCGGCCGCACCCATCGTCGATCCGTGCACCGAAAGCTCCTTCCACCAGATCCGATGGAGAGCGGCCGGCGGATTGGGCCCGCTCGTCGCGCCGCACACGACGACCCGCGCGCCGCGCGCCGCCACCTCGACAGTGGTCTTCCAGGTGTCGGCACCGACGTGATCGACGACGACCTGGCAGCCCTCGCCGCCGGTGAGCTCGCGCACGCGGGCGCGGACATCCTCGCGGGCGTGGTCGATGGTGCCGTCGGCGCCGAGCTCGCGGGCACGGGCGAGCTTCTCGGGGCTCGACGAGGTGACGATCGTGCGGGCGCCGAGCGCGCGCGCAATTGCCAGCGCCGCCGTCGACACGCCCGAGCCGATGCCCCAGATGAAGCACGTCTCGCCCGGCTGGAGCCGCGCCTTCGTGACGAGCATCCGGTGCGCGGCGACGAACACGAGCGGGAAGGCGGCGGCCGTCTCGAACGAGAGGTGATCCGGCAGCGGGTGGACGTTGCGGGCAGGGATCGCCACGAGCTGCGCGTGCGTGCCGTCGAAGCTCTCGCCCGGGACCCGGACGCTGCCGCCGGCGCCCGCGATGCTGGGGTCGATCACGACACGCCTGCCGACGGCGAGCGTGGAGCCGCCGCCGCCTGCGCCCGTCGCGCCGGCGCCTTCCCCGAGCGCAGCGACGACGCCGGCCCCGTCGGCGCCGGTGATACGCGGCTTGGGCACCGACGGCAGCCCCTTGCGGATCCAGACGTCGAGGTGGTTGAGCGAGGCGGCGTGGACGGCGATCAGCGCCTCGCCGGGGCCGGCCGTGGGGACGGGCGCCTCCTCGTAGCGGAGCACCTCCGGGCCGCCGTCCTCATGGATGCGTACCGCGCGCACGGCGCGATGGTAGCGGCGTCAGGCACTGTTGGCCGGTGCCGTCCGCGCCCGTCACTGCCGCCGTACTCGCCTCGCTCGGGGCCGAACTGGGCCTCGCGGCCGTCGGCGCCGCGCCCGTCGGGCCCTACGAGGAGACCGAGCGGCTGATCCGCGAGCGGAAGGGCGGCGGGCTGTTCGACACGATGGGCTTCACCACGACGCGGCCCGAGGTGTCGTGCCACCCGGAGGCGCTGCTACCCGGTGCCCGCACCGTCGTTGCGGCGGCGCTCTCCATCTACGCCGCCGGACCGGAGCCGGGTCCCGGGGAGGGACGCCTGCCCCGCTACGCCTGGAGCGATCGCTACGGCGAGCTCCGCATGAAGCTCGCCGGGCTCGGCGAGCGCCTCGGCGGCTCCTGGCGCGTGCTCGTCGACGACAACGCCCACGTCGACCGCGAGGCAGCGGTACGGGCCGGGCTCGGCTTCTACGGCAAGAGCACGATGCTGATCGCGCCCGGCCTCGGCACGTGGATCGTGCTCGGCACGCTCGTCACGACCGTCGAGGTCGAGCCGGCCGAGCCGGTGCGGCCTGGCTGCGGCTCGTGCACGCTCTGCATCGACGCCTGCCCGACGGGCGCGCTCGACGTCCCCGGCACGCTCGACGCCGGGCTGTGCCTGTCGTGGCTCACCCAGCGCCGCGCACCGATCCCGGTGGCGCACCGTGCCGCCATCGGCGACGTCGTCTACGGCTGCGACATCTGCCAGGACGTGTGCCCGTGGAACCGCGGCCCGGAGCGGCGCGGCGAGGACGAGCCGCTCCCGCCGGACTCGGAGCCGCTCGTCTCGCTCGTCGACTGGCTTCAGTCAGACCCGGTCGAGCTGCGCGCGCGCTATCCGCGGCTGTACGTGCAGCGCAACGATCCCGCCGTGCTCCGGCGCAACGCCGTCGTCGCCCTCGGCAACAGCGGTGGCGCGGGGCAGCTCGCGCTGCTCGACGCGATCGCCGCAGGGGAGGGTGACGGCTCTGACTGCGGTGACGCCGGCAGCGGTGTAAGCGAGCACGCCGCGTGGGCGGCCGCGCGTCTGCGCGAGCGGATCGCGCACGGCCTCGCCGCCGACAGCTAGCGGCTACGCCGACTTCATCTTGACGCGCGCCAGCCCGAGCTCTTTGACGAGCCCGGCGGCGCGGCTGGCAACGAGTACACGGAGGTCGGTCGGCTCGACGACGACGGCCTCACCACGGTGCGCCAGGATCTCCTGGACGAGCCAGGTGGGGCTGCCGACCGGCGTGATCGCCAGCGCGGAGCCGTCGGTGAGCTCGATCGCGCCGCCGCGCTCCAGCCGGCGCCGCGCGGTCTCGCCGCTGGCGTAGTGGATCGTGGCAATGCGCGCGCCGCGGAACTCGCCGGGCTCGAACTCCTCGCGCGGCTCGAAGCGCTCGTCGGTGAGAACGGCGCTGTGCATGCGGTCGAGTCGGAAGCTGCGCTCGCCGTCGGCGGTGCGGTCGTAGGTGTGGATGTACCAGTGGGGGAGCCGGCGCTCGATCTCGTGCGGCTCGATCAGGCGGCGCGATGCTGTCTCGGCGCCCTCCTTGAGGTATTCGATTTCGACGAGCCGACGGTCGCGGATGCCGCGCGCGAGCGTTGCGACGAGGTCCTCCTCGCTGCCGGCCTGCGGCTCGGGCGTCTGGGCCAGCTCGAACTCGCCGAACGTCTCTTCGAGCTTGCGGCGGACGCGCTCGAGCGGGGTGTCGGACTCGGCGGCGATCATCGGCCCGACGAACTCGAGCGCCAGCCTGATCGCGCGGGCCTCGAGCGGGGTGAGGCGCGGGGCGGCGCGGAACGTGTCGCCGAAGAGCTCCTTGTCGACGCGCACGTGGTCGCCCTCGAGCTCCGCGTAGATCGTGTAGCAGCCACCACCGAAGTTGACGAGGTTGAGCAGCGAGAGATGCTCCTGGAGCTGATCCGCGGGGATGCGGAAGCGCTCGACGATGTCGGCGGCCGGGATCGACGCGGCCTTGTCGTCGCCGCAGGTGGCGAGCAGGAAGGCGAGGAGCGCCTGCAGGACGGCGAACCGCTCCGGCGCGACCGGCCCGGTGAGCCGCTCGGGGGCAACGATGTCACTGCTCAGCGGGGCGGGGAGCTTGGTGACCGGCGGCTCTCCCGTGTGCGCCTCCTTCACTGAGCGCAGTGCCTCGGCACACAGCTGGCGCAGCTCGGACGGCCCGGTCGGCACCGCACGGCCATCCTGGCGCAGCACCCAGGAGCAGAGGTGGTCGAGGCTGGACACCGGCGTCACGAACTCCTCGCCCTCGAGGCGGCCGCGGTCGCCGTAGAGGCGATCGACCCACCAGGCGGTGGCCGGTGCCACGCGCACGCGCGCCTCGCCCGTGATCTCGCCGCGCTGCCAGGGGGGAATGCCGCGGTAGAGCTCGATGTTGAAGTCGGCCGGGATCCGGAAGTCACGCTCGCGCCGGGTGGCGAAACGGATTTCGCCGGCGATCCGCGAGACGCGGAAGGTGCGGATGTCCTTGCGGTCGAGATCCTGCCCGAGGACGTACCAGCTGCCGTTGTCGGGGAGCAGCGCGTAGGGGTTGACCGTCCGCTCCGTCAGCTCGTTCGTCGAGATCGCACGGTACGGGAAACGGATGGTGCGCTGCTTCGAGATCGCCGCCTCCAGCTTGCCGAGCCGCCCGGAGAGCTCCGGCGAGTAGTCCGGGTCGAGCACCTCGACACGGAGGCCTCCGCCGGTGGGCGCGTCGCCGAGGCCGCTGCGGCCGAGAGCCAGGTTCTGGAGGGCGAGCCGGAGCGGCTCCGCGTACGCGAACTGGCCCTCGAGCAGGAAGAACGAGGTCTGGAGGGCGGACAGCTCCTCGTCGGAGAGCTCGAGCGGCGGCAGGAAGTAGCGGTCGCTGCGCAGCGTGTAGAGCTCCTCGCCGGTGAACTCGTCCCGCTGCGAGTGCAGCGGCACGCCGAGGGCGACGAGCTCGGCACGGTCGGAGTAGAACCGCCGGGCAAACGCCTCGTCGGACATCTCGGAGTAGCCCTCGACGTTGCCCTTGACGTCGCGCGCCGTGAGGGGGCGCAGCTCGGCCATGAGAAACGCGACGAGCGACAGCTGGCGAATCAGCTTGTCGGTGTCGTGCGACATTGAACAGGCGAGCCTACCGCTTCCGCGGCGGCTCCGGCAGGTTCTGGCTAGGCCGTGGCCCGACCAGAACCTGCCTGGAACAGTCGGAGCTAGGCCGCGACCTTGGAGCCCGCGCGCTCGAGGTGCTGGTGCGACGGGCAGTACTCCCGCTCCGGCAGCGGCGTGCGCTGACAGGGCTTGCCCTTCCGCGTCGTCGCGCGGCAGCGCGGCTGGCCGCCGTCGAAGGCGCCCGACTCGATCTGGTCGTCGACGAAGGTAACCGCTGCCTTCACGCCCGCCTGCACGGCCCAGGCCACCTGGGCCTGGTTCGTGATCGGGAAGTAGCGGCGGATGTCCTCGAACAGGGCCTTCTCCGGGTTCGCAAAGTAATGCGGATCGGACGCGAGGCGGCCCATCGTCTGCTCGCAGGCCGAGAGGATGTCCCGGCGATACTCGAGCTGGAGGGTGCGCGCGGCGTACGGGTCGATGAGATCCTTGATCGACCGGTAGATGGCACGAGAGTACTGATACATGCAGTCCTGGAGTTGGAGGCCCGACTCGATCATCGCAGGTGGTGATTCTCCTATCAAAAGTCGCGGAAATAGCCAGAGAGTGCGGAAAGCAGCATGGATCGGCATCCGGCGAAACGGAGTCTACCTTGTTTTCCGCTCTGTTACAAAGTCATTTCCAAAATATTCTTCGGCGGCAACGATTGTGACGTTGCCCGAGGCCTCTGCACGGCGACCTCGAGGCCCGGGATTGCCTGCTCAGCGAGCGATTCGGCGCGAGTAGGTGCCCGGGTACCGGAGCTGGGCGGCCGCGGCTGCACGCTGCGCCCCGGCAAGCGTGGCGTAGACGCCGCTGAAGATCACGAGGTAGCCGGGGTGCAGGCTGGCAAACGCATCCGAGACGAGCACGCCGGCCTGGGGGAGGCCACCCCGCGCCACGGCGAGCGCCCGCTCGGCGGCCTAGCGGGCCCCGGTCGCCGCCGGCAGCGAGGCGATCACGACCGTGAAGCCGTCGGTGCCGGCGGGCCAGACGACCAGCCGTGGCCCGGGCAGCCTGGGAACGGTGGTGGGCGCAGCGGGCTGCGTCGTCGTGGGGGCCGGTGTCGTCGCGGTGGCGGTCGTGGTCGTGCGGGCCGGCACGGTGGTCGTGGCCGGGGTCGCGGTCGTCGTGGGCGGGGGCGACGTGGCCGGTGTCGTCGCCGCAGCGGTGGTTGCCACGGCAGTCGTGACGGCGGCCGGTGCGACCGTCGTCAGCGGCGGCGCCACGACCGACTTCACGCCGTCGTCCTTGCCGATCGCGATCACGATCGCCGCTGCGGCCGCTGCGACGGCCAGCGCCACCGCCGCGAACACGAGCCAGCTCGCGGCCGGCCGCCTGCCGTCGAGCCGCTCACCGCAGTCGAGGCAGATCCCCTGGTTCCCTGCGGCCGGGCTGCCGCAGCGTGGGCAGACACGCGGTTCGCTCGCCATCGCTCCGGCGCGTAACAGCGGCTGCCGTCGAGCTCAGGCGCCGAGGCGGGCGCGGATCTCGCGCGGGACGAGCGGATGCTCGAGCTCGGCCAGCGGCGGCACGATCTCCTCGACCACGCGCAGGATCGTGACGGCGGTGTCGCTGAGCGGGCTGACGATCTCGGAGCCCTTCAGCAGCGCCTTCCCGGCACCCAGCCCCGGCTGCACGATCAGTCGCGCCGCCGAGTAGCCCTTCTCCACCAGCACGGCGTTTGCGCGTTCGATCTCTGCAGTCATGGCGGCAAGTCTACGATTATCTCCCATGGAGATCAGAAAGGTCGGCATGGTGGGGCTGGGCACGATGGGCGCGGGCATCGCGCAGCTGTGCATCCAGTCCGGGTTCGAGACAGTCGGGCGCGAGATGACGCCGGAGTTCGCCGAGCGCGGACATGCGCAGATCAGCCGGTTCCTCGCCCGCAACGTCGAGAAGGGGCGGATGACGGCGGAGGAGCGCGACACGGCGCTCGGCCGGCTGACGCTGACGACTGAGCTCGAGGACCTCGCGGGCTGCGATATCGTGATCGAGGCGATCGTCGAGCAGTTGGGGCCGAAGCGCGACCTGTTCGCCGCGCTCGACGGCATTCTCGACGCCGACGCGATCCTGGCGACGAACACGTCGGCGCTCTCGGTCACCGAGATCGCGGCCGCGACGAAGCGCCCCGGCCGCGTCGTCGGCCTGCACTTCTTCAACCCGGCGCCGGTGCTACCGCTCGTCGAGGTCGTGCGCGGGCAGCTCACCGACGAGGCCGTCGCCCAGCAGGTCTACGCGTTTGCCAAGGCGATCGGCAAGGACCCAATCGTGTGTCACGACACCCCCGGCTTCGTCGTCAACCGCGTGCTGATCCCGGTGCTCAACGACGCCGTGCGCGTGCTCGACGAGGCGCGCGTCACACCCGAGGATCTCGACAAGGGCTGCCGCTATGGCCTCGGTTGGCCGCTCGGCCCATGCGCGCTGATCGACCTGATCGGCGTCGACGTCCAGGTGCACGCCTCCGAGGCGCTGTACGAGGGCTTCAGGGAGCCACGCATGGCTGCGCCGTCCCGCCTCGTCAACATGGTCAACGCCGGGCTGCTCGGCCGCAAGAGCGGCGAGGGCTTCTTCCGTTACGACGAGCAGGGCAACCGGGTCGACTAGGCCCGCTTGAATACCTGGTCCGGGTGGGGTAGAAGCTCCGTGTGACCGTCCGCGCCGACTCACCCGCCCTGCACGCGCTGATCGCCGCGGACGCCTGCTTCGAGCAGGTTGCGACCGGTCTCCACTTCGCCGAGGGTCCGATCTGGAGCCGACCGGGTGGCTTTCTGCTGTTCACCGACATCCCGGCCTCGACGATCTGGCAGCTCGATGCGACGGGCACCAGCGTCTGGCGCAGCGATACGAACATGGCGAACGGGCTCGCGCTCGACCGGGAGGGGCGCGTCGTCGCCTGCGAGGCGGCCACCAGCGTGCTCTCACGCTTCGAGCACGACGGCAGCCGCACCGTGCTCGCCACGGCGTGGCAGGGCAGGGAGCTGAACAGCCCCAACGACGTCGTCGTCGCGCCTGACGGGGCGATCTACTTCACCGACCCGCACTACGGCCGAGCCGGGCCGCCGCACGGCGTTGCCCGTCCCCGCTTCCTCGACTTCCAGGGCGTCTTTCGGGTGGTTCCGGGCGAGGAGCCCGAGTTGCTGGTCGACGACTTCAGGACGCCGAACGGGCTGGCCTTCTCGCCGGACGGCTCCCTGCTGTACATCGTCGACACGCTACGCATGCACGTCCGGGTGTTCGACGTGCAGCCCGGTGGTGGCATCACCGGCGGCCGCGTCCTGTTCGCGCAGCAGGAGGCCGAGCTCGACCTCGCCGAGGTCCTGGCCTGGATCGACGAGCACGGCACACCGCCTCACGGCCTGCCTGACGGCCTGAAGGTGGACGAGGCCGGCAACGTCTGGGTCACCGGCCCGGAGGGGATCTGGGTCGTCAGTCCCTGGGGCGAGCGGCTGGGGATCGTCGCGACGCCCGAGCACGCGGCCAACCTCGTGTTCGGCGGGCCGAACGGACGCACGCTCTACGTGTGCGCAACGCACTCGGTGTACAGGATCCCGACGCTCGTGCGCGGCGCGTAAGAACTCATTCTGAAATGAGTTCTAAGGCAGGGGCCGGCGGCGACTGCTGTCGCCCGGCGCGCGTCTCAGCCCGAGGCGTCGCCGCCGAAGTAGCGCCCGAGCGCCCCGGCGGCGCCGGCTGGCGCCAGCACCACGACGACGTCGCCGTCCTCGATGACCGTGGAGTCGCGCGGCCGGCGGGCGACCCCGCCACGCTCGACCGACTGCACCCAGCCGCCTTCGCCCAGCGGCAGGTCGCGCACCGCCAGCCCGGCCGCCCGCGACCCGGCACCGACGGCATAGCGCTCGAACTGCCAGTGGCTGGACTCCGCGGGCCGCATGGGCACGCCCAGCAGCCGTGCCGCGAGCGGCATCGTCGAGCCCTGCATGAGCACCGACAGCGCGACCACCACGAAGATGATGCCGTAGACGCGATCGGCCTGGTCGACGCCCGCGAGGACGGCGAAGGCGCCGAGCAGGATCGGCACTGCGCCCTTCAACCCGCCCCACATCACGAAGAGCCGCTCCCCCCAGCGCAGGCGCACGGGCAGCAGCAGCGTGCCGACGACGAGCGGCCGCACGAGGAAGGCGAGCAGTAGCCCGAGCATGATCCCGTCGCGCCAGAGGTGGTCGCGGCCGAGGCTGGAGACGTCGATCGTCAGCCCGAGGGCGACGAAGACGACGACCTCGGCGAGGCTCGCCATCGACTTCGCGAAGCGCTCGATGTCCGCTTTGTACGGCGCTCGCTCGTCGCCGATCAGGATTCCCGCGACGAAGACAGCGAGGAACCCGGAGCCGTGCGCGACCGACGTCACGCCGTAGACCACGCCCGCGGCGGCGAGCGCGCCGAGCGGATGGAGCGTGGCGTCGGGCAGCGCGGCGCGGCGCAGCAGCGGCAGCAGCACACGCGCCGCCACCCAGCCGATTGCCAGGCCGATCGCCATCTCGATCGCGAACTCCTTGACGACGATCGCAAAGCTGCCGCCCGGGTGCAGAGCAAGCTCGATCATCCCGATCATCAGCGCGATGCCGACCGGGTCGTTCGCGCCCGACTCACCTTCGAGCACCGTGCCAGAGCGGCCGCCGATCTCCTTGTCGCCGAGCACCGAGAACATCACGGCCGGGTCGGTCGGAGCAAGGGCGGCACCGATGATCCCCGCCACGATCCAGGACACGCCGAGCAGCCAGTGGGAGAACATCGCCATCAGCGCGGCTGTGCCGAAGGTGCCGATCACGCCGACCGTCAGCACCGGCACGGCGGCGCGGCGCATCCGCTTCCAGCCGATGTGCATGCCGCCGTCGAACAGGATCACGATCAGGGCCACCGTCGCGAGTCGTTCGACCGTCTTCAGCGAGACGGCCTCGCCGAGGCGGGGCCAGAGGTCGGAGGCGACGGCCGCGACCAGCAGGAACAGCGCCGGCGCCGGGATGCGCAGGATCCGGGTCAGCTTCGTCGAGGCCAGCGCGAGCACGAAGCCGCCGGCGACGACGAGCACGATCGCGCCGAAGTCCGCGACCTCGGTCACGGGGCGGCCCGCCGGGGGCGGGAGAGACGGTTGGAGGCGGGAAGCGGGCGCATGGTGACAGATGCCGACCAGGCTTCCCGGCACACCGTTTTTCACCATATCAGCGCACTCGACGCCAGGCGCTGCGCTAGCCGGGTACGCTAGAAGGGTGACAACGTGGGAGCGGATTGCCGGACTGCCCGTCCGGATCGAGGGCTATGGCTTCCAGCGGCTGGCCCAGGAGGTCTCGAGCGGGTTCCAGCGCGTGACGACCGTCGTGCGCCTCTTCGGCGACGGCGAGGAGGGCGTGGGCGAGGACGTCACCTACACGACCGAGGAGCACGACGCCCTGCAGGTCTGGGGTGTCCGGCTCCCCTTCAACGGCCGCCACACGCTCGAGAGCTTCTCGACGCTGCTCGACGGCGTCGACCTCTTCCCGTCACCGCCTGCCCTCGCTGCGTCACGCGACTACCGCCGCTGGGCGTTCGAGAGCGCTGCTCTCGACCTGGCGCTGCGCCAGCAGGGACGGCCGCTGCACGAGCTCTTGAAGCGGACGCCGCGGCCCGTGCGCTTCGTCGTGTCTCGGCAGGTGGGTGACCCGCCCGTCGCGAACGCGCTCCGGGGCCTCCTGGCCACCGACGCGGCCCTCCGCTTCAAGGTCGACCCCACGAGCGCGTGGGACGACGCCTTCTGTGCCGAGCTGGCCGAGCTCGGCGCGGTCGAGGTCGTCGACTTGAAGGGCGCCTACGAGGGCACAGCCGTCGATCAGGCTCCCGACCCGGCGCTGTACGCCCGTGTTCTTGCCGCCTTCCCCGAGGCCTGGGTCGAGGACCCGGCCCTGACGCCCGCCACGCTGCCGCTGCTCGAGCCGCACGCCGCGCGGATCACCTGGGATGCTGTCATCCACTCGACCGTCGACCTCGACGAGCTGCGCTGGCAGCCACGTGCGCTCAACGTCAAGCCGTCGCGGTTCGGCCCGCTGCGCGCGCTCTTCGACTTCTACGACCGCTGCGAGCGCGACGGCATCGCGCTGTACGGCGGCGGCCAGTTCGAGCTCGGGCCGGGCCGGGGCCAGATCCAGTACCTCGCCTCCCTCTTCCACCCGGAGACGGGCAACGACGTCGCGCCCGTCGGCTTCAACGCGCCGGAGCCCGCTGCCGGGCTGCCGCAGTCGCCGCTGGCCCCTGCGCCGGCCGAGGCCGGGTTCCGCTGGGGCCCGGGCGCCGGCTAGCCGTAGCTGTCGAGCAGCCTCGGCGGAGTTGCAGGGACGCCATTCCGGCGGTACCGTTGATTGTTCGTGTTCGTCCACGAACGCCTGGATCCGAACGAGCAGTTCCGCGAACGTCGAAATCGTGACCGCCGCCGGCGCCGCTGGCGCCGCAACGTGCTCATCGCGGCGCTTCTGCTTGCCGGCGCGGCTGCACCCATCGCGGTGTTCGTCGTCGGGGGCGACGGCTCGCGTGCAGCCAGCCGCTTCGAGGCGCCGGCTGCGACGAAGCTGCCCGTGTCCGGGCCTGTGCAACCGAAGCGGAAGCGGGTTCCCCGCAGGGTGCCGAAGGAGATCCGCGGCGTCCACGTGACGATGGCGCTCGCCTCGCTGCCGGGGCGGCTGGAGCAGTACTACGGCCTGCGCCAATATGGCCTCAACACCATCGAGTTGGATGTGAAGGACGAGTCCGGCCAGGTCGGCTTTGTCAGCCGCCACGCCCCTGGTGCCGCCGCGATCGGCGCGGCGAGGCGCTACTACGACCCCGTGTATGCGGCGCGCACGGCCCACGGACTCGGCATCTATCTAATCGGGCGGGTCGTCGTGTTCGAGGATCCGCTGCTCGCGAAAGCCCGGCCCGAGCTCGCGCTGCGGCATGCGGATGGGCGGCTGTGGCTCAACTCCGCCGGCCTCAGCTGGGTCAGCCAGTACGACCGTGAGGTCTGGAAATATGCCGTCGACGTCGCCGAGAGCGCTGCTCGCGCCGGATTCGACGAGATCCAGTTCGACTACGTGCGCTTCCCGAGCGATGGCGATGTGACATCGATCGTCTACCCCGGCAGGCGCATCGAGCCGAAGGCGACGACGATCCGGCGCTTCCTCCAGTACGCCACCGCGCGGCTGCGCCCGCTGGGTGTCTGGGTGTCGGCCGACGTCTTTGGCCTGGCGGCGACCCATGAGCTCCACATCGGACAGAATCCCGCCGCGCTCGGGCGTACCGTGGACGCGATCTATCCCATGGTGTATCCGTCGCACTACCGCTCCGGCGAGTTCAACCTGCCCGACCCGGAGGCGGCGCCGGGCGAGACAGTCGGTCTCTCGCTCGCCGACTTCCAGCGGTCGGTCGGGCCAGGGGGCGCTCGCATCGTCCCCTGGATCCAGGACTTCTCGCTCGGCCGGACATACACGCTCTTCGAGGTCGGCCAGCAGATCGCCGCAGCCCGGGCTGCCGGGGTCGGCGGCTTCCTGCTCTGGAACGCCGGCGGCGTCTACACGACCGAGGCGCTGCGCCCGCGCTGACCGCGGCGACGTTAACGGATTCCTTACGCCTCGATCATCCCTCGCACAACCGCTCGCCCCATACTCCCAGTGATGCGCCCTACCGCACCCATCCTCGCCGCCGCCCTCCTGCTGGTCGCGCTCGCCCTCCCGGCAGCGGCCGCAGCGGAGGTTGCCCGCGAGCGGAGCGGAGCCGCCGTCGCGCCTGTGCTGCAGCCCGACGGGATCCTGACCATCCGCTCGGCGAACGGCGTCCTCACGCTGAGCGGCCGCGGCAGCGTCATCGGCCAGTCGATGGGCAAGGGCAGGCTGCTGATCGAGGATGCCGACCTGACCGACGGAGTCCCCGTCGTGTCGGGCTACGACCGGGCGCAGCGCCAGAGCCGGTTCGCCATCCTCTACAGCGGCACCGATCTCCGTTTCCGCGTGCTCGGCGGCCAGTTCAAGCTCCGGCTCGTCGCGAGTGGCGTCAGCCTCTCCTTCGTCGGCAAGGGCACGGCCACGCTGCTGCCCGCGGGCAGCAGCGACGACGGCTGGTACTCGCTCGACGGCGGCGACACCTATCGCCCATTCGGGCTGATGCCGATGGCCATGACCGTGACCGGTGGGCTCGCGGGGCAGCCGCCGCTGCCGAGCGGCCTCGGCCCCGACAGACCGTGAGCAGCGGCATCCCCGAGATCCTCGTCGTCGAGGACGAGGCCTCGATCGCCTCCTTCGTCTCGCTCTACCTCAAGAACGCCGGCTACGAGGTGCGCACGGCCGAGAACGGCACCGATGCGCTCGCCGCCGTGCACACGCGGGAGCCATCGCTGATCATCCTCGACCTGATGCTGCCCGACCTCGACGGCCTCGAGGTGTGCCGGCGCATCCGCCAGAACTCGGATGTGCCGATCCTGATGCTCACCGCGCGCGACGAGGATGTCGACAAGATCATCGGGCTCGAGGTCGGTGCCGACGACTACATGACGAAGCCGTTCAACCCGCGCGAACTCGTCGCCCGGGTCAAGTCGATCCTGCGGCGGGTCACGCCCGAGCGCCGTGAGGCTCAGGGCGAGCGGATCGTCCACGGCGACCTCGTCATCGATGCGGGCCGTCGCGAGGTGACGGTCAAGGGCGTCGAGGTGCAGCTCGCGCCGAAGGAGTTCGAGCTGCTCTGGGAGCTGCTCGACCATCGCGGGCTGGTGCTCACCCGTGACCAGTTGCTGGAGCGGGTGTGGGGCTACACCTTCGCGGGTGACACCCGCACCGTCGACGTGCACGTCCGCCAGGTGCGGCGCAAGCTCGGCGAGGCCGCACCGATCGTCACGGTGTGGGGCGTGGGCTACAAGGTGTCGCCGGCACGCGAAGCCACGACCGCCCCGTAGCCTTCACTCGATGCTCCGGTCGCTGCGCTTCCGGTTGCCTGCCCTCCTGCTCGGCGGGCTGCTGCTCGCGGCCGTGGTCACCTCGGTCATCGCCTCACAGCTCTTCGAGCAGCACACGCGGGGCCAGGTCGTCCAGCAGCTGCGCCAGCAGGCCCGCGGCATCGCGCAGCTCTACGCCGAGGAGGCGCTACGGACGGTGGACGAGCGGCGCACGGCGCCCGCCTTCGCGGCCGCCCAGCTCGAGGTGGCGACCGGCAGCCGGATCTACTACGTCGGCGTGCCGATCTTCCCTGGCCAGGAGTCCGGCCTGCGCGGGCTCGCGCGCCGCTACGTGGACTGGAACGGCCTGATGGACGGCAAGGTCGACGAGTTCACGTTCGTGCCGCCGGGACAGGAGCGCTTCTTCTACGCCGTCGCGCAGCCGCTACGGCTCGGCAAGCAGACCTTCGGCGCGATCGTCATCGCGCAGGAGAACCAGACGTCGCACACCCAGGCGGTGTCGCTGCTGAAGCTGCTCGCAGCCTCGTTCGGCGGCGGCCTGATCGTGGTGCTGCTGCTGGCGTGGACGCTGACACGGCGCATCGTGCGGCCGGTCGTGGCCCTCTCTCGCGCCACCAACGAGGTCGCCGCAGGCAACTACGAGGTATTGCTGCCCGCGCTGTCGGGCGGCGGCGAGATCCAGCACCTGTCGGAGCGGTTCGGCGAGATGGCGCGTCGGCTCGGCGAGACGGAGGCGCTCGAGCGCAACTTCCTGATGACCGTCACCCATGAGCTGCGCACGCCGCTCACTGCGATTCGCGGCCACGTTGACGCGCTGCGCGAAGGCCTTGCCGACGACCCGGATCTCCGCGCCGCGTCGCTCGACGTGGTCGCCCGTGAGGCTGGCCGGCTGGAGCGGCTGGTCGGCGACATCCTCGACCTGACCAAGCTGAACGCACACCGCTTCACGCTCGTCGACGAGGAGGTCGACCTCGCCGATCTGCTGGAGTCGGCGCACGACGCGTTCACCGAGGACGCGCGCCGCCGCGGCATCGACTTCCCGATCATGCTCGGCTGCCGGCCGACCCTCGTCACCGACGGCGACCGTGTCCACCAGATCGTGCTCAACCTGCTGACCAACGCGTTTCGCTGGACGCCGGACGGCGGCCGTATCGCACTGCGCCTGGACGAGCGGGTCGGCGCGGTCGAGATCACGGTCGAGGACACCGGCTCGGGCATCCCGCCCGAGGAGCAGGAGCGCGTTTTTCGCCCGTTCTTCACCCGTGGCGGCGGCACTGGCCTGGGGCTGGCGATCGCGCGTGAGCTGGCGGTCGCGCTGGGAGGCCGGCTGGGCGTGCACAGCGACCCGGGCAGCGGCAGCCGCTTTGCGCTGACGCTGCCGTTGCGCCCAGCCCGCCAGTAGGATTCCGCCCCGTGGGTGTCGTGCAGGTCGCCGAGGGCAGCGAGCCCGGTGCGCGTCGCGGCAGCATCCGCGCGGCGGTCGTTGCCCTGCGCCCGCGCCAGTGGTCGAAGAATCTCCTGCTGTTCGCCGGAATCGTATTCGCAGCGAAGCTTGGCGACGGCGGCAGATGGCTGGCCGCGATCGCGGCCTTCGCGGCCTACTGTGCGGCGTCGAGCGCCGCGTACCTCGTCAACGACGTCCGCGACCGGGCAGCCGACCGGGCGCACCCGACGAAGCGCGAGCGGCCGATCGCCCGCGGCGAGGTGACGCCGGGCGTGGCGGTCGGGTTAGCAGCGGCGCTCGTTGCCGGCGCCTTCGTCGTCGTGGGGCTGCTCGGCTCGTGGGCGGCGCTCTTCCTGGCCGGCTTCCTCGCGCTGCAGGCGGCGTACACGCTCGGGTTGAAGCACGTCGTCCTGCTCGACGTCGCGGCGATCGCGACGCTGTTCGTGCTGCGTGCCGCCGCCGGAGCCGAGGCCATAGACGTCCGCATCTCGCTGTGGCTGCTCGCCTGCACCGCGCTGCTTGCGTTGTTTCTGGCGCTCGCCAAGCGGCGCAGTGAGCTGGTGCTGGTCGGCGCCCAGCTGACGCCAGGCCGCCGCGTGCTCGAGGGGTACTCGGTGCAGCTGTGCGAGCGGCTCCTGCAGGGAGCGGCCATCGCCACCGTCCTCGCCTACACGGCCTACACGCTCACGTCGCGTGACTCCAGGGCGATGGCGGCCACTATCCCGTTCGTCGTCGTCGGCGTCAGCCGCTACCTCCACCTCGTCCACCACCACGACCTGGGCGAGGAGCCCGAGAACGTCCTGCTGCGCGACCGGCCGCTGATCGCGGCGATCGGCGCCTGGGTCGTCGTCGCCGCCGTCCTGCTCGCGACGACCTGAGATGGGCCCCGCTACCGCCAGGCCACGGCGTCGCCCGGGCGCGCGTGAGGCAGGTCGCGCTGGCGGCCGGGGTCGCCGTCGGGCTCGGCCTCTACGCCGACTTCGGCTAGCTCGGCACGGCGCTCGCCGGGTTCCGCGGGGAGCTGTTCCCGGCCGTGCTGGCCCTGACGTCCGTCGGCTACCTGCTGCGCTTCGCCCGCTGGCAGGTGTATCTCCGGCGGATCGACATCGAGGTGCCGGCGGGTCGCAGCCTCGTCATCTTTCTCGCTGGCTTCTCGATGACGCTGTCGCCGGGGAAGGTGGGTGAGGTGCTGAAGTCCGTGCTGCTGCGGCGGGCGTACGGGACGCCCGTGCATCGCTCCGCGCCCGTCGTGCTGGCGGAGCGGGTCACGGACGTGCTGGGCACGGTCGCCGTCGCCGGCGTCGCCGCGGTGTGGGCGGGCGCCGAGTCGCGCTGGCCGCTCGTGCTCGCGGGGCTGCTGGTGGCGGTTGCCGTGCTCGCGGTGCTGCGCCTGCCGCTGCCGCGAAAGCTAGATCGCGTGCGGGCTGCCCGCGACACGGCGCTGGCGCTGCACACGCCGGGGCTGCTGGCGGCGATGTCGGTGGTCTCGACGGCGGCGTGGGCGTGCGAGGCGGGCGCGGCGATTATCTGCGTGAAGGGCCTCGGGCTCGACGTCGTAGCGGCGAGCGCCGCGGTCGCCTACGCGCTCGGCAACCTCGTCGGCTCGCTCTCGTTCCTGCCGGGCGGGCTCGGGGTTGCCGAGACGAGCATGACCGGGCTCCTGCGTGCGCTGTCGCGCACGACTGCGGCCGGCGCGGCGGCGGCCACGGTGCTGATCAGGATCGCGACGCTCTGGTATGCCGTCGCGGTGGGACTCGTCGCGCTCGCCGTCGAGGAGCGGATCGCGCGGCGCCAGCCGGAGTCGCCGCCCGCGCCGCCAACCACGCGGCCCGGCTAGCCGTTCGGGGCGGCCTGGCGCTCCTCAAGGCGGAGCACTGGAGCCGGCTCCGCCGCACCGAGGTGCCGCTCGATGCGGCCCATGCGCTCGTCGACGCTCTGCCAGCCCGAGGAGACCAGGTCGACGAGCAGCGCGAGGTCGTCGACCCGCGCGTTGCGCTCGGCGACGAGCTCCGTCTCGAGGCGCTCGAGGCGGCGGATGATCTGGTTGGAGAGGCCGCGCACCTCGGCGAGCTGGCGTGCGATCGGCGCGGCCTGACTGTGCACGCCCGAGCGGACTGCGTCCTCGACGCGGCCCGGCAGGGTTGCCTCGAGCTCAGCGGCGGCCTGAGCGAGTGCCTCGACCCCGTCGCGGGCGCGCTCGAGGGCTGCATCGGTGGCTGCGGGATCGAAGACGCGGCCGAGCCGCTCCTTCGCCCTTTCGATCCAGGCTTGTTCCATGCGCCGAAGGGTAACGTGAGGCGCGGATGAAGTCGGCCGAGCTGGACTACGAGCTGCCGCCCGAGCTGATCGCGCAGACGCCGACGGCCCGGCGGGACGGGTCGCGGCTCCTCGTCTTCGAGCGCCGGACGGGCGCCATCCGCCATCGCCGCTTCGCCGAGCTCGACGCCGAGCTGGCCGGCGAGCTGGTCGTTGTCAACGACACCCGGGTGGTGCCGGCCCGCCTGCACCTGACGCGCGCCAGTGGTGGCCGGGCCGAGGTGCTGCTGCTCGAGCGGCTCCCGGGGGAGGGGCTGTGGGAGGGGCTGGCGCGGCCCTCGGGAAAGCTGCGTCCCGGGGAGCGGCTCGGCCCGGTGGAGCTGATCGAGCCGCTGGGCGAGGGGCGCTGGCAGCTGCGCCTGCACGGCCCCGTCACGGGGGAGACGCCGCTGCCGCCCTACATCACCACGCCGCTCGCCGACCCGGCGCGCTACCAGACCGTCTACGCGCGGGAGGAGGGGTCGGCGGCGGCCCCCACTGCCGGGCTCCACTTCACGCCGGAGCTGCTCGCCGGGCTCGCTGTCGAGCGGGTCACCCTGCATGTCGGCCTCGACACCTTTCGCCCGCTCGCGGTGGACGACCTCGCCGAACACCGCATCCACGGCGAGCGCTACGCGGTGCTGCCCGCCGCCTGGGAGCGCATCCGGGCCGCCGAGCGCGTGCTCGCGGTGGGCACGACGACGGTGCGCACGCTCGAGACGGTCGCGGCCGGCGGCCCGCTCGCCGGCCGCACCGAGCTGTTCATCACCCCGGGCTACGACTATCGCCGCGTCGACGCGCTGCTCACGAACTTCCACCTGCCGCGCTCGACTCTGCTGGCGCTCGTGATGGCGTTCGCCGGGGTCGAGGAGACACGCGAGCTGTACCGCGTCGCCATCGCCGAGGGCTACCGCTTCTTCTCGTTCGGCGATGCCATGCTCGTCCTGTGACGACCGCTACCCTCGCCCCGTGAGCTGCTTCACACTCGAGGCGACCGACGGCGCGGCGCGCGCCGGCACGATCCGCACCGCCCACGGCGACATCCCGACACCGGCTTTCATGCCCGTCGGCACGAAGGCGTCGGTCAAGTTGCTGCACCCGGACGAGGTGCGGGCGGCCGGCGCCCACGTCGTCCTCGGCAACACCTACCACCTGCACCTCCGTCCCGGTGAGGACGTGATCGCGGAGCTCGGTGGCATCCAGCGCTTCATGGGCTGGGACGGCCCTGTACTCACCGACTCGGGCGGCTTCCAGGTGTTCAGCCTGCGCCACACGCTGATCAGGGTCGACGACGACGGCGTCACGTTCCGCTCGGTGTACGACGGCACCGCCGACCGCTTCACGCCGGAGTCGGCTGCGGCGATCCAGGCGGCGCTCGGCTCCGACATCGCGATGTGCCTCGATGTGTGCCCGCCTGCCGGCGTGCCGCGCGCCGAGCTCGAGGACGCCGTGCGCCGCACCGCGCTGTGGGCCGCCCGTCAGGTCGCTGCGCCGCGTGCCCCCGGCCAGCTGCGCTTCGGTATCGCCCAGGGCGGCGTCGACCGGGAGCTGCGCACGCGCTCGATCGAGGAGATCGCCGCGCTCGGCTTCGACGGCAACGCGCTCGGCGGCCTGGCCGTCGGGGAGGAGCGGGAGGCGATGTTCGAGACCGTCGGCTGGGCGGCGCCGCTGCTGCCGGTCGAACGGCCGCGCTACTTCATGGGGCTCGGCGACCCGGAGGCTCTGCTCGAGGTGATCGAGCGCGGCATCGACATGTTCGACTGCGTGCTGCCGACCCGCCTCGGCCGCACCGGCACGGCGCTCACGAGCACGGGCAAGGTCAACCTCCGCAACGCCCGCTGGGCCCGCGATCCAGGCCCGCTCGACGAGCGTTGCGGCTGCCCGGCGTGCTCCCGGTTCAGCCGCGGGTACCTCCGGCATCTGGTCAATCAGAACGAGCTGTTCGGCCTCAGGCTGCTCAGCCTGCATAATCTCTGGTTCTTGCTCGACTTGACCGCAGGTGCGCGGCAGGCCATCCGGCGCGGTGAGTTCCGCAGTTTCAAGGCGGACGCGCTCGATCGGCTGCTCGGCGGCTCTGCAGAGGAGAACCGATGAACGGATCGATCCTGATTGTCCTCGCTGCCGTGGCGCTCGGCATGTGGTGGTTTATCGCGCGCCCCCAGAAGAAGAAGCAGCAGGCTCTTCAGCAGGCAGTCCAGTCTGCCGGCGCCGGCACCGAGATCATCACCCTGGGGGGCATCTACGGCACGGTGATCGAGAACGACCCCGAGGAGACGTCGATCATCATCGAGATCGCCGAGGGCGTCGAGATGCGCATCGCACGCCGTGCGATCGCCAACGTCGTGCCTGCGCACGAGTCGCCCTCCGCGGACGCCGAGGACGACGCCGCCGACGACGGCCGCGAAGCTGCCGAAGGCGAGGTTGTGGACGACACCGACTACGCTGAGCCGGTCGACACTCCCACGCGCCCCACCTTGTCCGGCTAGCCTTAGCGATCTTGCATACGCGGCGCAATCACCTCACCCTCGTCGGGGTCATCCTGGCGGCCCTGCTCGGGGTTGCCTTCCTGGCCATCCCCGGCATGCCCGGGCATCGCCAGGTAACGAAGGGGCTCGACATCCAGGGCGGCCTCGAGGTCGTTCTCAAGGCTGTGCCGCCGAAGGGTCACAAGCTGACGGCCGAGGACCTCGACCGCTCGGTGTCGATCATGCGCAACCGCGTCGACAAGCTCGGCGTGTCCGAGCCGGAGATCCGCAAGCAGGAGCCCGACCAGATCGTCATCCAGCTGGCCGGCGTCCACGACCAGGGTCGCGCCGCGGCGATCATCGGTAGGACCGCGCAGCTCGAGCTGTACGACCTCGAGGCCGACCTCGTCCGCGGCGTCTCGATCAGCATCCAGGGCCAGCCGGTGCTAAACACGGCGCTGTTCGACGTCCTCGCGCCCGTGCAGGCGAAGGCCAAGCAGGGCGAGCCCAGCGAGTACTACCTCTTTAAGGGCAAGACGGTCGTCGCCGGGCCGGTGGGCACACGCGCCGCCCTCGAGAAGCAGCTGGCGACGCTCGGCCCCAAGAACGAGGCCGACTTCAAGGCTGCGAGTGCGAAGTTCACGACCGACCAAGCCGAGTACGCGAAGAAGCTCGCGGCCTACACGAAAGACAAGGCGGCGTACGACGCAGCCCTCAAGAAGGCCGGTAAGAAGGCGTCGCTCGGTGACACCTCCGCACCGCCTGTCATCGGCACCGCCACGACTCCGGCGACGATCACACCTGCCGGCACCCGCACCACGCAGGTGCGCCGTGCCGACCCGAAGCCCGGCACGACCGGCGCTGCCGCCGCGACCGCCGCCGCCCTGCCGAAGGCGCCCGTCAAGCCGACGGCCCCGGTGAAGCCAGTGAAGGAGGCGCTCAAGATCTTCGCGCTGCCCGAGCAGATGAAGGTCATCAGCTGCGGCGAGCAGCAGCGCTACTGCCCGGGCCCCGGCGGCGGCGTCGCGCCGACGGCCGGAGTCACCTACCACTACCTGATGAAGTACCAGCCGACGGACGCCAAGAAGCCGATTCCGGAGATGACCGGTAGGGACCTCAGCCTGACGGGCACACGCGCGGACATCGACCCCAGCAGCAACGCGCCGGTCGTCCTGATGCAGTTCACCGGCAAGGGCGGCGACAAGTTCCACGACATCACGCGGCGCGAGGCCCAGCGCGGCAAGCTGCTCTACGGCACGGCCGGTGGCGGCGCCGACCCGCAGGCGTTCCTCCAGCATTTCGCGATCGTCCTGGACAGCGTCGTCCAGTCGGCCCCTTCGATCGACTTCGAGCAGTACCCCGACGGCATCGACCCGATCAACGGCGCCCAGATCACGGGGATCAGCTCGGCGGCGGAGGCGAAGGATCTCGCGATTGTCCTCCAGACCGGCGCCCTGCCTGTGAACTTCATCCAGGTCGAGCGCACCGACGTCTCGGCGACGCTGGGCGCGGACTCGTTGAACCAGGCCGTCAAGGCCGCGATCGGCGGCATCCTGCTGGTCATCCTCTTCCTGCTGCTCTTCTACCGCTTCCTCGGCGTGATCGCGGTGCTCGGCCTCGCCATCTACGGCGTGCTGCTGTACGGCGCGATCCTGCTCTTCGGGGTCACGCTGACGCTGCCGGGCTTCGCGGGCATCATCCTCACGATCGGCGTGGCCGCGGACGCGAACGTGGTCATCTTCGAACGGATCAAGGAAGAGGTGCGCGCCGGGAAGACCGTGCGCGCTGCCATCCAGACCGGCTATCAGAAGGGCTTCAACACGATCGTCGACGCCAACGTCGTGACGTGCATCACGGCCCTCGTCCTCTTCGCAGTGGCGACCGCCGGCGTCAAGGGCTTCGCGCTGATGCTGTTCATCGGTACGGTCATCTCGCTCGTCACCGCCGTTGCCGCGACGCGCGCCATGCTCGGCCTGCTCTCCGGCTTCCGCTGGTTCGACAGCCCGCGCTTCATGGGCGCCGCCGGTGTCCAGCGCGGCAAGTGGCTGAACATCGACTTCATGCGCAAGCGCTACGTCTGGTTCGCGCTCTCCGGGACGATCGTCCTGATCGCCATCGTCTCGCTCGGTGTGCGCGGCCTCAACCTCGGCATCGACTTCAAGGGCGGCACCCAGATCACGTTCAAGACGGCGGCGCCGACCTCGATTGAAACGGTGCGCGCCCAGGCCAAGACCGTCGGCGATGCAAGTGCGGTGATCCAGGGCCGGGGTGTGGCCACGAACGGCAACTACACGAGCTTCCAGGTCAGGACGAAGGCGCTCAAGGGCGACTCCCAGACGCGTCTCTCGGCGCTGCTCGTGCAGAACGTCAAGGCGCAGTCGCTCGGTGTCCGCAACGTGTCCGAGAGCTTCGGCCGGCAGATAGCGAGGCTGGCCATCTGGGCCGTCATCGTCTCACTGCTGCTGATCGTCATCTACATCTGGATCCGCTTCGACTTCAAGTACTCGATGCCGATCATCATCGCTCTCGTCCACGACCTGTTGATCGCCATCGGCATCTACTCGTTGTCGGGGAGAGAGCTGACGTCGTCGACGGTCGCCGCGCTGTTAACCGTGCTCGGCTACTCGATCTACGACACGATCATCATCTTCGACCGGATCCGAGAGAACACCCCGATCATGCTGAAATCGTCGTACGCCCAGATCGTCAACGTCTCGCTCTGGGAGACGGTCCGCCGCTCGCTGGCGACGACCTTCATCACGCTGCTCCCGGTCGCCGCGCTGCTCTTCTTCGGTGGGGCGACGCTGCAGGACTTCGCCTTCGCGCTGCTGGTCGGTGTCGGTGCGGGTGCCTACTCGTCGATCTTCATCGCAGCGCCGCTGCTCACGATCTGGAAGGAGCGCGAGCCGGAGTGGAAGCGCAAGCGGGCGCTCGACCGGCCGACCGACGCAGGCGACCGCGAGCGCATCCTGGCCGAGGCCGAGGCGGACGCAGCAGCCGCGAAGATCGCGAAGCGCACCAGCACCGACACGCCGATGTTCGCGACGCCCGACGCCGTGATCGAGGCCGCGCTGGCCGAGTCCGTCGATGAGTCCCCCGCGGGGGGAGCGACGGCTGCGCCGACGGTGGCCGGCGAGGATGACGAGGCCAAGCGCGAGCGGCGGCGGCAGCGCCGCAGTTCGAGGCCGCATGGACGAGCCCGCTAGCTCTCTGCGCGACGCGATCGGACGACTCGCGCTGGCGGGCCTGGGCGCCGCCAGCCTGACGGCGGAGCGGGCAGACGAGCTCGCCGACGCGCTTGCAGAGCGCGGCTCGGCACGCCGGGCCGACGTCCGCGAGGTGATCGAGGAGGTGCGGGGACGCTGGCGCGGCGACGCAGCCCGTGTCGGCGAGCGCGCCGGTGAGAGCCTGCACGGGCTGGTTGGCCAGCTCGGGCTGGCCGGGCGCTCCGAGCTCGCCGAGCTCGAGCTCCGGCTCGCGCAGCTGGAGCACCGGCTCCGCCTCGTCGAGGCAGACCGGGAGGCACCCGATCGACCCCGCTGAGGCGCCCGTCGCGTGAGCAGCACCGTGCTCGACGAGCTCGGCTGGGATGCTGCGGTCGCTGAGGCGTTCGCACCGTTCGCGGCGCGCGGGCTCGCGCCCGGACGGGTAATCGCGCAGCACCGTGGCGGGTACGCCGTCTCGACGGCCGAGGGTGACCTGCTCGCCGACGCGCCGCGCTCGCTGCGCTCCGACCGGGTGCGGCGGCCCGCCGTGGGTGACTGGATCGCCGCCGAGCTGCGCGCCGACGGCAAGGCGACCGTGCGCGCCGTCCTGCCGCGCCGCAGCGTGTTCGTGCGCAAGGCGGCCGGCGACACGATGCGCGAGCAGGTGGTGGCGGCCAACGTCGACGTCGTCCTGGTCGTCACGTCGCTCGACGACGACCTCAAGGCGCGCCGGCTCGAGCGCTACCTGGCGCTCGTGCTCGAGAGCGGCGCCCGGCCGGCGATCATCATCAGCAAGGTCGATCTCGACGGTGATCGTGAGCGCGCCCTGGCGCTCGCCGCCACCGTCGCGGTGGCCTCCGAGACCCCGGTGCACCTGCTCTCCTCCCGCTCCGGCGAGGGCCTGGAAGAGATCCGCTCGTACCTGGCGCCGGGCCGGACGGTGGCGCTGCTCGGCTCGTCCGGCGTCGGCAAGTCGACGCTGCTCAACGTGCTGCTCGGCTCCGAGGTGCAGCGCACCGCAGAGGTGCGCGCCGACGGCAAGGGCCGGCACACGACGACGACCCGCGAGCTCTTCCGGATTCCCGGCGGGGGTGTCGTGCTGGACACGCCCGGGATGCGCGAGATGCAGCTGTGGGAGAGCGAGGCAGGCGTCGACGAGGCATTCGCCGACGTGGTCACGCTCGTCGAGAAGTGCCGCTTCCCCGACTGCCGGCACGAGAGCGAGCCCGGCTGCGCGGTGCTCGGCGCGGTCGAGGCCGGCCTGCTTCCGCTCGCACGGGTGGTCAGCTTCCGGCAGCTCCGCGACGAGCTCGAGGCCAACGACGAGCGGGCCGAGACGAAGCGGCGCGCACTGCGTGACCCGAGGCCGGAGCCGACGTTCGTGCGTCGCCGCGGTCCGCGCTGACCGGTCGCATGCAACACTGACCGCCGATGGCGCGCGCGAGGCAACGCAAGATCGGACGCCTTTCCGAGATCGCCCAGGTGGCGGCCCGGCACGGCTTCGGCTACTTCCTCGAGTCGCACCGGCTGCGCGGCCTGCTGCCGTGGCATCAGCGCCTCGTTGCCGCCGAAGGTGCCCCCACCTCCTCGCGGGGGCAGCACCTGCGGGAGATGCTCGACGAGCTGGGGCCGACCTTCGTCAAGTTCGGCCAGGTGCTCTCGACACGGCCCGACGTCGTTCCGCCCGACATCGTCGCCGAGCTGCGCAAGCTCCAGGACGACGTCACGCCGGTGCCGTACTCCGAGATCGAGCGCGTCGTCGAGGAGGATCTGCACCTCTCCATCGCCCAGCTCTTCCTCGAGTTCGAGGAGCGCCCGATCGCTGCGGCGTCGATCGGGCAGGTGCATCGCGCTGTCCTCCCGGACGGCACCCGCGTCGCCGTCAAGATCCAGCGGCCCGGCGCCCCCCGCCAGATCGAGTCCGACCTCGCTCTGCTCGACCAGGCGGCGAAGCTCGCGCGCGAGCGGATCCGTGCCCTCGACTTCATCGACGTGCGCGCGCTCGTCGACGAGTTCGGGCGCGGCCTCCGGCAAGAGCTCGACTATCGCTCCGAGGCGCGGAACGCGCAGGCCTTCTATCGCAACTTCGCCGACGACCCGAGCGTCGTCGTGCCCCGGGTGTTCCCGACCTACACGAGCGCGCGGGTGCTGACGCTCGAGCTGATCGACGGCGTCCAGCTCCGCGACATCGATCTCGCCACCTACACCCTCGAGGAGCGCAAGCAGCTCGCCTATCGCATCACCGAGGCGTGGCTGACGATGATCTTCCGCCACGGCTTCTTCCATGCCGACCCGCATCCGGCGAACATCCTCGTGATCGACCGCGCGCGCATCGGCCTCGTCGACTTCGGCCTGGCCGGCCGGCTCAGCGGCGACGACATGGCGAAGCTGACGCGGCTGTTCATCGACGCCGCCAGCGAGAACGTCGACCAGCTGCCGAAGCGGCTCGCCGAACTCGGCGTGCGCTACCCGAAGGAGGGGGAGGAGCGGCTCGCTGCCGACCTGCGCGAGCTCTACTACCGCTACTACGGCGCGAAGCTGACTGACATCGACCCGCTCCAGGTCATCCGTGAGTCGTTTCAGCTGATCTACGCCAACAACATCCGGCTGCCGACGCGCTTCGTGCTGCTGGACAAGGCGATCGCCACGATCGGCTCGGTCGGGGTCGAGCTGTACGAGGACTTCAACGTGTTCGAGGTGGCGCGGCCGTACGCGCGCGGCCTGCTGGCCGGGCGCTTCACGCCGGCGCGGGTGGCCGCCACGGCGCGGTCGGAGGCCTTTGGCCTGGCCCGCGTCCTGCGCGAGGCGCCGTACCAGCTGCACGACTTCCTCGAGCAGGCACGCGAGGGCCAGATCGAGGTCGGCTTCGTGCACAAGGGCCTGGACGAGTTCATGCACCGCATCGACATCGTCTTCAACCGGCTCGTCGTCGCGCTCGTCGTCGGGGGTGGGCTGATCGGCTCGAGCATGATCGGCGTGTTCGCGAAGAGCGGCCCGCAGGTGGCCGGGATCAACGCCATCTCGTTCTTCGGGTTCGTGCTCTCGACGGTGCTCGGGCTGTGGCTGCTGCTCGGCGTGCTGCGCTCCGGCCGCCTGTAGTAGCCCGTTGGGACGGCTTCCGGTAAGACGGCGCCGCCCGGGACGGCTGTGCACAGGCATGTGGACGGGCCGGTGGAGAGGCCGACACAAAATCGTCCGAATGGACACCTGTTCGCCGCCTTGCGGCGCTCGTAGCGTGGGGGGCATGAGCACTGCACTCCTTCTTGCCGAGCCCGAACCTGCCGCGCGGGCACTCCTGGAGCGTCACCTCGCGGAGGACGGGTTCGCCGTGCTCGGGGCCGAGGACGAGACGCGCGCCCTCTGGCTGGCCGAGCGTGCACGCCCCGACGCCATCCTGCTCGCCAGCCGGCTGGAGCAGTCGTCGGGGGCCGACGTGTGCAGGCGCCTGCGCACGGGTGCGCCCGGCCGTGAATGGGATCGCGACGTCCCCGTGATCGTGCTCGGCGACCCTGCCGGCGACGCAACCGACCGCGTGCGTGCATTCGCCCACGGCGCCGACGACTACGTGCCCGGGCCCGTGCTCTACGAGGAGCTGCTCGCGCGCCTGCGCGCGGTGCTGAGGCGTGCGGCACCGGCCCGCCACGACGTGATCGAGGCGGGGCCGGTGCGCATCGACATCGCCGCGCGGCACGTGGCGGTCGGCGGCCGGTTCGTCCAGCTCTCGGCGACGGAGTTCGACCTGCTGGTGGCGCTCGCCCGCGATCCCTTCCGCGTGTTCCCGAAGAAGGAGCTGCTACGGGGCGTCTGGGGCTACCCGGCCGGCATCGAGACGCGCACCGTCGACTCGCATGCCTCGCGGGTGCGGCGCAAGCTCGCGGCGACCGGTGTGCCAGAGCCGCTGGTCGTCAACGAGTGGGGCATTGGCTATCGGCTGCGGCTGCCGGGGTGGGGCGAGGCCCGGTGCTGAGCGCTCAGCCTGAATCCGTCGCTCGGCGCGATCGCGGGGCGCCCGTCCGGACAGTCAGGACGTGCTCTGGCTGCCGCGGACGGGCTGGTTGCCCGTCCGCAGCTGACGGAGCGCGGAGCGCACCGCCGAGGTGAAGGCCAGTCCGCATCAGCGGACAGGCCGAATGCCCGGCGGGAAGCGCCCTGGCGAGCCCGGATGGGATGCACCGCCCGCGCAGAGCGACGGATTCAGGCTCAGACGGGACGCAGCCGGCGGGCGAGCGCCGAGCGCACGTCCTCACCTGCGACCACGAGCGCGACCCCTGCGATGGCGAGCGCCATGCCGACGAGAACGAGCCCGCCCGGGGTGTGGCCGCGCCCGAGCTCGACGATGACGGCGACGACCGGAACCAGGAACTGCGACGACGACGTCTGCGCGGCGTTCAGCCAGCGCAGCGACATGAAGAACGCCCCGGTGGCGAGGGCCGAGCTGCCGAGCGCGAGCCACAGCGTCGCGCCCCACAGGTCGATGGAGCCCCAGTCGGTGCCGCCCGTGCCCTTGACGGCGAAGGCAACGATGATCAGGATCGGCGACCCGGCGAGGTACTGGGCCGCCGTCAGGCCCACGAAGTCGAGCTGCGGGTTTCGCACCGCCATCCGTCGCACGATCATCGTCCCCGCTGCCCAGGCAATCCCGGCGGCAAGGGCGAGGCCGATGCCGATGGTCAGGTCGCTCGCACCGTGGCTGCCGCCCAGCTGGCGCGACACCATCACGACGATCCCGGCGAACCCCAGCAGCAGGCCGGCGACTGCGGTGCGGGAGATCCGCTCGCGCAGGAAGATGCGGGCCAGCAGGGCCACCCAGAGTGGCGCCGCCGAGATGAGCACCGCGGCGTTGGCCGCGCCGGCGTGCTTCGTCGCCTCGGAGATGCCGATGAAGAACACCGTCACCACCAGCAATCCCGAGATGATGGCTCCGCGGATGTCCGCCCCGCGTGGCAGCCGGGCGCCGAGCAGCAGCGCCAGCGGCAGCACCGCGAGCGTCGGCAGTGTGCGCAGGCCGGCGAGCAGCAGCCCCGAGGTGTGGTCGGTCGCGACGGAGGTCGCCGTGTAGCCGCCGCCCCAGAAGCCGACGGGCAGGGCCAGCAGCGCCCACGCGACGATGGGAGTGGAGCCGCGCTGCATCGGCTCAGGCGGCTCCTGTGCCGTCCCGGGGGCGCAGGCCGGGCCGCAGCGAGCGGATGAGCGAGTCCCCGATCACGCACACGGCGACGCCGAGGATGGCCACGATCATGCCGGTGAGCGCGGCGGTACCCGGGCTGCTGCCACGGCCGATTTCGATCAGCACGGCGACGGCGGGCACAAGGAACTGCGACGAGGCCGTCGTCGTCGCCGACAGGCGGCGGAGCGCCAGGAAGAAGGTGAGCGTCGCGATCGCACCGGCACCGATCACCAGCCACGCCACGGTGACCCACAGCTCGCCCGAGCCCCAGTCGGTGCTGCCGAAGCCCTTCCAGAGAAAGGCAATGGCGACGAGCGGCGCAGCTCCGAACGCGAACTGGTGCAGGGTCAGCTGAACCAGGTCGAGCTGTGCATTCTGCTGCGCCTGCGCCTTCACCCAGAGGATGCAGATCGCCCACGAGACCGAGCCGGCCAGGGCGATCGCCATGCCACCGGCGAGGCGGCCGGTGCTGACGTCGCCCCCGAGCTGTGACGACACCATGAGCACGACCCCGGCGAAGCCGGCGACGAGGCCGAGCAGCGCGAGCCGCGAGATCCGCTCCGACAGGAACAGGAACCCCAGCAGCAGCACGAAGAACGGCGACGAGTTGATCAGCACGGAGGCGTTGCCCGGACCGGCGAGGTCGGTCGAGATCGAGAGCGCCGTGTAGAGCACACCGACGCTCAGGATGCCGGTTACTGCCGCCTGCACGAGCATGCGGCCGCGCAGGAACGGCTTGCCCAGCAGGGGCAGCAGCAGAATCAGGACGCCGATCGGTGCAGTGCGCAGCATCGCGAGCATGATCGCCGGAGTGTGCTCGACGCCGATCGTCGTCGCCCGGAACGAGCTGCCCCAGAAGAACACTCCCGGCACGAGCAGCAGGAGTGGCGCCACGGCCGCGTTCCGGGAGCTCCGAGCCACGCGCCGACTATACAGCGGTGCCGCCAGCAGCTCAGAGCAGCGTCGCGGCCTCGAGCGCGAGCAGCGCTCGCTTGCGCTCGAGGCCGCCGGCGTAGCCTGTGAGCGAGCCCGACGAGCCCACGATGCGGTGGCACGGCACGACGATCGGCACCGGGTTACGGTTGAGTGCCCCACCCACGGCGCGGGCCGCCCGCGGCTTGCCGACGCGCACCGCCAGCTCGGCGTAGGTGGCCGTGCCGCCGTAGGGCACCCGCTGCAGCTCCTCGAGCACGCCGCGCTGGAAGGCGGGGAGGGCTACGAGGTCGACCGTCAGCTCGAACGCGTGGAGGTGCCCGGCGAAGTAGCCGTCGAGCTGGCGGTGGGTGGGGTCGAGCAGGCGCGGGACGCGGAGCAGGCGGCGCCCGAGCACAGCGGCGGCCCGGTCGAGCGCGCTGTCGTTGGCGTCGAAGCCGACCCAGGCAAGGCCGCGTGCGCTTGCGGCCAGCAGGAGCGGCCCGATCGGCGACTCGGCGATGTCCCAGGCGGCGTCGAGCAGCCCCTCGGCGGCGGCGCTGTCGCGGAAGCGGGCATCGAGCTCGACGGGGAGTGTCTCGGCGGGGGTGGGTGTGGCGGAGGCGGTAGCAGCGGCGGTCATGGCTTCTCCTTGCTGGCATGGGTGCGGCGGAGGCGGCGGACACCCGACGAGGCGGCCTGGCGGGCGGCGTCGGGCGAGGAGCCGAGCGCGGCGGCGATCGCTTCGTAGGGCAGGTCGTAGCCGTAGCGCAGCACGACGGCTGCACGTTCGGTGGGTGGGAGGCCGTCGGTGAGGTGGGCGAGCTGGCGGTAGGCGGGCTCATCGTCGAGGGCGACGAGCTCGTCGGGCGGCTCGTCGGCGCTGCCGGGACGGCGGAGCAGGTCGATCGCTACGCGGCTCGCGATGGTGAGCGCCCACGCGCGCAGGTGCTCGCCATGGCGCAGGCCCGGGTAGGCGCGGAGGGCGCGGAGGAACGTCTCCTGGAACGCGTCCTCGGCGGCCTGGGCGCCGAGCCGCCGCCGCAGCAGTCGCAGCACCTCCGGCGCGTGCGTCGTGTAGAAGCGCTCGAACGGCGGCACGGGCGGCGGGGTCGCGGGGGCGACAGGGGCGGGGGAGGGGACTGCCATCACCCTCTTCTAACGGGCGAGGCGGTCGGGATGTGAGACTGGGAGCATGCGCTTCGCCGTCGTCGGTCACGTCGAGTGGGTCGAGTTCGCCCGCGTCGACCGCGTGCCGCTCGCCGGCGAGATCATCCATGCGCGCGGCCGCTGGGAGGAGCCCGCCGGCGGTGGTGCCGTCGCGGCGGTGCAGATCGCGCGGCTGGCGGGCAGCTGCGAGCTCTACACCGCCCTCGGCGACGACGAGCTGGGGGCAAGGGCTGCCGAGCGGCTGACGGCGCTCGGGGTGCGCGTGCGCGCCGCGCGCCGCGACGAGCCGACGCGGCGGGCCTTCACCTTCGTCGATGCGGCCGGCGAGCGCACGATCACCGTGCTCGGCGACAAGCTCGTGCCGCGGCTCGACGACACGCTGCCGTGGTGGGCGCTCTCGGGCTGCGATGCCGTCTACTTCACCGGCGGCGACGCCGGCGCGCTACGCACGGCGCGGCTGGCCCGCATCCTCACCGCGACGCCGCGCGAGCTGGCCACGCTGCGCGAGTCCGGCGTCGAACTGGACGCGCTGATCGGCTCGGCGAGCGACCCGGGCGAGGCTTACGCGGCGGGCGACCTCGACCCGCCGCCGCGCGTCGTCGTGCGCACCGAGGGCGTCGCCGGCGGCAGTGCCGAGCCCGGCGGCCGCTACCCGGCGGCGCCGCTCCCGGGGCCCGTCGTGGACTCCTACGGCTGCGGCGACTCCTTCGCCGCCGGCGTCACCTACGGCCTCGGCGCCGGCCTCGGCCGCGACGAAGCGCTCGCGCTCGGCGCCCGCTGTGGCGCGGCCGCGCTCACCGGCAGCGGCGCGTACGCGGGCCAGCTCCGCCTGCCGTCGGCGTAGCGGCGGGCGGGCAGCGGGCGCAGCGGCCCGGCGCGCCCGGTCCCTCGGCCGCTGCGGCGAGCCCCTCGGGGCCCGTCGTCGCCCCTCGTCGGGGCGGCGCGGCGATTTCCTGCAACATTGGTGTTGCGTAGTGGGGGTTTGTGGAGTAAAGTGGGGCATCGTGGTAGGTCAAACCACCTGCAGACCATGCTTCTCGGCGAATACGACCACACCATCGACGACAAGAGCCGGCTCACGTTGCCGGCGAAGTTCCGCGCCGCCTTCCAGGGTGGGCTCGTGCTGACACGCGGTATGGACGGCTGCATCACGGCCTACGCGAAGGCCGACTGGGATCGGCTCGTCGAGTCACGGCTGGCCACGCTCGACCCGCTCAACCGGGAGTCCCGGATGATGCAGCGCTTCTTCTTCTCGGGCGCAGCCGAGGTCGAGCCGGACAAGCAGGGTCGCGTGATGGTTCCCGCCGCGCTGGTCGAGGCCGCCGGCCTGCAGAAGGACGTGGTCGTGGCAGGTGTCTACGACCACCTGGAGATCTGGGACCGGGCCACCTGGCGCAAGCACCTCGAAGAGGTGGAAGGGAGTGCCGAGCATGTTGCCGAGCGTCTTGCGACCAAGCGCGACTGATCACGTCCCGGTGCTCGCGGAGGAGGTACGTGACCTCCTCGCGGTGCAGCCTGGTGAGACCGTCATCGACGGTACCTTCGGCTCGGGCGGCCACTCGACCCTGCTCGCCGCCGACCTGCAGGGACGCGGCAAGCTGATCGCGATCGACCGCGACCCTGGCGCCCGCGACTACTTCGCCCGCTTCGAGCAGACGACCCCCGCGCAGACGCGCTTCCTCCGCGGCGACTTCTCGCTCGTCCTCCAGCAGCTCTGCGCCAACGACGTGAAGGCGGACGCGATCCTGCTCGACCTCGGTGTCTCGTCGATGCAGATCGACACGCCCGAGCGTGGGTTCTCCTACGCCGCCGACGCGCCGCTCGACATGCGGATGGATCCGTCCGACGAGATCTCGGCGGCCGACCTCGTCAACGAGTGGCCCGAGAAGGAGCTGGTCAAGATCTTCCACACGTACGGCGAGGAGCGCTACGCGCGCCAGATCGTGCGCGCGATCGTGCGCCGCCGCCGCGAGCAGCCTTTCGAGCGCACCCTCGATCTTGTCGACGTGATCAAGCATGCGATCCCCGCGCCCGCCCGCTTCGGCGAGGGGCATCCGGCGAAGCGCGTCTTCCAGGCCCTGCGCATCGCCGTCAACGACGAGCTCGTCTCGCTCGAGGACGCGCTGCCGGCAGCCGTGGACATGCTGCGTCCCGGCGGCCGCCTCGCCGTGATCGCGTTCCACTCGCTCGAGGATCGCATCGTCAAGCAGTTCTTCCGCGCCGAGGCGAAGGGCTGCATCTGCCCGCCCGACTTCCCGATCTGCGCCTGCAGCCGCGACCCCGAGGTGCGCCTACTGACGCCGCGCGCCCTCCGCCCGGGCACCCGCGAGGTTGCCGTCAATCCGCGTGCCGCGTCGGCCCGCCTCCGCGGCGTGATGAAGGTCGGATGAGCCCTGCTGCCCGTGCCGCGAGTCGGGCATCCGCCGCTGCCGCACCGGCGCAGCTGCCGCGCCAGCCGCGCCCCAAGGCCCACCCGCCCGGTCAGGCGCGCCCCACAACCCCGGCGGAGCGCACCCGCTCGACGGCCGTTGCACGCCCGCAGGCGCGTGCCGGGGCCCAGCAGCAGCGACGCCTCAGCTTCGGCGTGTTCTGGATCGGCGTCGCGGGCCTGCTGCTGACGGGCGTCGTCGCGGTAAGCGTCGTCGCGCTGCGCCAGAACGTCCAGCTCGACCAGGCGACCCGGGAGCGTACGCGGCTACGGGCCGAGAACGCGAGCCTTGCCTCGCGGGTGTCCGCCGCGGTGGCCGCATCGCGCATCGAAGGGCTTGCCCAGCGCTCGTTCGGCCTCGTGCCGGCATCGGCGCAGGAGACGACGTTCCTCGACCTCCGGAGTGCGAAGTAGCCCGCGCGGGCGCAGCCGGGCCGGCAGCCCGAACCGCACCCGTCCGTCGCCGGCGCAGCCAGCGCGGGGGCGTCGCGTCTGCGAAGCTCGTCAACCGCCGGATCAGGCTCCTCCTCTTCGTCTTCGTCGCGCTCTTCGTCGTCGCGCTGGGTCGCGCCTTCTGGCTGCAGGCGGTGCGTGGGCCCTCGCTCAAGGCGATAGCGACCCAGCAGCACACGCAGACCGTTGTCATTCCTGCCGGCCGCGGTACCATCTTCGACCGCAACGGTGTCGAGCTCGCGATCGGCGAGCAGGCGACCACGGTGTACGCCGATCCGCGCCAGGTCAAGGATGCGCGAGCCGTCGCGATCGCGGCCCAGGAGGCGCTCGGGGTCGACCCGAACCGGCTCTACAAGGCGTTGCAGAGCAAGGCCAGCCACTTCGTCTACGTCGCTCGCCAGGCCGATCCGATCAAGGCGGCGCAGCTCGAGAAGAAGAAGCTGGCCGGACTCGGGTCTTACGCCGAGGAGCGGCGCTCGTATCCGCAGCGGAACGTCGCCGCCCACGTGCTCGGCTTCGCGGGCCTCGACAACCGCGGGCTCGCAGGCGTCGAGGTGTCGCTCGACCAGATCCTGGTCGGGCATCCGGGAAGCCAGACCGTCATCCGGGATCCCCATGGCACGACGCTCGACGTCGTCCGCTCGGTGCCGGAGCGCCAGGGGCAGAGCGTCGTGCTCTCGATCGACCACACCATCCAGGCCCAGACCGAGGCTGTCCTGCGCGCCACGGTGAAGGAGTGGCACGCGAAGTCCGCCGCGGCCGTCGTGCTCGACCCGCGCACCGGCGAGGTGCTGGCGATGGCCAATGCGCCGGGCTTCGACGCCAACCGGTACCCGCAGGCTGGGCCGGCGCGACAGCGCAACCGCGCCGTCACGGACACCTACGAGCCGGGCTCGACCTTCAAGCTCGTGACCATCACCGGCGCCCTCGGCGACCGGCTCGTCACCCCGGCGACGAAGTTCAACCTGCCGTACGAGATCCAGGTTGCCGACCGGGTCGTCCACGACGCCGAGGAGCGCCCCACCGAGTGGTTCTCCGTGCGCGACATCCTCGCCCGCTCGTCGAACGTCGGCGTCATCACGCTGGCCGAGAAGCTCGGCAAGGATCGGCTGTCGTCCTGGATCGACCGCTTCGGCTTTGGCAAGGTCACCGGCATCGACTTCCCCGGCGAGAGCCCCGGCATCCTGCTGCCGAAGGCGGACTGGTCGGGCTCCACCATCGGCAACGTGCCGATCGGCCAGGGCATCGCCGTTACGCCGCTGCAGATGGCGACCGCGTACGCGACGATCGCCAACGGCGGCATACGCATCACGCCGCGCCTGGTGCAGAGCATCGGCGGCACGCCCACGAAAGTCGAGAAGACGCGTGTCGTCTCGGCGCCGCTCGCCCATGAGGTCGTCGGCATGCTGACAAACGTCGTTAGCGAGGGCACCGGCAAGTCCGCGGCCATCCCTGGCTACCTCGTCGCCGGCAAGACAGGCACCGCCGAGAAGCCCGACCCGCGCGGCGGCTACGCCGAGGGCAAGTACGTGGCGTCGTTCGTCGGCTTCGTGCCGGCATCGAAGCCGCGCTTCGTCGTGCTGGTGATGGTGGACGAGCCGCAGGGAGCGATCTTTGGCTCGGTCGTCGCCGCGCCCGCCTTCCAGCAGATCTCCCGCTTCGCGCTGCAGTACTACGAGGTGCAACCGGACGCACCGGTGGCCCCGCCCGCGCCGGCAACCGCACCCGCCGCTACCGCCGGCTGACGGCCATCCGCTGCCCGCCTCCTGCGGCAGCCACGGCTAGACTCGCTTCCGGATGAACCTGGAGCGGCTGATCACGGCGCTCGCTCCGACCGGCGTCGTCAAGCGCGCCTCGGTCGGTGTGCGCGACCTCGCCTACGACGGCCGCGCAGTGCGGCCCGGCGCGCTCTTCTTCTGCGTCCCCGGCCTCCGGCACGACGGGCACGACTTCGCGGCCGAGGCAGTGGCTGCCGGCGCCGTGGCGCTCGTCTGCGAGCGGCCGCTGCCGCTGCCCGTGCCCCAGCTCCTGGTGGCAGATGCCCGCCGGGCGATGGCCGTGGCGGCGGCTGCGTTCTTCGGCGAGCCGACGCGCGAGCTCCGGGTCGCCGGCGTCACCGGGACGAACGGCAAGACGACGACGGCGTACCTGCTCGCCTCGATCCTCGGGGCCGCCGGGCTGCAGACAGGACTGCTCGGTACCGTCGAGAGCCGGGTCGGCGGCGAGGTGCGGCCGCTGGCGCGGACGACGCCCGAGGCGATCGATCTCCAGCGCGCGTTCCGCGACATGCTCGCGGCCGGCGACCAGGCCTGCGCGATGGAGGCGTCGTCGATCGCTGCAGCGCTCCACCGCCTCGACGGCACCCGCTTCGCCGCGCTGGCCTTCACGAACCTCACCCAGGATCATCTCGACTTCCACGGCACGATGGAGCGGTACTTCGAGGCGAAGCGGCTCCTGTTCGTCCCTGCTGCCGCCGCGCCGCCGCCCGCGGCCGTCAACAGCGCTGATCCGTGGGGGCGGAGGCTCGCCGGTGAGCTCCGTGCCCGCGGGGAGGCACCGCTCCTCACCTTCGGCTTTGCCGACGACGCCGACGTGCGGCCCGAGGGCCTGCAGCTCGATGGGGCGGGCGCCCGCTTCACCGCGGGCGGCGTGCATGTCGAGAGCCGTCTCCGTGGCCGCTTCAACGTTGAGAACGTGCTCGGCGCCGTTGCAGTGAGCCTGCTGCTCGGGCTGCCGGCCGAGGCGATCTCGGTGGGCATCGCGGCACTGCCCGGGGTGCCCGGCCGCTTCGAGGCGGTCGACGAGGGGCAGCCCTTTACTGTAGTCGTCGACTATGCGCACACGCCGGCTGGTCTCGAGAACGTGCTGCTCACGGCGCGGGAGCTGGCGCGGGCGACCGGTGGCCGGGTGATCGCCGTCTTCGGTGCCGGTGGCGATCGCGATCGCGGCAAGCGGCCCGAGATGGGGCGGATTGCGAGCCAGCAGGCCGACATCGCCATCGTCACCTCCGACAACCCGCGCAGCGAGCGGCCGGAGTCGATCATCGCCGAGGTGGTGGACGGATCTATAGCTGAGGTAGAGGTCGAGAGTGAAAGGAGCGCTGCGATCGCCCGGGCTGTCGGGCAGGCGCGGGCGGGCGACATCGTCGTGATTGCGGGCAAGGGCCACGAGCAGGGGCAGGAGGTGGCGGGGGTGACGCACGCGTTCGACGACCGTGTGGTCGCGGCGGAGGCCCTGCGGGCGCTGGGCCGGGGAGTGTCGCGTGGTGGCGCGGCCGGTGGTGGCGCTGCAGGCTGCCCGGCAGGAGCGACGCCGTGATCCCGCTGCCGCTCGCCGAACTTGTCGGCCTCGGCGTGATCGACGCTGCCGCCGGGGCCACGTCGGTCGCGGGGGTGACGATCGACTCGCGCGCGGTGCGGCCTGGCTACCTCTTCGTCGCGATCGGCAGGGGTGTGGAGTTCCGCGGCCAGGCGCTCGCCGCCGGGGCCGCAGCTACCCTGCTCCCGGACGATGAGCACGAGGCCCTGGCGGCGCTCGGCCGTGCCGTGCGCGCTCGCTCCAGGGCGCGCGTCGTCGGAATCACCGGCTCCAACGGCAAGACCTCGACGAAGGACATCCTGGCGGCCCTCTGCGGGCCTGTCCGCCGCACCGTCGCGGCCGAGAACAGCTTCAACAACGAGATCGGCGTGCCGCTCACCCTCTGTCGTGTCGAGCCGGACACCGAGCTCGTCGTGCTCGAGCTGGCGATGCGCGGGTTGGGCCAGATCGCCTCGCTCTGCTCCATCGCTGCGCCGGACGTGGCGGTCATCACGTCGATCGCACCGGCGCACCTCGAGCTGCTCGGCTCGCTCGGGAACGTTGCCCGCGCCAAGGCAGAGATCGTCGCCGGGCTCGTGCCGGGAGGCATCGCGGTCGTGCCCGACGGCGTGCGCGAGCTCGAGCCATGGCTGCAGCGCGACGACATCGAGCTGCGTCGCACCGGACCGGGCGCGGCCTATCGGGTGGTCGAGCTCGAGGAGTCCGCCGGGGGCAGTCGCGTGACCTTCGACCTGGCCGGCCAAAGGCTCACCCTCGACTGGAGCTTTACGTCTATGCACCAGGCCCAGAACGCGCTGGCCGCGCTCGTCGCCTACGACGCGCTCGGCCTGCCACTCGACCGGGCGGCCGAGGGCGCCTCGCGGCTCGTGCTGGCGGCCTGGCGCGGCGAGGAGTATCCGCTCGCCGGCGGCGGTGTCCTCGTCAACGATGCCTACAACGCCAATCCCGGCTCGCTGCGCGCCGCGCTCGAGCACCAGGCGCGACGGGCGCACGGCCGTCGGCGCGTCGCCATCCTCGGCACGATGGCCGAGCTCGGCCCGACGGGGCCGCAGCTGCACCGTGAGCTCGGGCGGATCGCGCGTGAGCTCGGCGTCGACGAGCTGGTCGCCGTCGGCGAGCTGGGCCGGCACTACCTCGACGAGGGGCCGCCGGGTGCCTGGGCGCCCGACGCCGACGCCGCGATCGCCCTCGCCCGTACGTCTCTCCGGCCCGGCGACCACGTGCTCGTGAAGGCGTCACGGTCGATGGGGCTGGAGCGCGTGGCCGACGCCCTCCGAGCCGTCTGAGAACCTAGGCACGATGGTTAGGATCGTCGTCTCTGCACTCATCGCGCTCGCGATCTCGATCGCCGCGGGCCCGAAGTTCATCGAGTTCCTGCGCACGAACACCTTCGGGCAGCCGATCCGCGAGGACGGGCCACAGCACCACCGGGCCAAGCAGGGCACGCCGACGATGGGCGGTCTGCTCTTCCTGGTGGCGGCCATCATCCCCTTCCTTGCGCTCAACCGCTACACGACGAACGCGCTGCTCGTCCTCTTCATCACGATGGGCTGCGCTGCGATCGGCTTCGTCGACGACTGGGCAAAGCTGACGAAGCGCCGTTCGCTCGGCCTCTCCGGCCGCTGGAAGCTCCTGCTGCTCGCCCTGATCACGGTGGTCGTCTCGATCGTCCTCCAGCACCGTGGCTTCTCGACCTCGGTCTACATCCCGATCGCCGACGTCTCGCTGCCGCTCTCGTACGGCTGGTACCCCTTCCTCTTTCTGATCATCGCGGGCGCCGCCAACGGGGTGAACCTGACCGACGGCCTCGACGGCCTCGCGGGCGGTACCGGCGTGATCGCCCTCTTCACCTTTCTCTCGATGATCGTGATCGCGTACATCCGCTCGGGGCCGCCCGGCAGCCGAAACCAGCTCTACCTCGACCTGGCCATCCTCTGCGCAGCGCTGATCGGCGGCATCGTCGGCTTCATCTGGTTCAACGCCTTTCCGGCCGAGGTCTTCATGGGGGACACCGGCTCGATGGCCCTGGGCGGGGCGCTCGCCGGCTTCGCAATCGTCATGAAGACGGAGGTGCTGCTGCTGTTCATCGGGGGCATCTTCCTGATCGAGGCGCTCTCGGTGATCATCCAGGTCGCCTCGTTCAAGCGCTACGGCAAACGGGTGTTCCTGATGGCGCCGATTCACCACCACTTCGAGATGAAGTCGTGGTCGGAGACGAAGATCATGGTGCGCTTCTGGATCATCGCGGCGATCCTCTGCGCGGGCGGCTTCGCGCTGTACTACCGCTACTACTTCAAGTTCTTCCGCGGCTGATGGAGCTGCCTCGGAGGGTCGTCGTGCTGGGGCTGGCGCGCTCGGGCATGGCCGCTGCAGCGGCGCTCGAGCGGCGGGGCGTCGAGGTCGTGCGCGTCGACCGCAAGCTCGGGCCCGACGACGACGCGGCGCTGCTGGACGGCGCCGGGCTGCTCGTCAAGAGCCCCGGTGTGCCGGGCGAGCACGCGCTCGTGGCCGAGGCCGGGCGACGCGGCGTGCCGGTCTGGAGCGAGGTGGAGCTCGGCTTCCGACTGCTCGCTCCGCGGCCGTTCGTGGCCGTGACCGGCACCAACGGCAAGACGACGACGACGGAGCTGCTCGGCGCGATCTTCCGGGCCGCAGGCCTGCCCGTGGAGGTTGCCGGCAACGTCGGCCGCGCCCTCACCAGCGTCGACCCGGAGGCGACGGCTCCTGAGGCCTGGGTCGTCTGCGAGACGTCGTCGTTCCAGCTCGAGGACGTCGAGTCGTTCCGGCCGCGCATCGCCGTGCTGCTGAACCTCGAGCCCGACCATCTCGACCGGCACGGCACCCTCGCTGCGTACCGGACAGCGAAGCTGCGCATCTTCGCGGCGCAGGGGCCTGCCGACGTGGCGGTCGTCCCGCGCGGGTTCGCTGCGGTTCCGGGTGAGGGGCGGCGCAGCGAGTTCGCGGCCACCGACGCGCTGCCGGCCGAGCCGCTCATCCCCGGCGCCCACAACCGCGAGAACGCCGCCGCTGCTACCGCCGCGGCGCGGGCGGCAGGCATCCCGGACAGTGCGATCGCCGAGGCGCTGCTGACCTTTCCTGGCGTCCAGCACCGGCTGGAGCCCGTGCGCGAGCTCGCCGGCGTGCGCTACGTGAACGACTCGAAAGCGACGAACACTGCTGCCGCCCGCCGCGCCCTGGCCGCGTTCGCGGCGCCGCTGCTGGTGATTTTGGGTGGCTCGCTGAAGGGAGAGAGCTTCGACGAGCTGGCCGCGGACACGCGCGGCCGGGCGCGGGCCATCTACCTGATCGGCGAGGCGACCGAGGAGCTGGCGGCGGCGCTCGACCGTGCCGGGGCCACCTACGAGCGTGCCGGCACTCTGGCCGTCGCGGTCGCCCACGCTGCTGCCGCCGCGCGCCCCGGCGACGTCGTGCTGCTGTCGCCGGCGTGCGCGAGCTTCGACCAGTTCGACAACTTCGAGCACCGCGGCGAGGAATACCGCAGGCTCGTGTCGAACCTTGACGGGTGATTCTCCGGCGAGAGCTGCTCGGCACGGTCCGGGGCAAGGCCCGCGAGGGCCGGCCGTGAAGTCCCGCGTCGAGTCCAACCTGCTCGTCCTCGTCACGCTCGCACTGCTCGCCTTCGGCCTGGTGATGGTGTTCAGCGCCACCTCCGGCTCGGCCACCGTCACGAGCGGCAACCCGACCTACTACCTCATGCGCCAGGGGATCTGGGCGGCGATCGGCGTTACCCTGCTGGCGATCCTCGCCCGCACCGACTACCGCCGGCTGCGCCAGCTCGCACCGATGCTGATCGGCGCCAGCCTGCTGCTGTTGCTGCTCGTGCTCGGCCTGGGGCCGGTCATCAACGGCGCACGCCGCTGGATCGGCTTCGGCCCGCTCGTCTTCCAGCCCTCGGAGTTCGCGAAGTTCGCCGTGGCGATCTGGGCTGCCAGCCTGCTCGCCCGGCAGCGCCCGCCGCAGACCCTCGGCGAGCTCGCCCGGCCGTGGGGGCTGCTGATCGGGCTCTTCGCGGTGCTGCTGCTCGCGCAGCCCGACCTCGGCACGACAATCTCGCTGGTTGTGATGGTCGCCGGCATGCTGCTCATCGCCGGGACGCCGCTGCGACCGCTCTCGCTGGCGATGGGCGTGACGCTGCCAATCGGGGCAGTCGTGGTCTGGATCGAGCCGTACCGCCGCGCCCGCGTCCTCAGCTTCCTCGACCCGTGGGCCGACCCGCAGGGGGCAGGGTTCCAGACTGTCCAGGCACTGATCGGCCTCGGCTCCGGCGGCATCTTCGGCGTCGGGCTCGGCAACGGCGTCCAGAAGATCTTCTACCTGCCCGAGTCGCACACCGACATGATCTTCGCCATCATCGGCGAGGAGCTCGGGCTCGTCGGCTCGGTCGCCGTCATCGCCGGCTTCATCCTCTTCGGCTATGCGGGCTTCCGCATCGCGCTTGCCTGCCGCGACCCGTTCGGCAAGCGGCTCGCCGCCGGTATGACGGTGCTCGTCTGCGGGCAGGCGGCGATCAACCTGGCCGCCGTGATGGGGTTGGCGCCGCTCACCGGCATCCCGCTGCCGTTCGTGTCGTACGGTGGCACCGCACTGATCGTGACGCTCGCAGCCGTGGGCGTTCTCCTTAACATCGCCAGGAGCCATGACGTTGCAGAAAAGACAGCTGCGGTGCCTGATCGCAGCCGGGGGGACAGCAGGGCACGTCCTGCCGGCACTGGCGATCGCCGAAGCGCTCCAGCAGCGCGGCGTGCAAGTGACGTGGGCCGGGTCGCCGGATCGCGTCGAAGCGCGTCTCGCTCCTGAGGCCGGCTACCCCTTTGACAGCTTCCGGATCTCCGGCTTTCCGCGCCGGCCCGGCCTGCCGCTCCTGTACGCCCTCGGGCGGGCGGCCATGGCGCCGCTGGCGTGTCTACGGATCCTCGCCGCACGCCGGCCGGACGTCGTGCTGGGTGGCGGCGGCTACGTCGCCGGACCGATGGTGATGGCTGCCGCGCTGCGCCGTATCCCGGCTGCCCTCACCGAGTCGGATGCGCATCTCGGGCTGGCGAACCGGCTCGCGCTGCCGTTCGCGCGGCGCCTCTTCCTGGCCCTCCCGGTCGACGGTGTGTCGGGCTCGAAGGTGCGCGTGACGGGCCGGCCGGTACCGGCCCGGTCGCGGCCGGTGGATCCCGCCGCGGCGCGGGAGCTGTTCGGGCTGCCGGCCGAGGGGCCGGTGCTGCTGGTGTTCGGTGGCGGCCAGGGCGCGCGGGCGCTCAACGAGCTCGTGGTCGCGGAGTTCGGTGGCGCCGAGAGCGGGGGCAGAGCGGGCGGCGGTGGGCACGGCCCGGCAGTGCTTCATCTGTGCGGCGAGCGCGACTACGCCGCCCTCGAGCCCCGGGTCGCCCGCGCCGGGTACCGGCTCGTCGCGTTCACCAACGACTTCGGCGCCGCGCTCTCGGCAAGCGACCTCGTCGTCGCCCGCTCGGGCGGCTCCGTGTGGGAGGTCGCCGCCGCCGGAAAGCCCGCCATCCTTGTTCCCTTCCCCTTCGCGACCGGCGATCACCAGACGAAGAACGCCCGCCACTTCGAGGCCGGCGGCGGCGCCGTCATCGTCCCCCAGCCCGAGCTGGAGCGCGTGCCGCCGCTGATCCGGGAGCTGCTCGGCGACCCCGGCCGGCTGGCGGCGATGCGGGCCGCGATGCTGGTGCTGGCGCGGCCCCAGGCGGCCGACGAGATAGCGCGGGAGCTGATCGCGCTTGCCCGCTGACGGGGTGGCGGGCCCGCTCGCCGGGCGCCGCATCTGGTTCGCCGGCATCGGCGGCGCCGGCATGAGCGCGCTCGCCGTCGTGGCGCGGGCGTGGGGCGCGGAGGTGGCCGGCTGGGATCGCAACGACACGCCGTACCTGGCGCCGCTGGCCGGTGTGGCGATCACGATCGCGCCGGAGCCACCGGCCCCGCCGCCGGGCTACGAGGTGATCGTCTCGACGGCCTACGCCGGGCGGGCCGACGGCAGCTCCCGCGGCGCCTTCCTCGCCGAGCTCGTCTCGCTGCGCCCGTCGATCGTCGTCGCCGGCGCTCACGGCAAGACGACGACGTCGTCGATGATCGCCTTCACCCTGGCCGAGCTCGGGCGCGACCCGTCGTACCTGATCGGCGGGCTGGTGCCACAGCTCGGCGGCAACGCCGGTGCGGGGGAGGGCTGGCTCGTGGCCGAGGGCGACGAGTCCGACCGCACGCTCGAGCTGCTGGCGCCACAGATCGCCGTCGTCACCAACGTCGATCTCGACCACCACACGACCTTCGCCTCGCTCGCCGAGGTGGAGGAGCTGTTCGAAGCCTGGCTCGGCCGGGCGCCGCACGCGGTTCGCGGCAGCCTGCTCCAGCCCGTCGACTTCCCGCTCGCCGTCCCCGGCGACCACAACCGGCGCAACGCCGCCACTGCGCTGGCCGCGCTCGAGCTGGCGGGCGTCACGCCCGCCGAGGCGGCGCCGGTGCTCGCGCGCTTCCGCGGTGTCGGCCGCCGCTTCGAGCGCAAGGGCGAGGTGCGCGGCGTCACTGTCGTCGACGACTACGGCCATCACCCCACCGAGGTCGCGGCAACCATCGCCGCCGCCCGCAGCGCCGGCTTCACGCGCGTGCTCGTGCTGTTCCAGCCGCACCTCTACTCGCGGACGCTCCACCTGCAGCACGCGTTCGCCGTCGCGCTGGCTGACGCCGACGCCGTCGCGGTCGCCGACATCTACCCGGCCCGCGAGCAACCCGTCCCCGGTGTCACCGGCAAGCTCGTGGTCGAAGCCCTCGCGGCGCGCCGCCCCGGTATGCCGATCGGCTGGATGCCGGCGCTCGCGGACGGCGCCCGCTATCTGGCGGCGCTGGCCCGGCCCGGCGACGTCGTGCTGACGGTCGGCGCCGGCGACGTCGAGTCGGCCGGGGCGCTGCTGCTCACGGAGCTGGCATGAGCGCCGGGGACGGTACTCTGGAGGTCAGGGAGCACGTCTCGCTGGCGCGGCACACCACCTTCGGTGCGGGCGGCCCTGCCCGCTGGTACGCCGAGCCGGCGACGCTCTCGCAGCTGGAGGAGGCGCTGCACTGGGCCGCCGAGCGCTCTGTGGTGGTGGTGCCGCTCGGGCTCGGCTCGAACCTGCTCGCCCACGATGACGGCGTCGACGCGCTCGTCCTGCGCCTGGGCGGCGCCCTTGCCGCGGTCATCGTCGAGGGCAGCCTGCTCGTCGCCGGCGGCGGCGCCGCCAACGCAGTGTGCCTCCACCACGCCCGCCGCGCCGGCCTCGGCGGCTTCGAGTTCGCCTGCGCGATTCCCGGCACCGCCGGTGGCGGCGTCCGCATGAACGCCGGCGCCTACGGCAGCGACTGGGCGAGCGTCATGGAGCGCGCGCTCGTGGTGGATGCCGGCGGCGCGGCCTGGCGCACCCCGGCCGGGCTCGACCTCACCTATCGCCACTCCGGCCTGGCGCCCGGTCAGGTGGTGGCGGTCGTCGAGTACCGCCTCACGCAGCGGCCCCCGGCCGAGATCCGGGCCCACGTCGCCGAGCTGAACGCGCGCCGTAAGGCGAGCCAGCCGACCAACCGGCGCACGTTCGGCAGCGTCTTCAAGAACCCGCCGGGCGAGCTCGGGGCAGGTCGGCTGATCGAGCTGTGCGGCCTCCAGGGCCACCGCAGCGGCGGCGCCGTGATCTCGCCGCGTCATGCCAACTTCATCGAGAACGAGGGCGGTGCGCTGGCGGCCGACGCGGTGGCGTTGATGGTGGAGGCGCGGCGGCGCGCTCGCGACCAGTTCGGGGTCATGCTCGAGCACGAGGTCGTGCTGCTGGGTGGCCTCGAGTTGCCGGCCGTCGAGTAGGACACGGGAGCCCGACGCCGAACAGGGGAGGGTGCCGAGAACCGCAGCCCGGGGGAGAGCGCGCGCCATCACGGTGGCGCAGCCGCGTCCGTCCGCCGCCGTACTCGACCGGCTGATCCCTTCCGGCCGCTCGCTGCTGGTCGGTTTCGCGCTCGTTGGCATCGCGGTGGCGCTGTTCGTGGTGGCCCGCCAGACAGCGCTGGTCGCCGTGCGGCACATCGAGGTGCAGGGCGTGTCGGGCCCGCTCGCCGGCCGCATCCGGGTGGCGCTCGAGCCGCTCCAGGGCCAGAGCCTGCTACGCGTCGGCAGCGCCGATGTTGCCGAGCGGCTCATCCTGCTGCCGGAGGTCGAGACCGCCACGATCGACCGGGCCTTCCCGCATGACCTGCGCGTGTCGATCACGACAGCACGCCGGGTCGCGGTGCTGCGGCAGGGCAAGAGCTCCTACGTCGTCTCCGAGCGCGGCCGGATCCTGGCCGCCGTCCCGCGTACCGTCCAGCTGCTGCTGCCACGGATCTGGGTGTCCACGGAGACCGACCTCGGGGTGGGTGGCACCGTCGGGGAGGCCCGCCTGCTGGCGGCCGTCCAGGCAGCCACCGCGGTCTTCCACGACGGGGTCGGCGGTCTCCGCGTGCGCTTCGTCGACGCCGGCGAGGACAAGCTCAGCTACACCCTGCGCAACGGTCTCGAGGTGCGCCTGGGATCGCTGCAGCAGCTGCCGCTGAAGCTCGCGATCGCGCGCCGGATCCTCGCCGGCGGCACCGCCCAGCGCTACGTCGACGTGAGCGTTCCCGAGCGTCCGGTCGCCGGCACAAACTCTCAAGTCGAAGGTTGAGGGTTAGGGTTGTCCCCTGCACATCCCCAGAAAGGGCGTTGACACGGTGACCCGCTACACGTACTCTCAGGTGAAAGGAGAGGCTCGGCACCCACACCCTCCACTACAGCTTGAGATCGAGCCGCGTTGAGCATGAGAGACCAGTCGGGTAGTTACCTCGCAGTGATCAAGGTCGTCGGCGTCGGCGGCGGCGGGACGAACGCCGTCAACCGGATGGTCGACGCAGGCGTCTCGGGCGTCGAGTTCATCGCCGTCAACACGGACGCTCAGGCGCTCCAGATGTGCGACGCCGACGTCAAGATCCATATCGGCTCGAAGACCACGCGTGGCCTCGGCGCCGGCGCAGACCCCGCAGTGGGGCGTGCCGCCGCGATCGAGACGCGCGACGAGTTGAAGGAGGCGCTGAAGGGCGCCGACATGGTCTTCGTCACCGCCGGCGAGGGCGGCGGCACCGGCACGGGCGCCGCGCCGATCATCGCCGAGCTCTCGCGCGAGCTGGAGGCGCTCACCGTCGGTGTCGTCACGCGGCCCTTCCTGTTCGAGGGCAAGCGGCGCTCGGCCCAGGCCGAGGAGGGCATCGCCGACCTGCGCGACCGCGTGGACACCCTGATCGTGATCGAGAATGACCGGCTGCTCCATGTGGTCGACCGCAAGACGACGATCGTCGAGGCGTTCCGGCAGGCGGACGACGTGCTCCGCCAGGGCGTGCAGGGCATCACCGACCTGATCACGGTGCCCGGCCTCGTCAATCTCGACTTCGCCGACGTGCGCACGATCATGCGCGACGCCGGCTCCGCCCTAATGGGCATCGGCATCGGCACGGGCGACAACCGCGCCGCCGAGGCCGCTCGCATGGCCGTCAGCTCGCCGCTGCTGGAGGCCGCCATCGACGGCGCCACCGGCATCCTGCTCAACATCACCGCGGGCAGCGACATCGGCCTGTTCGAGGTCAACGAGGCGGCCGAGGTCGTCACCAGCGCCGCCGACCAGAACGCCAACGTCATCTTCGGCGCCGTCATCGACGACTCGCTCGGCGACCAGGTGCGCGTCACCGTGATCGCCACCGGGTTCGGCCCGAAGAAAAGCCGGCCCCGTCGTGAGGCTGCCCGCGAGCCGTATGGCCGCGGCGCCGACCGGTCGAGCAGCGAGCGCCAGCCCGAGTCGACGACCACCTCGTTCGACGTCCCCGCGGACGTCCTCGAGGTGCCGAGCTTCCTGCGCGACAACTGAGGTGTTGACGGCGCTCGGCGCTAGCGCAGGTCGAGGTCGTTCGTCAGGCTCGAAGCCCTCTGCCGAGAGGCAGGCTGGAACCGCGACACTCGCGTCGACGACGAGCGTCAACGTCCGCTGCGAGCTCGTGCAATGGCCGCCACGGGATTCGGTATCGGCCGACCCGAGCGGGTGACGGCCCACGCGGCCCGCAGGTGGAGTGCAGCTCCCTCGTCGATCACCCCGTCGAGGTCGGCCTCCTCGATCACGTGCTGGGTACCGACCTTGCTCGCTCGCAGTCGGCCGGAACCGATCCAGCGGCGGATCGTCTCGGGATCACGGCCTACGCGCAATGTCGCCTCCAGCGAGTGATTGCCGAGTCCGTGCCAGCCGCGTGCCGGAGTCGTGTCGGGCGCCGGGCTCCCCGGGCGCTCCACGTCTGCCGCCACCCGCCACCCCCGTCGCTAGGATTAATTTTGGTGCCAAAATTGCGCAGGACCCCGCTCTACGACCGCCACGTGGCCCTGGGCGCACGCATCGTGCTGTTCGCCGGCTGGGAGATGCCCGTCCAGTACGAGGGCGTGATTGGCGAGCACCGGGCCGTCCGCAGCGATGCCGGTGCGTTCGACGTCTCGCACATGGGCGAGTTCGAGGTCGAGGGCCCACGCGCGCTGGAGTTCCTGCAGGGCGTGCTCTCCAACGACCTCGACCGCGTCGCACCCGGCCAGGCGCAGTACACGCTCCTCACCAACGAGCAGGGCGGCATCGTCGACGACCTGATCGCCTACCGGCTCGATGCGTTTCGCTGGCTGCTCGTCGTCAACGCGGGCAACCGCGATGACGACTTCGCCTGGCTGAAGGAGCGCGAGCTGCGTGGCTCCGACGTCCGCGACGTCTCCGACGACCATGCCCTGATCGCCGTGCAGGGCCCGCGCGCGCTCGAACGGCTCGGGCTGCCTGCCGCGCCCGCGTTCACGCACGCGCCCGCCACCGTCGACGGCATCGAGGTGATGGCCTGCCACACCGGCTACACCGGCGAGCAGGGCGTCGAGCTGATGTGCGCGGAGAGCGACGCGGTGCGCCTGTGGGACGCGGTGCTCGCCCGCGACGTCGTCCCCTGCGGCCTGGGCGCGCGCGACACCCTGCGCCTGGAGCTGTGCTACCCGCTGCACGGCAACGACATCACCGCGGAGACGGATGCGATCTCGGCCGGGCTCGGCTGGGTGTGCGCGCTCGACAAGGAGTTCACGGGCGCTGCCGCCCTGCGCACCGTCAAGGCCAAGGGGCCGGCCCGCCGGTTGGCCGCCTTCGTCATGGCCGAGAAGGCGATCCCGCGCCATGGCATGGCGATCCGCGAGGGCGGCGAGGTCACCTCGGGCACCCACTCGCCGTCCCTGGAAGTGGGTATCGGCCTGGGCTACGTGCCTGCCGCGCTGGCGACGCCGGGCTCCACCATCACCATCGACGTGCGGGGCCGCGAGGCCCGGGCGCGCGTCGTCCAGAAGCCGATCTATCGCAAGGAGGAGGGCACCGATGGCGGCTCCTGAGATCTACCCCGACGGACTGCTATACCACCACGAGCACGACTGGGCCCGCATCGAGGGCGATGAGGCGACGCTCGGCATCACCTGGTTCGCGCAGGATGCGCTGGGCGAGATCGTCCACTACGAGGCGCCCGACGTCGGCGCCGCGATCTTGATGGGCGAGGCGTACGGCGAGGTCGAGTCGGTGAAGGCCGTCAGCGACCTCATCTCGCCGCTGTCGGGCGTCGTGCTCGAGGTCAACGCGAAGGCGACCGACGAGCCCGAGACGATCAACGAGGCGTCCTACGGCGACGGCTGGCTGATACGCATCCGCCTCACCGACCCGGGCGAGACGGCGAAGCTGATGAGCCCGGACGCCTACCGCGCGCACGTGGCGACGCAGTAGTGAGCTTCCTCTCACTGACCGACGCCGACCGCGAGGCGATGCTGGCGACAGTCGGCGTCGCCACCGTCGAGGAGCTGTTCCGCGACATCCCGGAGGCGTTCCGGCTGCGCCGCCCGCTCGACCTTGAGCCCGCGCTCTCCGAGCTCGAGCTGGCGCGGCACCTCGAGGAGCTCGCCGGCCGCAACGTCCACGTCGGCCAGGAGCTCTCGTTTCTCGGCTACGGCGTCTATGACCACTACACGCCTGCCGTCGTCGACGTCCTGATGTCACGCGGCGAGTTCCTCACTGCATACACGCCGTACCAGCCAGAGATGAGCCAGGGCGTGCTGCAGGCGATCTTCGAGTACCAGACCGCGATCTGCGAGCTGACCGGCATGGAGGTATCCAACGCCTCGGGCTACGACGGCTGCACGGTCGCCGCCGACGCCTGCTTCCTGGCGAAGGCGCACACCGGCCGCACGAAGGTCGTCCTGGCCGAGTCGCTGCATCCGATGGTGCGCCAGATCGTCGCCACCTTTGCGCCCGGCTTCGGCATGGAGGTCGTCACGGTGCCGCACGACGGCGGCACGACCGACGCCGCCGCGTGGGCGCGCGCGTGCGAGGGCGCGGCCTGCGCGATCTTCCAGACCCCCAACGTTTTCGGCTGCCTCGAGGACGGTCCGGCGCTGGCTGCCGCCGCCAACGAGGCGGGGGCGCTGCCGGTGGCGCATGTCGACCTGCTGTCGCTCGGCGTCGTCGAGGCGCCCGGCGCCTACGGCTGCGCGATCGCGATTGGCGAGGGGCAGAGCGCCGGCAACCCGATGTCGTTCGGCGGCCCGCACTTCGGCTTCATGGCCGCGAAGATCGAGCTGGTGCGCAAGATGCCCGGCCGCATCGTCGGCGAGACGCTCGACAGCGAGGGCAAGCGCGCCTACGTGCTGACGCTGCAGACCCGCGAGCAGCACATCCGCCGCGAGAAGGCGACCTCGAACATGACGACGAACCAGACGCTGATCGCGCTCGGCGGCTGGCTGACGCTGTGCTGGCACGGCCCGCAAGGCCTGCGCGAGCTCGGCGAGCTGCTGATGTCGCTGTCGGCGCACACCGCCGCGCGCCTCGGCCTGCCGCTCGCGTTCCCCGGGCGCACGACCTTCAAGGAGCTGGCGGTGCGGCTGCCCGGTGGTGCCTCGGCCGAGGCGGTCGCGCGGAAGGCGCGCGCGCTCGGCGTCAACCCCGGCGTCCCGCTCGGTCGCGACTTTCCCGGCATGGACGACGTGCTGCTGGTCGCGCTCACCGAGAAGCGCACCCCGGCCGAGATCGACCGCCTGGCGGAGGTGATCGCACAGTGCAGCTGATCTACGAGAAGTCGCGCCCCGGGCGGCGCGCCGGCTCGCTGCCCGCGTATGCGGGACTGCCGGTGGTGGCCGTGCCCGCGCAGCTCGCCCGCGCCGCGGCGCCGCGCCTGCCGGAGGTCGCCGAGCCCGAGCTCGTCCGCCATGTGACGGCGCTCGCCAACCGCAACTTCGGCATCGACACCGGCTTCTACCCGCTCGGCTCCTGCACGATGAAGCACAACCCGCGCCTCAACGAGCGCGCGGCGGCCCTGCCCGGCTTTGCCAACCTCCATCCGTGCCAGGCCGAGGAGGCCGCCCAGGGCGCCCTCGAGCTGATGTGGCGCCTGCAGGAGATCCTGTGCGAGGTCACCGGCCTCGACGCGGTGACGCTGCAGCCGGCGGCCGGCTCGCAGGGCGAGCTGACGGGGCTGCTGGTGATGCGGGCGTACTTCCAGGCTCGCGGCGAGGACGCCGAGCGGCGTGAGATCGTCCTCCCCGACACCGCGCACGGCACGAACCCGGCGAGCGTGATCATGGCGGGCTACGAGGTGGTCGGCCTGAAGACCGACGAGCGCGGCAACATCGATGTCGCCGACCTGCGGGCCAAGGTGGGGCCGCGCACCGCGGGCCTGATGCTGACGAACCCGTCGACGCTCGGCCTGTTCGAGGAGAACATCGCCGAGATCGAGGCGATCATGCACGGCGCCGGCGCCCTCATGTACTACGACGGCGCCAACCTCAACGCGGTGTGCGGCATCTCGCGCCCGGGCGACATGGGCTTCGATGTCGTCCACATCAACCTGCACAAGACGTTCTCGCAGCCGCACGGCGGCGGCGGGCCGGGCGGCGGGCCGATCGCCGTGCGCGCCATGCTCGACCCGTTCCTGCCGAAGCCGCAGGTCGTCCGCGACGGCGACGTGTTCCGGCTCGACCACGACCGGCCGCAGTCGATCGGCAAGGTGCGCGGCTGGCTCGGCCCGTTCGGCGTCTTCGTCCGCTCGTACGCGTTCATCCGGCGCTACGGCCCGGAGCTGAAGGAGATGTCCGAGGCGGCAGTGCTCAACGCGAACTACATGCTCGCCCGACTGAAGGGCGCCTATGAGGTGCCGTACGACCGCCTCTGCATGCATGAGTTCGTCCTCTCGGCCCGCGGGCTCAAGCGCGAGCACGGCGTTACCGCGCTCGACGTCGCCAAGCGGCTGATGGACTTCGACTATCATCCGCCTACCGTCTACTTCCCGCTCGTCGTGCCCGAGGCGCTGATGATCGAGCCGACCGAGTCGGAGGCAAAGGAGACGCTCGACGCCTTCTGCGACGCCATGCTCGAGATCGCGCGCGAGGCTGCTGAGGAGCCCGAGCGGGTCAAGGAGGCGCCGACCTCGCGGCCGGTTCGCCGCCTCGACGAGGTGCTCGCGGCGAAGCGGCTGGTGCTGCGCTACGGCTACGAGAGCCACCCCGATCTTGAGGCGGAGCGCGCAGTCCACTCGCCCGAGTGAATCTGCTTACCTCATTCCGTGGACGGTCGATGATCGGCTGTGGAGATGTTCACCATGAGCACCGGATACACAGAGGCCGACTTCGCCCGTGCCGTCGAGATCGTCGGCACGGCGAGGTCGCTCTCGGCCATCGTCGAGGCGCTCGGCATCGAGTGGGAGTACCTCGTGTGGCAGGTGCTCGGCGTCGCCGAGGAGCTGCTGGTTCATGCCACCGACGCGCTTTGGGATGGGCTCACCAACGGCGCCGAGGCGTTCGCGGCGGGCCTGCTGATCGGCGTGTACCTGCCCGAGCGGCGCGAGCAGCCGGCCGACCTCGGTCTCCGCTTCTCGTGGGCTCTGGACGAGGTGTGTGAGCGCGGCCGCAGCGCGATCATCGCCGAGCACTGCGACCCCGCGACCGTCGCGGTGCTCGAGCAGGTCTACGGGAGCGCCCTCGCCGAGTCGCTGAAGCTGCCGGAGAAGCGCGTGATCGGGGTGCGCTCGGTGTTCACGCGCCTGCTCGAGACCGGCCTGGCCACGGGGCTCGTGCTCACGCGCGACGGCTCGCCCGCCTGACCCGGCGGCGCGGCCCCGTCCCGACGCGGCGCCGTCCCGACGCGGCGCCCATCTAGAGCGCCGAGAGCGCCACGGCGAGCTCGCGCGGGTGGCTCAGGAACGGCGAGTGGCCGGCGTCCAGCTCGACGATGCGACAGGGCTGCGCCGCGACGAGCTGCCGCTGCAGCGTGGGCGTCACGATCCGGTCGCGCAGGCACAGGGCGTACACGCGCTCGACGCTGCCGAAGCGCTCGGCGGTGAGCGCGACCGGGGTGCCCATCGGCTTCAGCGGCTCGGGGCAGAGCCGCGCGACCGCCGCGTCCGCCAGCACCTCCGGGCAGCCGTCGTACAGCGCGTCGCGGATCCGCCCCGGGACGAGGTCGAGCAGGCCGTCGCCGGCGCGCATGACGCAGCAGTCCGGGGTGATCGCCGACGCGGTGTCGAGCCGCGCGAGGCCGTAGCCGCTCTCGCCGTCGCGCGGCATGTACGCAGCCAGGAAGACAGCCGCGCGGACGAGGTCGGGGCGCTGCTCGGCGGCCTGGGCCACCGTGATGCCGCCCAGGCTGTGGCCCACGAGCACGGCCGGCTGCGGCGCGCGCTCCAGCGCCTCGACAACGCGCGCCACGTAGGCGTCGAGCGTGCAGCCGGCGACGGGCGTGGTGTCGGCGCCGTGCCCCGGCAGGTCGACCGCCTCGACGTGCCCGCCGAGAAGCGGCGCCAGCCCGTCCCAGCACCAGGCCCCGTGCCAGGCGCCGTGGAGGAGGACGAAAGAGGTCACCGGGCTGTGCTCACGGGCGTGCGGGCAGCCGCTCGACGGCGATGCCCGGCAACCCGTCGATGCTCTGTGCGTTGTTCTCGCGGATGTAGTCGAGCAGGCCGCCCTCGCCGTGGCTGCGCAGCCGGCTCTCGTTCCACGCCTCGCGCTGCGGGCGCGTGCCGGTGAGCTCCAGCAGCGGGACGTCGAAGCCGCACGAGTCGGCGATGCGCTCGAGGTCGATGCGGATGATCGAGCGGGCGCCCCGGTCGGGCGTGAAGTCGAACCGTGCCGCCAGCGCGGCGAACCCAGGATCGCCGATCTGGTGCACCTCGCCGCGCCCGTGGAGGCGGACGATCCGCGGAGGCCCGGCGAAGGCGCAGAGCATCACGCAGATGCGCCCGTTGTCGTGGAGGTGCGCGATCGTCTCGGAGCCGGAGCCGAGGATGTCGAGGTACGCGATCTCGCGCGGGCCGCCGACCCGCAGCGAGCCGATCGGCCCCTTCGGCGAGACGTTCGCGTGGCCGTCGGCGCCCGACGGCGCCGTTGCGACGAAGAACAACGCCTGCTGGCCGATCCACGCGGCGAGCTTCTCGTCGATCTCGTCGAAGACCTTGCCCATGCGGGGAGCCTACGCCGCGGGGGCGCGCTCGGCGGCGAGCTGGCCGCAGGCTGCCTGGATGTCACGGCCGCGCGTGAGGCGCACCGTGGTGGGCACGCCGCCGCGCTCGAGCTCGGCCAGGAAGGCGTCGATGCGCTCGCGCGATGAGCCGTCGAAGAGGCCGCCGGTGGGGTTGTACGGGATCAGGTTGACCTTGAAGTGCTCGCGGCCGAGCAGCCGGGCGAGCGCCTTGCCCTGGTCGGGCCGGTCGTTGACGCCGGAGAGCATGACGTACTCGATGTACACGCGGCGATTGCGCAGCACCGAGTAGCGGTGGCACTCCGCGAGCACCGCTTCGAGCGGGTACTTCTCGTTCACCGGCATCAGCTTGTTGCGCGTCGCCGTGTCGGGCGCGTGCAGCGAGAGCGCGAGGCGGATCGGGATCTCGACCTCGTCGATGAAGCGCGTCAGGTTCGGCAGCCAGCCCACGGTGGAGACGGAGGTGCGCCGGTGCGTGATGCCGATGGCGGGCAGGCGCTCGATCGCGGCCAGCACGTTGTCGAGGTTGAGCAGCGGCTCGCCCATGCCCATGAAGACGCAGTGATTGATCGCCTCCTTGCGCCGGAAGTGGAGTGCCTGGTCGACGATCTCCCACGGCGTCAGGTTGCGCCCGAAGCGCATCTGACCGGTCGCGCAGAAGGTGCACGTGAGCGGGCAGCCGGACTGTGAGGAGACGCAGATCGAGCGGCGCCCATCCTTGTAGCGCATCAGCACGGCCTCGACGGGATGGCCGTCGTGCGTGCGGAACAGCGCCTTGACGGTGCCGTCCTTCGCGGTCGCCTCGGTGACCAGCTCGAGCGTCGAGAAGGGCACCTCCTGCGCGAGCTGCTCGCGCAGCCCGGCCGGCAGGTTCGACATGTCGTGATAGCCGCGGACGCCGCCTGCGAGCCAGTCCCAGATCTGCCCGGCGCGGTACTTCGGCTGGCCGCCGGCGGCGAGCGTCTTGTCGAGCAGGTCGAGATCCACCCGTGGAGGGTAGCTGCCGGCCGCGGGCCGGTGAGATGCGCGGCGCGGAGTGGCGGCTGCGACAATCGCTTGCATGATCGAGTTGCGGAGTGACGTGAAGAGCCGCCCGAGCGCCGGCATGCGTGCCGCCATGGCGTCGGCCGAGGTCGGTGACAGCCACATGGGCGAGGATCCGACGGTTGTGGAGCTGGAGCGGCGCGGCGCCGTCCTGCTCGGCCAGGACGAGGCGCTCTTCCTGCCGTCGGCGACGCTTGCGAACCAGATCGCCCTGCGGATCCTCTCCCGGCCCGGCGACGAGGTGCTCGGCGAGGAGAGCCAGCACATCTTCATCAGCGAGCAGGGCGGGCCGGCTGTCCACTCCGGCCTGGTCTGCAGAGGGCTGCCGGGGCAGCACGGGAAGATCTCTGCCGCGCAGGTACGGGCCGCGGTGCGGCCCGACCGGCCCCACTACTACCCGCGCACCCGCATCGTCGCGCTGGAGACGACGCACAATAGCGCCGGCGGCGCGGTGTGGCAGCTGCACGAGCTGGCGCCCGTGGTCGAGGCGGCCCGCGAGCTGGGGCTGGCGCTCCATCTCGACGGCTCGCGCATGCTCAACGCGGCGGTTGCGCTCGGTGTGCCGGCGGCCGACCTGGGTGGGCCGTTCGATACCGTCACGCTCTGCCTGTCGAAGGGGCTCGGCTGCCCCCTGGGCGCCCTGCTCGCCGGGTCGGCGGAGCTGATGGCCGAGGCGCGACGGCTGATGCACCTGTTCGGCGGGGCTCTGCGCCAGGCGGGCATCGTCGCGGCGGCCGGGCTGTACGCGCTCGACCACAACGTCACGCGGCTGGCCGACGACCATGTCCGCGCCCGCAGGCTTGCCGAGGCGCTTGCGGCAGCGGGCCTGGCCGTCGATCCGGCGCGCTCGGAGACGAACTTCGTGCAGGTAGACGTCGGCCCGCTCGGCCTCACCGGGGCCGAGGCGATCCGCCGGCTGGCGGCTGCCGGCGTCGGTTTGACGGGGACGATCCGGCCGACGGTGCTGCGTGCCGTCACCCACCTTGACGTCTCGGACGACGACATCGATCGGGCTGCCGTGCTGATGCCGCAGGCGCTGGGCGTCCGTGGCTGAGCGCGTGGGCGCCGGTCAGGTGCCGGCCGCCGCGCTCGAGCGGCTCGTCCGGGTGGCACAGTCCGAGCGGCGCTCGCCGAGCGTGGTCGCCGCGGTCGTGCACGGGCGCGACGTGGTGTGGAGCACCGCAGTCGGCATCGCGGCGCCGGGCGCGGCGGACGGCGTTGCCCCGACGCCCGCCACCGTCGACCACGCGTACCGCATTGGCTCGATCACCAAGACGTTCACGGCGGTGGCGATCCTCCAGCTGCGCGACCAGGGGGCGCTCGACCTCGACGACCGGCTCGAGCAGCACCTCGATGTCCCGGCGCACCGTGGCCCCACCATCCGGCGCCTGCTCGCGCATCTCTCCGGCCTGCAGCGCGAGCCGCCCGGCGCCATCTGGCAGTCGCTCGTCGACCACGACGAGCAGGAGCTGCTTGCCCGACTGCCCGAGGCGGAGCAGGCGTTGCCGCCGGGCCAGCGCTTCCACTACTCCAACCTCGCGTTCGCGCTGCTCGGGCAGGTCGTCGCGCGGCGGGCAGGAGCGCCGTACGAGGCGGTTGTCCGCGAGCGCCTGCTCGACCCGCTCGGCCTCGCGCGCACCTCGTTCGACCCTGTCGGGCCGCACGCGCAGGGCCTCTACGTGCGCCCGTGGGAGGACGTCGCCGACCGCGAGCCGCACGTCCGCCTGGCCGCGACGGCGGCGGCCGCCCAGCTCTGGAGCACCGCAGCCGATCTCTGCGCCTGGGGCGCCTTCCTCGCCGACCCCGACCCGGCCGTCCTTGCGCCTGCCACCGCGGAGGAGCTGCGCGTCCCGCAGACGATCTCCGACGAGATCGCCTGGCTGCGTGGCGTTGGCCTGGGCGTCATCCTCTACCGGCGCGGCGAGCGCATTTACGTCGGCCACGGCGGCGCGATGCCGGGCTTCCTGGCCGAGGTCGTCTATGCCCCGAAGGATCGCATCGGCGCCGTGGTGCTCGTCAACACGACGTCGGGCTTCGACACGCAGGCGCTCGCGCTCGACCTGGCCGAGCAGGCCGTCGAGGCGCTCGCCGGGCCCGACGAGTGGCGCCCGGGAACGACCGCGCCGGACGCGCTGCGCTCGGTGCTGGGCAGCTGGTGGTCGGAGGGCGCGGAGTTCACGTTTCGCTGGCGCGACGACGCGCTGGAGGCGCAGCCGGTGGGCGCGGCGCGCGGCCGGTTCGTGTCGCGCCTTGTGCAGGAGGGCGACGACCTCTACCGCGTGAGCGCGGGCCGGGAGCGCGGCGAGTTGCTGCGGCTGCACCGAGCCCTGTCGGGCGCCGTGGAGAGCATGACCTGGGCCACGTACGCGGTGACACGCCAGCCGCAGTCGTTCGTGGTGGAGGGCGGCGATGGCGCGTAGCCGCCGCCCGCGCCGCCGGCCCGTCGCCGGCGCCCTCGTCGCGACTCTCGTCACCGCGGTCGTCGCCGCGGCCCTCGCCGCCTCTCCGACGGGCGCCGCCCCAACCGGGCCAGCCGTCCCGACCAGGCCAGTCGCCCCGACCCCGGCCCGCGCCTATGTCGACACCACTGCCTACGAGGGCCTCGGTGCCTGGCTGGACGTGTTCGATACCGACCTCCGCCGTAACGCCTCGGCGACGGTCGCGCTGCTCGTCCGGCGCGGCGTCTCGACCGTCTTCCTGGAGACGTCGAGCTGGTCGCGGCCCTACGACCTGCAGTCGCCCGACCTCACCGGCGTCTTTCTCGACACCGCCCACGCGGCCGGGCTGCGCGTGGTCGCCTGGTACCTACCCGGCTTCCAGAACGTCGCGCTCGACGCCCGCCGCTCCCTTGCCGCCATCCGCTTCCGCAGTGCAGCGGGCGGCTCGTTCGACAGCTTCGCCCTCGACATCGAGGACACCACCGTGCGCAACGTGGCTCTCCGTACCAGCCGGCTGCTCGCCCTCGTCGCCCGGGTGCGCGCGGCCGCGCCGGGCCCGTACGCGCTCGGCGCGATCGTCGCGTCGCCGCTGGGCATGCTGCTCAAGCCCGACTACTGGCCGGGCTTCCCCTGGCAGCGGCTCAACGCCTCGCTGGACGCCTTCGTCCCGATGGCGTATTCGAGCTACCGCTCGATCGGGGCCGACGGCGCCTTTGCGTACACGGTCGCGAACGTCGCGCTCGTGCGGGCGCTGGCGGGTAATCCGATAGTGCCGGTGCATGTGGTCGGCGGTATTGCGAATGCTCTCACGACGGCGGACGTCGCGGGCTTCGTGCGCGGCGCGCTGCAGCAGGAGGTCGTCGGTGCCAGCCTCTATGACGTCGCCACCACGAGGGCCGCGCTCTGGCCCCGCCTGGCGCCGATCGTCCGGCTGGGCGGCTCCTGAGCGGTGGCGGGCGGTGGCCGGCGGTGGCCGGCTAGCGGTTGCCGACGATGAAGAAGATGACCGCGAGCACGACGAAGGCACCGACCAGCAGCCCACCGCGCAGCCGGCTCGACCGGCCCGGGTGAAGCGTCACCGCCGTGAACAGCGTCGCCCCACCCAGCGCGGCTAGCTCCACCGGCCGGAACGAGAGCGCGAGCGGTTCGATCGCCCACGACACCAGCACGACCGCCGGGATCAGGAAGACCGCGACCTGCGCGCCCGACGACAGCGCGATCTCGGCGGCCAGCTTGATCTTGCCGCGGGCAGCGACGACGACGGCGCCGCCGTGCTCGGCCGCGTTGCCGACGATCGCGATGATCACGACCGCGACGAAGAACTCCGAGAGGTGCGCCTTGTGCGCGAACGTCTCGACCGTCTTGATCAGCACCTCGGCGACCAGGGCCGTGACCACGGTGGCACCGGTGAGCACGAGCAGCGACGTGCGCAGCGACCACCCCGCCATCTCGCTGGCCTCGTCGGAGGTGTGCAGGCTGCGGTGGCGCTTCAGCGCGAGCCAGGTGACGACGAGGTAGATCACGAACAGCACGATCGCCACCGGCAGGGAGAGGACGGCGAGCGAGTGCCGGTCGGGGTCGCCGCTCCAGCTCGGTATCGCCGGGATCAGGAACAGAGCGCTTGCCAGGACGACGATCGCCAGTGACACGAGCGACGATATCCGGTCGAGGTCGCCCTTCCCGCCGAAGATCAGCGAGAAGCCGAGAACGAGCAGCAGGTTGCCGATGACCGAGCCGACGAGTGAGCCGCGGACGACGTCGGTCAGCCCGTTATGGACGGCGAGCAGCGCGATGATCAGCTCGGGCGCATTGCCGAAGCTCGCATTCAGGAAGCCGCCGACGCCGGGGCCCGTGTGGTGCGCGGCGTGCTCAGTCGACTCGCCGATCAGCCAGGCGAGTGGGATGAGAGCCAGAGCTGCCAGCACGAACAGCACGGTGTCCGAGAGATCGGTGCCGTAGTGGAGGGCGATGACGACGGGGGCCAGGCCGAGCCCCGCCATGAGGATACGCTTCGTCATGCGGCCGATAACCTACCGGTCGAGGCACCTGCCGCAGCGATCTACCGCTCGCGGCTCCGCCGGGCCGCCCGCTCGGCCTCTGCCAGACCGCGCGCATAGCGCGAAACACGCTGCACCGCAAGGTTGCGCAGCCACCCCGCATGGCCGCACAATTGGAGAATGCAGCAGCCTCCGACCTCCGCCGACGGCAGCCCGCCGCAGAGCCGCGCCGCCGCGCGCCGCTCCCGGGCGCTGCCGCTGCGTCCCCAGGACGAGGTCGAGTGCCGTCGCTGCCACGTTCACTGCGACAAGGTTGTATACCCCGCGGCCTGCCTCGAGCGCAGCTGCCCGTTCGTCTACGCCTACGAGGATCACGGGCACACCTTCATGGGCTGCATGCAGAAGGTCTACACCGTCGAGATCGACATCGACCTGCTGCGCCGCGCCGAGGCGTCGCGCGTCGGCTTCGGTGGCTTCAAGGCGAAGCGCGAGCCGCTGCCGATGTGCAAGGTCGAGGTGGACAAATGCTTCGAGCACCGGGTCGGCAAGCTGGGGTGCATCAACCCCGAGTTCTTCGAGGTGCCCCGCGGCGAGCCGACCTTCAAGGTCTTCGCCCGCGGCGACCTCGGCCGGCGCTAGCGCCCCCGGGTCACTGCCGGGCGCCTCTTGCCGAACTCACCCTCCAGAGACGCCTGGAGGGTGAGTTCGGCGACAGCGCCCGGAAGGAGCATGCCCCGGTCAGGCTGGCAGCAGCGCCAGGTCGTTGAACACGAGCCAGTGCGTGATGCGGCCGTCGGCGAAGCGGCCGAACAGCGCGCCGCGCACGAGGACGCGCTCGCGCATCCACGTCGCGGTGCGGGCCCTAGACAAGAGATCTGGTCTTGATCTTCTTCGCCTCGGGCAGCACTTCCTCGCCGAGCTTCTGCGTCAGCTCGAACAGTTCCTCGATCGTCCCGCTGTCGCAGACGACGTGCAGCGTCAGGTGGTGGTAGCCCAGGTCGGCGAACTCCGCGATCTCCTCGAGGATCTGCTCGCTCGTGCCGGTCAGGGTGGGCCGCTTCTCCTGCTTCGCCCAGTCGCTGTCGGCGCCGACGGGCAGGCACGAGCAGAACGAGCCGAACCAGAAGTCCTGCATGTCCTTGCCGACCCGCTCGCCCTCCCTCAACGCCGCCTCCATCGAGCCCTTCCAGATCGAGGCGCTGGGGTATGGCTCGAGGTGCACCGTGTAGAGGCCGTCGGTGCAGCGCGCGGCGCGCTTCGAGCCGAGCTCGGTGACGGCGCCGAAGTAGATCGGCGGCCGCGGCTGCTGCCAGGGCTTCGGATCCATCGTGACGTCCTTGATGTCGAAGAAGTCACCCTTGAAGCGGACGACCTCGTCGGTCCAGGCGCGCTTCCAGATCTCGATGCACTCCTCGGTGATCTTCGCCTTGTTCTTGAAGTCGGCGCCCAGCGCGCGGAACTCCTCGGGCTCCCAGCCGATGCCGGCCGTCATGATCAGGCGGCCCTTCGACAGGTAGTCGGCCGTGGCGAACTGGTGCGCGGTCGAGAGCGGATGGCGGTACGGGGCGATGTGCACCGATGGCGCGAAGCGGATGTTCTCGGTGACGGCAGCGAGGCCGCCCATCACGACCACGGCGTCGAACATCGTCGGCCGGTACGGGTACGCCTTCTTGCCCGACTCGTTCGGCGGGTAGTACGTATCGGGGTCGGCGCCCATCACGACATGGTCGCTGAACCACAGCGAGTGGAAGCCGAGCCGGTCGGCGAGCTGCGCGAACTCGTACGGTCGCACGTTCTCGGGCGCGAGGCGCTGGAGGTAGAAATTCTGCTCGTCGCGCTCGATCAGGCCGTGCGTGGGCATGGTGATGCCGATGTCCATCTCAGATCTCCTGTCCGGCGGCCGCGAGCTCCTGCATCAGCACCGGCACGCCGAGGGTGCAGGCATGGATGCCGAGCACCGACACGAGCTCGAGCACCTCCATGATCTCCTCCTTCGTCGCGCCGTACTTGAGCGCGTTGCGCATGTGCTGGCGCAGGCCCGGCTCGTAGAGGTGCGTCGTCGCCGCGTCGATGGCGATGTAAATCAGCTCCTTGAACTTCGGCTCCAGCGGCCCCTTCTTCCAGGGCACGCCTGAGAACGCGATGTACGCCTGGAAGAAGTCGGGGTCGAGCTGCAGCAGCCCGTCCCAGAATTCGTTCCAGTAGCCGCGCGCCTCGATGAACTCGTCGCGCAGCTGCTTCTGCTCTGGTGTCAGCTCCGTTGCCAACTCAGGTCCTTTCCATGTGGTGGTGTTCCTCGTCGCGCAGCTCCCGCTTGAGCACCTTCCCCGAGGGGTTGCGCGGCAGCGTGTCGACGAAGCGGACGATCTTCGGCGCTTTGAACCTGGCGAGCCGGGCGGCGCAGAAGGCGACGAGCTCCTCGGCGGTCACCTCGCTGCCCGGGCGCAGGGCGACGTAGGCGGCGGGCACCTCGCCCCAGCGCGGGTCGGGGCTGCCGACGACGGCGGCCTCCAGCACGGCGGGATGCTCGTAGAGGACGCGCTCGACCTCGGGCGTGGCGATGTTCTCGCCGCCGGAGATGACCATGTCCTTGATGCGGTCGGCGATGGTGAGGAAGCCCTCGTCGTCGAGGATGCCGACGTCGCCGGTGTGGAACCAGCCGCCGCGGAACGCCCGGGTGGTTGCCACCTCGTCGCGCCAGTAGCCCTTGCACACCTTGGGGCCGCGCAGCACGATCTCGCCGGGCTCGCCCGCGGGCACGTCCTCGTCCTGCTCGTCGACGACGCGCAGCTCGAGGTGGATCACCGGTTTTCCCACCGAGCCGAGCTTGTGCCGCGACAGACCCTTGTCGAGGAACGTGTCGCCGCTGACCGTCTCGGTGAGGCCGTACGCGTCGGCAAACCAGGCGTTGGGGAACGCATCGAGCACGCGCTCGATCAGCGGTAGCGGCATCTTCTCGCCACCGTCGATGATGACGCGCATCGAGGAGAGGTCGCGGCTGGCGAGCGACGGGTCGGCGAGCACGAGGTTGACCATGGCCGGGGCGAGCCAGACGGTGGTGCCGCGCAGCCGCTCGATCGCGTCGAGCACCGTGGCCGCGTCGAACTTGCGCAGGATGTGCGTCGTTGCGCCCACATGGAGGAGCGTTGTCGTGGTCAGGTCGAGCGCGCCGACGTGGTAGAGCGGGCCGCCGACGATCCCGACGTCGCTGTCGCCGAAGCCGAGCTCGACCGCGTGCGCCGTGTTCTTGGCGTCGAGGTTGCCATGCGTGATCATTACGCCCTTCGGCCGCGCGGTGGTGCCTGACGTGTACATCAGGCGGAGCAGGTCGTCGCGGTCGACGCGGGCGATCTGGCGCACCGGTGTGGCTGCGGCGCGCAGGCCGTCGAGCGGCTCCCAGGCGTCGGCGCCGGTGGCCGGGCTGCCCGCCCCGGCCGCGCCCACCCGGACGAAGCGCTCGCAGACGAGGTCGGCCCGCACCGGCGCCACCAGCGGCTCCAGCTCCGGCTCGCTGACGAGCACGCGGGCGCCCGCATGGTTGACGATGTACTCCAGCTCGAGCCCCGCCAGCCGCCAGTTGAGCGGCATGAAGACCGCGCCCAGCTGCGCGCAGGCGACCATCAGGTCGATGAAGTCGAGCGAGTTGTAGAGCAGGTGCGCGACGACGTCGCCGCGGCCGACGCCGAGGCCGCGCAGCGCCCCCGCCGTCACCGCCGCGCGCTCGACGAGCCCTGCGTAGGTGACGACCTCGCCGTCGAAGCCGACGGCGACGCGCTCGGGGAAGCGGTCGGCGTGATGGTGGAGGACGCCGGCGGCGTTCATGGCTCGATCCTAATCGGCGGCGGCGCGGCTGTCAGGCGTACTGCGCGAGCCCCGCCGCATGGAGCTGCGCGAAGCGCTGCATCTCCTCGTGGTCGGGGCCGTTCTTGCCCTCGTGGCCGGGCGTCTCCAGCACTGCCGGCAGGTGCTGCAGCTGCGGGTGGCCGAGCACGGTCGCCAGGCGCTCGCCGATGAGGCCGTCGAGCAGGTTGTCGTGGCGATCCTTGTTCGAGCCGAGCGGCGCCTTCGAGTCGTTGACGTGCAGGCAGCGCAGCCGGTCGAGGCCCATGCGCGCGTCGAGGTCGTCGAGCGTGGCCTGGAGCACGGCGGGGTCGCCGACGTCGACGCCGCTGACGAACAGGTGGCAGGTGTCGAGGCACAGGCCGAGGCGTGGATGCCGGTCGAGCGCCTCGTAGATCGCCACCAGCTCGTCGAGGTCGCGCCCGACGGTGCCGCCCGCGCCCGCCGAGTTCTCCATCAGCAGCCAGGTGCGCTCGGTCGTCAGCTCGAGGATCTGCCGCAGGGCCGGCACGATCCGCTCGAGCCCCGCCTCGAAGCCGGCGCCCAGGTGCGAGCCGACGTGGAAGATGACGCCCTCGGCCTCGATCGCCACGGCCGCCTCCAGCGAGGAGCGCATCGCCACGATCGACTTCTCGTAGAAGTCCTCGTTGGGGCCGGCGAGGTTGACGAGGTAGAGCGCGTGGCACACGACGGCGCCGATGCCGGCCTCGGTGCGGCGTGCCTTGAAGCGCTCGATCGACTCGGGCCGGTGCGCCGTCGGCTTCCACATGCGCGGGCTCTGGGTGAACACCTGGACGCAGGTGCCGCCGAGCTCGGCGATGCGGTCGATGCCGGTGTCGATGCCGCCTGCGGTGGAGACGTGGGCGCCGAAGAGCACGCGGGGAGGCTAGCGGCCGGGGCGGTGGGCGGGCCTCGCCGGTACCATCGCCCCCCGTGAGCGTCCGCGTCCGCATGGCCCCGTCGCCCACCGGCTTCCTCCACGTCGGCGGCGTCCGCACCTTCCTCTTCAACTACCTGTTTGCGCGCGGGCGCGGCGGCGAGTGCCTGCTGCGCATCGAGAACACCGACGTCTCGCGCGAGGTGTCGGAGGCGGTCGAGCAGATCCAGGAGAGCCTGCGCTGGGTCGGCATCGACTGGGATGGCCCCGTCACCTTCCAGCTCGACTGCATGGAGCGCGCCGCGGCGGCCGCGCAGCGCCTGCTCCACGAGGACAAGGCCTATCTGGACGAGGGCGCGATCCGCATCCGCATGCCGAAGGATGGCGTCACCGCCTGGGACGACGCGATCAAGGGCCGCATCGAGTTCCCCAACACGCAGCTCGACGACATGGTGATCGTCCGCTCTGACGGCCGCCCGGTCTACAACTTCGCGAACCCGTTCGAGGATCTCGAGGACCGCATCACGCACGTCATCCGCGGTGACGACCACGTCTCAAACACGCCGAAGCAGCTCAACGTGATCGCGGCGCTCGGCGGCACGCCGCCCGTCTACGCCCATGTCCCCAGCGTCCTGGGTACCGACGGCAAGAAGCTCTCGAAGCGCCACGGCTCGGTGGGGGTGGACGAGTTCCGCAACGCCGGCTACCTGCCGGAGGCGCTGATGAACTTCCTCGCGCTGCTCGGCTGGTCGTACGACGACCACACGACGATCATGTCGCGCGACGAGCTGGTCGAGCGCTTCACGCTGGAGCGCGTCGGCGTCAGCCCCGCGACGTTCGACTACGACAAGCTCGACTGGCTGAACGGGATGGTGCTGCGCGCGCTGGCGCCGGACGCCTACGCCGAGCGGCTGAGCGGCTTCCTGCGCGACGTCGAGGGCCGCGACTGGCCGCGCGAGACGGTGCTGGCGGCCGCCCCGATCGTGCAGGAGAAGATCACGAAGCTGGACGAGTTCGCCGGGTACGCCGGGTTCCTGTTCGGGCCGGTCGACCCGCCGGCCGAGCTGCTGGCGGGCGCTGCACCGATCCTGGGCGCCGTCGCCGACGGGCTGCGCGGGCTGGAGCCGTTCGAGCGCGTCGGCATCGAGGCGGTGCTGCGCGCCGCCGTCGAGGCGCTCGGGCTGAAGCCGCGCGACGCCTTCACGCCGGTTCGCGTGGCGATCACCGGGTCGAAGGTGTCGCCCGGGCTGTTCGAGAGCATCGAGCTGCTGGGCCGGGACGAGTCGCTGGCGCGGCTCGCCGTCGCCGCGGCGCGCGCCTCCTAGCCGCCCGGCAGCCGGTCGCCCAGCAGGCGCGGCCAGCGCGCCGCCGCCCAGGGCGCCACCGCCACCGCCGCCGCCGCGAACGCGACCGCCAGCAGCGTCCCGCCGACGACATCGGTCGGCGTGTGCCAGCCACCCACCACCAGCATGACGGGCACCGCCAGCGCCCACGCCGCGAGCGGGCCGCGGGCCCTGCGCCAGACGGCGTACACGCACACGGCGATCAGGGCCGCCCGCAGGGCGTGCCCGCTCGGGTACGACTGGTCGAACGGCAGGATGCGTGGCAGCGCCCCCGCCGGGCCGACTGTGTGCAGCCCGGGCCGCTCGAGCAACAGCTTCGAGCTGACCTCTGCGAGTGTGGCCACCACGAAGGCGACACCGAGCGTGGCTGCCAGGGCCCGCTGCCCGCGCCGGACGAGCAGCGCCAGCGAGCCCCCGGCCACGAGCACCGACGGCAGCACCGACGCCAGTACGACGACTGCGTAGGTGATGGCCGCGACCGTCTCGTTGCCGGCGCGTGGCGCCTTGAAGCCGGGGATCAGCACCTCCGTGAGGGTGACCGAGCCGATGAAGCCGCCACCCCAGGAGCCGGGGCCGCGGTCGAGCCCTGGCATCAGGTGGTCGACGGCGTACTGGTCGAGCCAGGTGAAGGCCCCGGCGGCGATCAGCACGGCGAGCAGCGTGAACAGCGCCACGGGCACTGCTACGGCGGCCGTCAGGCGGCGTACGCGGAGCTCCGTCAGCGCCGTTGCGCCGAGAACGCGCAGCCGACGGTCAGCAGCAAGAGCCCGATCGTCCACAGCGGCCAGCGGTGGAGCAGCGTGCCGCCCGCGAACGTGGCGGCGCCGAGGACGATGAGGGTGATCGCGCTGAGCGCGGCAGCCGGGGGCGGCAACGGCGACGAGGCCTCGCGGGTGGCGCTCTCGATCGCCGGCACGGCGGCACGGGTGCGGGCGAGCCGGACGGCGAACAGGGTGCCCCGCCACTCGTGCAGCACCGGCTGGATCGCCTCGATGCCGCCTTCCTCGAGCAGGTCGGCGATAACCGCGGTCGCGTCACGCGCGTTGGCGAGGGCGAAGGCAAGCTCGCCGTGCGCTCGCTCGGAGCCCTCGGGCGGAGCGATGCCGAGGGTCAGTTCGCCGGCGGTGTGCAGGACGTAGCGCAGCCGGCCGAGCGTAGCCCCCGCGTCGAGGTCGGCGAGCCGCTGCTCGGGGCGGGCCGCGAGCGCGTCGAGGTCGGAGAGCGCGCGCGAGAGGCCGGTCCAGAGGCCGGCCAGCTCTGTCGCATACGTCTGCGTTGCCCCGGGAATCGTCATCGGCTTCGAAGGAGCGATGATACCGGCGCTCCTGCACGGGCGGACGGCGGCGGGCCGGAGGTATCGTCCCGGATATGACTGCAGCTCTCGTCCGTACCCCGACCGATTTCGAAGAGCGCCTCCGCCACTACCTGTTCGAGCGTTCCGAGGAGGGCCGCGCGGTGCGCGTCGGCGAGAAGGAGACGTCGGATCAGGCGGCCATCGTTGCGCGCTACGCCGACCTCTTCAGCCGCGAGCAGATCGCGGCGCTGCGCACGGCCGAGGACGCCGCCAGCGGCGACGTGAAGGAGCGGCTCTACCGGCTGCGCTCCACCTGTGAGGGCGGCATCATCGCCGCCGAGCTTGCGGCGCAGGGCGATGCGCTCGAGAACGCGCAGCTGGCCGCGCGGCTCACCTTCAGGGGCGAGGAGATGCCGCTGCGCACCGCGCAGGCGAAGCTCGCCGTGCTGCCGTCGTACGCCGACCGGGAGGAGCTCGGGGAGATCCAGGGCGAGCTGTCGGCGACGTTCAACCCCGACCGGCTCGCGCTGCTGCGCGCCGGCGAGAGCCTGTCTGCCGAGCTCTCGGACCAGCCCGACGCGATCGCTCGCAGCGAGGAGGAGAAGGGGATCTCGCTGCGCGAGCTGGAAGCGGCGCTCGTTGCCGCCTCGGCCGCCGTCGACGCCGCCTGGGAGCCGCTGCGGGCGCGCTGGTTCGACCGGCTGCTCGGGGCCGAGCGCGACACGCTGCCGACCTCGTCGCACTCGGCCTGGATGCGGCGCCTGTCGCCGCTCGAGGCGACGTACACGAAGGAGCGCGCGACGGCCGTCTGCATGGAGACCCTGCAGGCCCTCGGCTTCGATCTCGCGGCGCAGCCGAACATCCGGCTCGACCTCGACGACCGGCCGCAGAAGAGCCCGCGGGCCTGTGTCATCGCGAGCGACCCACCGGACGTCGTCCATCTCATCACCCGGGCCCAGGGCGGCCTCCACGACTACCAGGCGTTCCTACACGAGGCAGGGCATGCCCTGCACTACGGCGGCTGCGACCCCGCCCTCTCGTACACCTTCCGCAAGCTCTCGCGCGATCACGCGCTCACCGAGATCTACTCGTACATCTGCGAGGCGATCACGCGTGAGCCCGAGTGGCATCGCCACCACTTCGGGCTGTCGGCCGCCCAGGCGCAGGAGAACGCCGAGGCGACGACGTTCCTCGAGGCCTGGCTGTTCCGGCGCTACGTCGGCAAGCTCCGCTTCGAGCTCGGCTTCTGGTCGCGCTACCCGCAGGATGGCGGCACCCCCGAGGGGTATGCCGACACGCTGGGCCAGGCTGTCGGTCTGCGCTACCGCCCCGACGCCTTCCTCGCCGACATGGACGCGGGCTTCTACTCGGCCGACTACCTGCGGGCCTGGATCCGCTCGGCCCAGCTGCGGCAGCAGCTCGTGCGCGAGGTCGGCGAGGACTGGTGGCGCAACCCGAAGGCAGGCGACATCCTGCGCGGCCTCTTCGCCGAGGGGACGAAGCCGTCCACCGAGGAGATCGCCGCCCGCATCGGGTACGCGCCGCTCGACACGGCACCGCTGATCGCCGAGCTGTCGTAGGGGTCAGGCGCCCGGAGCGAGCGCCGGGGTCAGACGCCCGGGGCGGCCGCCGCGTCGCGCTCGGCCCAGAAGCCCGTGACCGCCGTCGAAAACGCGCCCGGATGGTCGAGGTACGGCGCGTGCCCCGACCGCGCCAGCACGCCCACCTGGGCATCGCTCAGCCCGTCGGCGATGACGCGCGAGGCAGCGAACGGGAACATCTCGTCGTTCGCTCCGCAGAGGACGAGGGCGGGCGCTGTGATCGCCGCGAGCCGGGCCCGGCCGTCGTACGCGAACAGCTCCCGCGCCCCCTGCGCGAGCGCGGCACGATCGACGGCGGCGATGGCGTCGAGCAGCAGCAGCGCGTCGTCGGGGTGGTCGGGCAGCATCGCCCGCACGACGCCGGCGAAGTGGACGCGGATGTCGGGCGCGGCCGCGATGGCGGCGGCGAGGCTCTCGGCGTCGAGGCCCGGCGGCGCTGCCGCCCACGTGCAGGCGAGCACGAGCGAGGCGAACCGCGCGGGGGCCGCGGCGGCTGCGATCTGCGCGACGACGCCGCCCAGCGACGTTCCCAGCACGTGGGGCCGTACCGCGGGGGCGACCGCGTCGGCGAGGGCGAGCAGGTCGGCCGCGTGTGCCGCCAGCGAGCAGTCGGCGCCGCTGGCGTGCGTTTCGCCGTGGCCCCGCAGGTCGTAGGCGTAGACGGTGCGCTCGCGGGCGAGCAGCGGGAGGGCCCGGTACCAGAGCGTCGAGTCGGCGCCGAGCCCGTGCAGGAGCAGGACGGGGGTGGCGGTGGGCGCAGCGTCCGGAGCAGGCGCGCCGACGGGCCCGGCCACCTCCACGTGGAAGCTACCGCGGCCCGGGAGCTCGATGTCGCGTGCCGTCGTCACCGGAGCAGCGTAGACCCTGTGGGGTCGTATGCTGGCGTGAAACCGTCGAAGAGCAAGGAGATCTACCGTGGCCCGCATCGCCCTCGTCGATCCCGCGACCGCACCGCCCGCCACCCAGGCCGCCTACGACGAGATCCGCTCGCTGTGGGGCGGGCAGGTGTTCACCGACTGGCAGCCGCTCGGGCACTCACCGCAGATCCTGGCCTCGCTGGCGCGCCTCTTCTACAACCTGCAGGGTGAGCAGGGCGGCTCGATCACCGACGTGCGCGACAAGGAGCTCGTCGCCATCCGCACCTCGCACATGAACGGCTGCGAGTACTGCCTCGGCCACAACGTCCACCTCGGCCAGGCGGTGGGCCTCTCCATGGATGTCATTCTGGCGGCCATCGCGCCTGACTTCGCCGACAGTCCGCTGCTGACCGACAGCCAGAAGGCGCTCGTTGCCTGGACGTCGGCGATCACGCGGAACACAGCCGCGGCCGACGACGCCGCGCTGGCCGCGCTGCGTGAGCACTTCAGCGACGCCGAGATCGCCGAGCTTACCCTGATGTCGTGCATGTTCAACGGCTGGAACCGCTTCACGCACGCCTTCCACATCGAGCTCGAGGCCGGGCCCGACCGTGACGGGATCGTCGCCTGCCTCGCACGCACGACGCCGGTCGAGGT
>CANFDS010000002.1 GCA_947445525.1 Actinomycetota bacterium | reverse complement strand
AGGTGCGGCTCGAATGGCTGATCGTGGTCGCGGAGGCTGGTGACACTGCGGACGTCGGCTCGACTGGCTGATTGACATCTCTCCGGCGGGGATGAAGAATCTTCCTCACTGGCTGGATAGGACATGTCCTTCGGGCACTGTCGAAGCCGGCGCGAAATCGAACAGGCGGCGATCGCTTGACGTCTTACCTGCACCGTTCGAGCGTCAGACCGGTCAAGACGAGGTCGCGATCGTGGAGTGGCTGTGTACCTCTATAGCGGCTCGACGATCGACTTCATCGGCGATGCGACGCGAAGCCAGCTTGCCGCCAAGATCGAGGAGCGCTTCACCGAGCACTTTCGGTATCGGCCGAGTCGTAGCGAGGTCATGTCGTGGCAGAACTCGCTCAGCAGGATGTCCCAGGTGCTCGTCTCCGGGGATCTCACGGATAACGGCATCGTCGTCGAGCTCCAGTTGCCGCTGACGTCGCGGCGGCTCGACTGCATGATCACCGGGCGTAACGAGGCCGGGGACAGGGACGCTGTGATCGTCGAGCTCAAGCAGTGGGACGAGGTGCGGCGGTCGCCCGTCGACGGGTGTGTCGAGGCATTCCTGGGGCACGACTGGCGTGATGCTCTGCATCCATCGGAGCAGGCCGCTCGCTATCGGAGGTATCTGCTCGACACGCACTCGACGTTCGCCGAGGGAGATGTGGCTCTCCAATCGTGCTCGTGGTTGCACAACCTCACGGAGCCGAAGAGCCATCCGCTGTTCGCTGAGGACTTCCACGCTGTTCTCGCGCTCACGCCGTCTTTCACCGGGGAGCAGACCATCGACCTCGAGTCGTTCCTCACGGCGCACGTCGGGCAGGGTGAGGGCCTCGATGTCCTGGAGCGTGTGCTGCGCGGCCGGTATCGACCCCACAAGCGACTGCTTGATCATGTCGCCGCGTCGATCAAGGCAGAGCCGTCGTACGTCCTCCTCGACGAGCAGCAAGTCGCATTCGCGAAGGTCATGACGAGCGTTCGCAGCAAGGCACTCGACGGTGGAAAGGCTGTCTTTCTAGTTCGTGGCGGACCGGGAACCGGCAAGTCGGTGATCGCGGTCAATCTCGTCGGCGAGCTCGCCCGTCAGGGGTACGCGGTCAACCACGCGACAGGATCCAAAGCGTTCACGGAGACGCTGAAGAGCGTGCTCGGTACAAGGTCGGCGGCGATCTTCAACTACTTCAACAGCTACTCGACGGCCGAGGAGGGTGAGCTGGACGTCCTCGTCCTCGACGAGGCACATCGGCTGCGGGAGACCTCGGCCAACCGTTTCACGCGGCGGGAGTCCAGAAGCGGGCTCTCGCAGGTTGAGGAGCTGATTCGCGCCGCGCACACGACCGTGTTCCTCATCGACGTTCTCCAAGTCGTGCGCCCCTGCGAGGTTGGCTCGTCGACGCTCGTTCGCGGCGCTGCCGAGAAGCTCGGGGCAACGCTGGTCGAGCACGAGTTGGAGGCGCAGTGCCGCTATGGGGGATCCGACCGCTACGTGCGCTGGATCACGAACTTCCTCGAGCTCGAACGTACGCCCGATGTCCTCTGGGATCCGAGCGAGGAGTTCGACCTCGACGTCGTCGATAGCCCACACGAGCTCGAGCAGCTGATCCGGATGCGGGCGGACGAGGGGCACACAGCGCGCCTGTCCGCGGGCTTCTGCTGGCAGTGGTCGGATCCGCTGTCTGACGGCACGCTCGTCAAGGATGTCGTCGTCGACGACTGCGCCATGCCGTGATATGCGAAGCCGGACTCGGGGAGGCGTCTCGCAGCGGGAATACCGAAATCGACGAAGTGGGCGAGCGATCCCGGCGGGCTCGAGCAGGTTGGCTGCGTCTACACGGCGCAGGGCTTCGAGTACGACTATGCCGGCGTGATCTGGGGACACGACCTCGTCTGGCGAGCACGGGAGGGGTGGGTCGGCCAGCCTCAGCACTCACAGGACAGGTATGTCGTACGGAACATGAAGGGCTCGCAACATCCTTTTGCCGCGCTGGTCAAGCACACGTACAGGGTGCTGCTGACGCGGGGGCTGAAAGGCTGCTACCTCCACATCTGTGATGCCGAGACACGGAACTTCGTGCTGAGTCGGATCGAACGTTCTCTCTAGATCGCCAGCGAGCTACGCTCGTCCCATGCGCCGCCTCGCCCTGCTTGCCGCCGTCGTCGGCGTGGCGCTGGCAGTGCCCACGCTCGCGCAGGCCGAGTCGTACCTCGTCGGCTCCGGCCCCCTGACGACTGTGCTCGCCCCCGGCACGACGGTCGAGAAGTCCTTGCGGCTCGAGCTGAGAGGTACCGTGGGCTCGCTCGGCGTGTGGGTGCGCATCATGAAGGCCCACGTCGGCGACCTGACGCTCACCCTCGTCGCGCCCGACGGGCGCACCCGCGTGCTCACCGAGCGCCGAGGCCGGCCTCGGCGACGGGACGCCGGGCTGCAAGGGCTCGGCGATCGTCTTCACCGACGACGGCTACACGACGCTCGACAGGGCGACGCCGCCGTTCACCGGCTGGGTCAAGGCCGCGCAGAGGCTCGCCGGCCTGAACGGCGTTCCCGCCGCGGGCCGCTGGACGCTGCGCATCGCCAACGCCACCGGCGGCGTCCCCGGCACGCTCACCTGCTGGCGGCTCGCCGTGGGGCTCGACGTCGACACCACCGTCACTGCGAGGAGCGGGCACACGACCGCCTCGGTCACCTACCGCGAGCTCGACTACCAGTACGACAGGGTTCGCCTGCGGATCGCCGGCCCCGGGGCCTCGCTCGCCGTGCCGCTGGCCAGGATCAACTGCTCGGACTGCCCGTCGGCCGGCCCGAGCCTGCTCGGTGGCGGCAGCCCGCTCACCGTGCGCGACCTCGACGGTGACGGCGAGCCCGAGGTCATCCTCGACACCTACACCGGCGGTGCGCACTGCTGCTCGGTCTCGCTCATCTTCCGCAGGGCCGGCGCCCGCTACGTGCGCAGCGTCGCCTTCTGGGGGAACCCGGGCTACCGCCTCGCCGACCTCGGCCGCGACGGCCGCGCCGAGCTCGTCACCTCCGACGACGCGTTCGGCTACCTCTTCACCTCGTGGGCGTCCAGCGGCGAGCCGCTGCTCGTCTTCGGCTACTCCCGCGGCAAGCTGACCGACGTCACGCGCCGGTTCCCGGAGCAGATCCGGGCCGACGCCGACCGCTACTGGCATGCCGCGCAGGAGCAGCTGCGAGCCCGGGGTGGCGAGCCACGCGGTCTCCTGGCTGCCTGGGCGGCGGACATGGCGAATCTCGACCGCTGGGACGAGGCCCAGGCGACGCTGGCGAAGCTCGCCGCCGCCGGCAAGCTCGGCGACAACGAACAGCTGGACACGGCTGCGGGGGCCGCGTCCGTCAAGGGCCTGATCGCGCACCTAGAACACGAGGGCTACCTCGCGGCGGGGGCGTAGCCGCCCTGCGGGGCGGGGCCGGGTCGGGCTATCCGGCCGGGCGACTAGGCTGGCGCTAACCTTGAACCAGATCGTTCCCCTTTAAGCCGGTCCAGCGAGGCCGGGAAGGAGGCCGTATGACAGTGCCCAACCTCGTAGGAGCAAAGGTCGTCCTCGATGCCGAAGCGCTCGGCCGGACGCTCTCTCGCATCGCGCACGAGATCATCGAGCGCAACGAGGATCTCTCGCAGGTCGCGCTCGTTGGCATCCACAGCCGTGGCGTGCCGCTCGCCGAACGGCTGAAGCAGCTGATCGAGGAGCGCGCAGGCGTCGCCATCGACCTCGGCAGCGTCGACATCACCTTCTACCGCGACGACGTCTCCGTCCGCGGCGGCGAGGCGCCCCAGCATCCCCAGCCGATCGTGCGGGCGTCGCGGCTCGACTTCCCGCTCGAGGGCCGCACCTGCGTCCTCGTCGACGACGTCCTCTACACGGGCCGGACGATCCGCGCCGCGATCGAGGCGCTGTTCGACTACGGGCGCCCGGCCCGCGTCCAGCTTGCCGTCGTCGCCGACCGCGGTCACCGCGAGCTGCCGATCCGCCCCGACTACGTCGGCAAGAACCTGCCCACCGCCCGGGGCGAGCGCATCCAGGTGCAGCTCGTCGAGATCGACGGCATCGACCAAGTGCTGCTGCTGACAGCCGAGGAGCTTGCGAATGGCTGACATCCGCGCCGTCCCCGACGACCTGCGCCCGCCGGCCCGGCCGGCTCGCCGCCACCTGCTGTCGATCGGCGACCTCGACCGCGACGACGTCGACCGCCTGCTCGCCACCGCGCAGAGCTTCGCCAAGGCGCTCGAGCGCGAGGTGAAGAAGCTGCCGACGCTGCGCGGCCGCACGATCGTCAACCTCTTCTACGAGGCGTCCACTCGCACCTCGGCGAGCTTCGAGCTCGCCGCCAAGCGTCTCTCCGCCGACACGATGTCGATCAAGTCGTCGGGCTCCTCCGTCGAGAAGGGTGAGTCGCTCAAGGACACCGCGCTCACGCTCTCCGCGTACGACCCCGACGTGATCGTCATCCGCCACCCGCAGATCGGCGCGCCGCAGCTCGTCACCCGCTACACCGACGCGCACGTCGTCAACGCCGGCGACGGCAAGCACCAGCATCCGACGCAGGCGCTGCTCGACCTCTACACGATCCAGGAGGAGCTCGGCCGCATCGACGGCCTCCATGTGGCGATCGTCGGCGACGTGCTGCACTCGCGGGTCGCGCGCTCCAACGTGCAGGCGCTGCTGCTGATGGGCGCCCGCGTCACGCTGGTCGGGCCGCCGTCGCTGATCCCGCGCGGGATCGAGGCGCTCGGCTGCGAGGTCACCCACGACATCGACGCGATCGGCGCCGCCGACGTCGTGTACGTCCTGCGCATGCAGAAGGAACGCATGGAGGCGGGCTCCGCCTACGTGCCGAGCCTGCGCGAGTACACCGCCCTCTGGGGCGTCACGCCCGAGCGGCTGCGTCCCGGCCAGAAAGTGATGCATCCGGGCCCGATGAACCGTGGCGTCGAGATCGACGCCCGCGTCGCCGACGCCGTCGACTCGCTGATCGAGCGCCAGGTGCGCTCCGGGCTCGTCGTCCGCATGGCCGTCCTCTACGACCTGCTCACCCACGGGCCGGTCGCCCTACCCACACAAGTGCAGGAGGTCGCGTGATGTCGGACGCCCCGCTCTTCCTCCGGCAGAGCGCCGGCCCTGACAGCGTCGTCATCCGCGGCGCCCGCGTCTTCGACCCGGTGGAGAAGCTCGACGCCGTGCTCGACGTCCGCGTCGACGGGGGCGTGATCGCCGCGATGGGCGAGCGCATCGCTGCCATCGGCCACCGCGAGGTCGACGGCACCGGCCTGCTGCTCGCGCCCGCGTTCGTCGACCCGCACGTCCACCTGCGCGTGCCCGGCCGCGAGGACGAGGAGACGGTGGCCACCGGCTCGGCTGCGGCTGCGGCGGGCGGCTACTGCGCCATCCTGGCGATGCCCAACACCGACCCCGTCGTCGACTCGGCAGCGGTGCTCGGCTCGCTCATCGAGCAGGCGCTGGCGGACGCCGTCATTCCGGTCGGCTTCATGGCGTCGATCACGAAGGGCCTGGCCGGCGACGAGCTCTCGGAGATGGCCGAACTCGCCGACACCGGTGCCGCCGCCTTCACCGACGACGGCCGCCCCGTTACCAGTGCCGGTCTGATGCGCCGCGCCCTGCAGTACTCCGCGATCACCGGCCGCCGCCTCTCGCTGCACGAGGAGGAGCCGACGCTCTCGGGCAAAGGGCAGATGCACGAGGGCGCCGTCTCGGCGGAGCTTGGCTTCGCCGGCTGGCCGTCGATCGGCGAGAGCGTGATGATCGCCCGCGACCTGGCGCTCTGCGCCTACGAGGGACAGACGGTGCACATCATGCATATCTCCGCGCGGGAGTCCGTCGACGAGCTCCGGCGCTGGCAGGCGCTCGGCGTCGCCGCCACCGGCGAGGTCAGCCCGCACCATCTCGTGCTCACCGACGAGGCCGTGCGCTCGCTCGACTCCAACATGAAGATGAACCCGCCGCTACGCACCGAGAGCGACCGCCAGTCGCTGATCGAGGCGCTGCGTGACGGCACCATCGGCACGGTCGCCACCGACCACGCGCCGCATGCCCGCCACGAGAAGGAGGCGCCGTTCGAGGAGGCGCCCTTCGGCGTCACCGGCCTCGAGACGGCGTTCGCCGCCCTCTATACGCACCTCGTGCTGCCCGGGATCATCCCGCTGGGCCTGCTGCTCGAGCGGATGTCGCAGGGGCCGGCGCGCGCCCTCGGCCTGCCCGTGCCGCGCATCGCGGTGGGCGCTGCCGCCAACCTCGTGCTGCTCGACCTGGCGGCCGGCTGGCGCGTCACCGAGGCCGGCTTCCGCTCGCGCTCGGTCAACTCGTGGTGCCTGGGCGCGCAGCTGCAGGGGCTGCCGCGGCTGACGATCGCAGCCGGGCGCGTCGCGCACGACCTCGACCCGGTCTCCGCATGACGCCACGCCGCGAGCTCCTGCGCGTCACCGGCAACGAGCAGATCGGGCCGTACACGTTGCTGCGCACTGCGCGCGGCGGCGTCGACCCCGGCAGGCCGGGCCAGTTCTTCATGCTCGAGGCGCCCGGCCGCGTGCTGCCGCGGCCGATGAGCCTCTGCCTCGCGCCGGCCGGCGAGCTCGCGTTTCTGATCGATCCGGTCGGCCCGGGCACCCAGGCGATCTGCGCGCTTCAGCCGGGCGAGGCGCTGCACGTGCTGGGGCCGCTCGGCAACGGCTTCCGGCTCGACGTGCCGCGGCCGCTGCTGGTGGGTGGCGGCATCGGCATCGCGCCGCTGCCCTACACGGCGCAGGTGCTCGCGGCGCGCGCGGGGGGCCGGGGCAGCCCGCCCGCCGTCCTCGGCTTCCGCACGGCGCTGCACGCCGAGGCGGCCATGCTCCTGCCCGGTGCCGAGGTCTGCATCGAGCCGACCTACGTGACGGCCCTGATCCCGCCTGGGCTTGACGTTCTCGCCTGCGGCCCGGAGCCGATGCTGGAAGCGGTGAGGGCGCAGTGCCCCGGCTCGCAGCTCGCCTGGGAGGCGCCGATGGCCTGCGGCTACGGCGCCTGCTACGGCTGCGCTGTCGAGATCGACGGTGAGCTCAAGAGGCTCTGCATCGAGGGCCCCGTGCTGACGGCCCCCGGGAGCCCCGACCGCGCGTCGGCGCGCGCCGAGGCCGCATGATCCTCAACGCCTCAGGCTGCCTCGACGCGCTCACGGCGCCCGACGTCGCGCAGCAGCTCGACTGCTTCGTGACCAAGACCGTGACGCCCCTGCCGCGCGGTGGCAACCCGCCGACCCGTATCGCCGAGACCGCCGTCGGAATGCTCAACTCGATCGGCCTTGCCAACCCCGGCATCGAGCGCTTCCTGGCAGGAAACCTGCCGGAGCTGGCGGCGCTCGGCCTGCGTCTGTGGGTGTCCGTGGGCGGCTTCTCAGCGGAAGAATATGCACGCTCCTGCTCGCTCCTCGACGGCTGCCCCGAGGTCGAGGCGCTCGAGCTGAACCTCTCCTGCCCGAACGTGGAAGAGGCCGCCGAGAGCGCGGCGCAGATCGTTGCCGCGTGCCGGGCCGCCACCACCAAGCCGCTCTGGGCCAAGCTCTCCCCGGCCAACTGGGACATTGCCGCCTCGGCCCGTGCGGTCGAGGCCGCGGGTGCCGACGGCCTCTCACTCGTCAACACGATCCGTGGTCTCGCGCTCGACCCGCGCACGAACCGGCCCAAGCTCTACACGGCCACCGGCGGCCTCTCCGGGCCTGCACTCAAGCCGATCGCGCTCGCTGCCGTCTTCCAGTGCCGCCGTGTCTCGGTGCTGCCGATCGTCGGCATGGGCGGCGTCTGGAGCGGTCGCGACGCCTTCGAGCTGCTCGCCGCCGGCGCGACCCATGTGGCGCTCGGCACCGTGCTCTTCGGCGACCCCGGCGCCCCGGCCCGCGTCGCTGCCGACCTCCGCGCCGAGCTGGCCCGGTTCGGCTTCGAAAGCGCACAGGACGCCTCCGGGATCGCGCATGATCATGCGCTTTCCCTCCAGCCGCCACCGGTTTCCTAGCACGTTTCACCCGATCTGGAAACCCCTGGAAAAGTGAGAAAGTGATCCACTCCGGCACGGGCTGCGAGTGCTATAGTCCTGCGCCGTATGGTGCTGCCGAAGACTCCCGGCCAGGTGCCGGAGCGCTCCCTCGATCAGCGGTTGGAGGCGCTCCGCCGGGCCAACGACATCCGGGTGCGGCGCGCGCAGCTCAAGAAGGACATCAAGTCGGGCGCCGCGCGCATCGAGGAGATCCTCGAGGCGCGGCCCGGCTACGTCGAGACCGCCAAGGTCTTCGACATGCTGATGTCGGTGCCGAAGTTCGGCAAGGTCAAAGCGACGCGACTGCTCAACCAGTGCCGGATCAGCGAGTCCAAGACGGTCGGTGGCCTCTCGGAGCGCCAGCGCACAGAGCTGATCGGTCTCTTTGACCGCTGACGGCACGACTGCCTCGGCCGTTCCAGTGATCGTCGTCACCGGGCCGTCGGGCGCCGGCAAGGGCACGCTGATCCGCCAGCTGCTGCTGCGGATCCCCGAGCTCGCCGTCGCCATCTCCGCGACCACGCGCTCGCGCCGCGTGGGGGAGGAGCACGGCCGCGAGTACTGGTTCCTGGAGGAGGTGGAGTTCGCACAGCGGGTCGCCTGCGGCGAGTTCCTCGAGCACGTCACCTACGTCTCCGGGCACCGCTACGGCACCCTGCGCAGCGAGATCGACCGGATCGCCGCGGCCGCCGGCGTCTGCGTGCTCGAGCTCGAGACGGAGGGCGCACTCAACGTCAAGGAGCAGATCCCGGGTGCGGTGACGATCTTCATCAGCGCGCCGATCCCCGAGCTCGAGCGCAGGCTGCGCGACCGCGCCACCGAGAGCGCCGGCGAGATCGGCGAGCGCATCGACCTGGCCCGGCTCCAGCTCGACCAGGCGGCGCAGTTCGATCACATCGTGCTCAACGACGAGGTCGAGCGCGCTGCGGGTGAGCTCACGGGCATCGTGCGGCGCGCGATTCGTGGCTGAGCCGCCGCCCGGGCGGGTGCTCAGGTAGCATTGCGAGGATATGACTCCGAGAAATGATGAGCTCCTCAGCCGCGTCGACTCGCGCTACGCGCTCGTCATCGTCGCCGCCAAGCGCGCACGCCAGATCAACAACTACCACCACCAGCTCGGTGAGGGCACCTTCGAGGAGACCCCGCCCATGGTGGAGTCCCGCTCGAAGAACTACCTGACGATGGCGCTCGAAGAGATTGGCTCGGGCAAGATCAAGTACGAGTACACCAAGTAGGCTCGACGGTCTGCGCGGAGGGCGTGAATGGCACGCATTCTGCTCGGCGTCACGGGCGGCATCGCCGCCTACAAGGCCTGTGAGCTCGTCCGCCTGCTGGTGAAGGCGGGCCACGATGTGATCCCGCTCGTGACGCCAGGCGCCGAGCGGTTCGTCCGCGCCGAGACGTTCACGGCTCTCGCGCGCCGCCCGGCCGGCGAGGACGTCTATCTCCATCTCACACGGGCCGACCTGCTCGCCGTGGCACCGCTCACCGCGAACACGCTGGCCAGGCTCGCGCATGGCCTGGCCGACTCGGTGCTCACCGAGGCAGCGCTCGCGCACCGCGGCCCGGTCGTCCTCGCGCCGGCGATGAACCCGCGGATGTGGGCGAGCCCGGCCACCCAGGCGAACGCGGCGACGTTGCGCGCCCGCGGCGCGGTGCTCGTCGGGCCGGCCGAGGGCGACACCGCAGAGGGCGAGCAGGGGGTCGGTCGCATGGCCGAGCCCGCCGCCATCGCCGAGGCGATCGAGGCCGCCCTGCGCGACCGGGCGCCCGGCGCGCTGCGCGGCCGCACCGTGCTCGTCACCGCGGGCGGCACCCGTGAGCCGATCGACGCCGTGCGCTACGTCGGCAATCGGTCGTCGGGCCGGATGGGGGTCGCGCTGGCCGCTGAGGCGCGGCGCCGGGGCGCTACCGTCACGCTCGTGGCGGCGAACCTCGCGGTGCCTGCGCCGGCGGGCGTCACCGTGGTCGCCGCGCCCACCGCCGCCGACCTCGCCCGCGAGACGCTCGCCCGTGCCGCCGCAACGGACATCGTGCTCATGGCCGCCGCCGTCGCCGACTACCGGCCCGTCGGCGCGCGCACCGACAAGCGGCCGAAGGACGTGGCCAGCTGGGTCGTCGAGCTGGAACCGACACAGGACGTGCTCGCCACCATCGGCGAGCAGCGCACCGACGCCCAGGTGATCGTCGGCTTCGCCGCCGACCACGGCGACCCCGGCCTCGAGCGAGCCCGTGCCAAGCGCGAGCGCAAGCGCTGCGACCTGATCGTCTTCAACGACGTCGCCCGCGCCGACATCGGCTTCGACACGCCGGACAACGAGGTGACCGTGGTCGGCGCCGCCGGCGACGTCGCCATCCCGAAGGGGCCGAAAGAGCGCGTCGCCGCCGCGATCCTCGACGAGGCCGAGAGGCTGTTGCGGGAGCGCTCGTGAGCGAGCCGGACACGTACGCGCTCTTTCAGGAGGGGCGCCGCCGGCTGCAGGAGGGGATGCCGGCCCAGGCCACCGTCCCGCTCGAGCAGGCACGCCGGGCCGAGCCGGGCAAGGCCTCGATCCGCGAGGCGCTCGGCATCGCGTACTTCCGGCTGGGGCGCTGGCCCGAGGCCGAGGCTGAGTTCCGGACCATTCTCGAGGTGACGCCGGTCGACGCCTACGCCCACTACGCGCTCGCGCGCTGTCTCGACAAGCTCGGCCGCCCCGACGAGGCGACCGGCCACTACAAGCTGTCACGCTTCCTCGAGCCGGACGAGACGGGCGCACCGCGTGCCGTCGACGACCTCCGCGACTGATGCGCGCCGTCGTGTAGCGCGTCTCGCGGGCCGCGGTGCGCGTCGACGGGGCCACGGTGGGGGAGATCAGCGAGGGGCTGCTGGTGCTGGTCGGAGTGGTGCACGGCGACGGCCGCGACCAGGCAGGCCGCTGCGCCGGGAAGATCGCGAGGCTCCGCATCTTCGAGGACGAGGCGGGCAGCTTCGCCCGTAGCGTCCTCGACACCGGCGGCGCGGGCCTCGCGGTCAGCCAGTTCACGCTGCTCGCCGACACCGCGAAGGGCAACCGGCCGAGCTTCTCCGGCTCGGCCCCCGGCCCGGAGGCCGAGCCGGTCTACGAGGCCTTCTGCGCAGCGCTGGCCGGGGCGGGGCTGCACGAGGAACGCGGCGTGTTCGGGGCGCGCATGGAGGTCGAGCTGGTCAACTCCGGCCCCGTGACGATCGTTCTCGATTGAGCGAAACCCTCTGCTATCCTCAGGACATCCACATTTCACCGTTTCGGAAAGTGGGCGCGTCGAGCGCTCTTTTTCGTTTCAGAAGAAGATGACGAGCGTCTACGACAAGGAGCGGGCACTGCTAGCGCAGATCAGGCCGAGGATCGAGAGTGAGCTGCCGGGGATCGACGTGCTCGCCCTGGAGCTCGTTCGCAATGACCGGGTCTGCGTCTACATCGACCATCCCGAAGGCGTCTCGCTCGAGCATTGCGAGGCCGTCACGAGGACACTCGACGGCTTCCGCAACGAGTTCGGGATCGACGTCTCGTCGCCCGGGCCCAACCGTCCGCTCCGCACCCACGAGCACTTCGCGGGGGTCGTTGGCGGCAAGGTGAACATCCGTACCGACCGCAAGGTCGACGGCGAGACGCGCTTCCGCGGCGAGCTCGTGGCTGCCGGCGCCTCCGACGTGACCGTCGCCACGGGCGAGACCACTGTGAACATCCCGTACGCACTGATCGTGCGGGGCAACCTGATCGACGAGGGGTAGCGTCAATGAGCCAGGAGATCCTCGAAGCAGTCAAGGACATCGAGCGCGAGAAGGGCATCGAGAGCGGCACGCTGATCGCTGCGCTCGAGGACGCGCTGCTCGCCGCCTTCAAGAAGACGCCCGGCGCGACGCGCCACGCAGCGGTCGAGCTCGACGAGGCGGGGGACTTCCGCGTCTTCTCGATCGAGCTGCCCGCCGACATCGAGTCGCGCCTGCTCGAGGAGGCCCGCGAGCGCGCCTACGAGGAGCTCGAGGCGCTGGAGGTCGAGACCGGCGAGAAGTCGCACACGCTGGTCACCGACGACGACCTCGACATCGACTGGTCGGAGGTGCCCGAGGAGCATGTCCGCCGCGCCGACGTCACGCCCGAGAACTTCGGTCGTATCGCCGCGCAGACCGCGAAGCAGGTCATCCTGCAGCGCATCCGCGAGGCCGAGCGCTCGATGATGTACGACGAGTACGTCGACCGCGTCGGCGAGGTCGTCACCGGGATCATCCAGCAGGCGGGCGACCGCAACAACGTGCTGGTCGACCTCGGCAAGGTCGAGGCGCTGCTGCCGCGCTCCGAGCAGGTCGACGGCGAGCGCTACGAGCAGGGGAGCCGCATCAAGGCGGTCATCACCGAGGTGCGCTCCGGCACGAAGGGGCCGCAGGTCATCCTCTCGCGCCGCGATCCCGAGCTGATCAAAACGCTGTTCGAGCTCGAGGTTCCCGAGATCGCCGACGGGCTGGTCGAGATCCGTGCCGTTGCGCGTGAGCCTGGCTATCGCACGAAGATCGCCGTCGAGTCGCACGCCGCCGGCGTCGATCCCGTCGGCGCCTGTGTCGGCCCGCGCGGCTCCCGCGTGCGCATGGTCGTCTCGGAGCTCCGCGGCGAGAAGATCGACATCATCCCGTGGAACCCGGAGCCCGCGCGCTTCGTCGCCAAGGCGCTCTCGCCGGCCCGCGTCCGTGAGGTCTTCGTCGACGACGAGACCAAGGAGGCGACGGTCATCGTCCCCGACGACCAGCTTGCGCTGGCGATCGGCAAGGACGGCCTCAACGTCCGTCTCGCAGCGCGCCTGTCCGGCTGGAAGGTCGACATCAAGTCCGACACCGAGTTCGCGCAGGAGGAGACCGACGCTGCCTACGGTGGCGGCGATGACGAGGACTTCACCGGCCGCTGCGGCGCCATCCTCTCGAACGGCAAGCGCTGCCCCAACAGCGCGCTGCCCGGCTCCCGCCACTGCGGTGTGCCGGCCCACCGCGAGCTCGCCCGGCAGGAGGGCGATTCGGCTGCGTAAGGCATCCGGGACGTTCGGCAGCCGCAGACATGGCCGCGACGAGCGGCCGACGGCCCATGGGCCGGTGCGTCAGTGCGCCGGCTGCGGCCGGCGTACCGACCAGCGCGAACTGCTCCGCTTCGTTGCCCGCGACGGCGCTCTCGTCGCGCTGCCGCACGGCGAGGGCCGGGGTGTCTACACGTGCCGCGACCGCGCCTGCTTCCAGCAGGCTGCCGACCGGCGTGCGTTCGCCCGCGTGCTGCGCCGGCCGGTCACCGTCGCTCCGTCCCTGGCAGTCGACCACTACACTGGCTGCGATGGCTGAAGAATCCGGATCCGCGCGTCCCCCGAAACGTCCGCTGCGCCCGCGCGGCGCGACGGCGGGCCGCCGTAAGCGCCGCGTCGTGATCGACAGCGGTGCCGCGCGCCCGCCGCAGCGTCTCACAGGCCGTGGGCCTGCGGGACAGTCCGGCGGCGGCAAGGGCCGTGACGAGGTCAAGCCGACCGGCGTCGTCGACGTCCAGTCGGGCGTCTCGGTCAAGGATCTCGCGGCCGCGCTGGGCATCCCCGCGGTTCAGATCATCAAGATCATGATGGGCCTCGGCGAGATGGTCACCATCACGCAGTCGCTCACCGACGAGGCCGTGCAGATCGTGGCCGTCGAGGTCGAGCGCGAGGTGGTCATCAAGCACGCCTCCGACGAGGAGGAAGAGGACGAGGTCTTCGAGGACGACCCGGAGGACCTGGCGCCGCGCCCGCCCGTCGTGACGATCATGGGCCACGTCGACCATGGCAAGACGACGCTGCTCGATGCGATCCGCCAGACCTCGGTCGCCAGTGGCGAGGCCGGCGGCATCACCCAGCACATCGGCGCGTACCAGGCCGAGGCGCACGGGCGCAAGATCACGTTCCTCGACACCCCGGGCCACGAGGCGTTCACCGCCCTGCGCGCCCGCGGTGCCAAGGCGACCGACATCGCGGTGCTGGTGGTGGCCGCCGACGACGGCGTCATGCCACAGACGAAGGAGTCGATCGCGCACGCCCGCGCCGCCGGCGTCCCGATCGTCGTCGCCGTCAACAAGATCGACCTGCCCGACTCGAACCCTGACCGCGTGCGCACCGAGTTGACCGCCGAGGGCCTCCAGCCCGAGGAGTGGGGCGGCAACGTGCAGTACTCGAACGTCTCGGCAAAGCAGAAGCTTAATCTCGACGACCTGCTCGAGCGCATCCTGCTCGTCGCCGACGCCGAGCTCGAGCTGACCGCCAACCCGAAGGCCGACGCCTTCGGCCCCGTCATCGAGTCGCGCCTGGAAGTCGGCCGCGGCCCCGTTGTGACGATGCTCGTCCAGCGCGGCACCATCCGCGTCGGCGACGCCGTCCTCGCCGGTGATGCCTGGGGCAAGGTGCGGGCGCTCTACAACTACCTCGGCGAGAAGGTCAAGCAGGCGACCCCGGGCGATCCGGTCGAGATCCTCGGCTTCGACCGCGTGCCGCCGGCCGGCGAGATGTGCCGCGTCGTCGAGAACGAGCGCGTGGGCCGCCAGCAGGCGCAGCTTCGCGGCGAGCGGCTGCGCCGCGAGCAGCTCGCGACCCGCCGCAAGGGCGGCGTCAGCCTCGAGACGCTGTTCGCGCAGATGCAGGAGGGTGGGATCCAGGATCTCAACCTCATCGTCAAGGCCGACGTGGCCGGCTCGGTCGAGGCCGTCGTCTCCGAGATCAGCAAGATCCAGCACTCCGAGGTGCGCGTCCAGGTCATCCACCAGGCCGTCGGCGGCATCACCGAGAGCGATGTCATGCTCGCCGCCGCGTCGAGCGCGATCATCGTCGGCTTCAACGTCCGGCCGAACGCCGAGGCAAAGACGCTCGCCGACCGCGAGGGCGTCGACGTCCGCACCTACCGCGTCATCTACCAGCTCAAGGACGACATCGAGCAGGCGCTGATCGGCATGCTCTCCCCGGTTCAGACCGAGGAAATCCTCGCCGAGGTCGAGGTGCGCGCCCTGTTCAAGGTGTCGCGTCTCGGCACGATCGCCGGCTGCTACGTCACCAGTGGCACGGTCAAGCGCGGCGGCAAGGTGCGTGTCTTCCGGGACGGCGCCGTCATCCAGGACAGCTCGATCGACCAGCTCAAGCGCTTCAAGGAGGACGTGCGCGAGGTGCAGACCGGCTTCGAGTGCGGCATCCTGCTCCACAACTTCAACGATCTCCGTGAGGGCGACGTCCTCGAGATCTACGAGGTGCGCGCGGTCGAGCGGACGAACCTGGACGAGCCGGCGACCACCGCCGGCTAGCCCGGACGCAGCGTCGACAGGAGCGCTCTACTCGCCGCGGGCTTTGTCGTACGCGTCGAGATCGACACCCCAGGTGCCGGCTGCCCCGACCGCGTTGCGGCCGGACTGCGCGATCATCCGGCGCAGGCTGCCCTCCACGGCACGGTCGCTGGGCAGGCCGGTGAGCTTGTCGGCACCCGAACTGGCCTCGGCGCGCGCGCGGTTGCGCAGCCCGCTGAGGATCGCGGAAGCCTAGCCGACCGAGTCGATCACGCGCAGGCGCTCGATCTCCGAGAGCGTGTCGCCGTGCTCGACGAGCACGGCACCGGTGATGTCGCCGCCGATCAGGGTGCGCTCGAGGTGGTGCCGCAGCAGCGCGAAGGCCTCGCCCTCGGTGCGCGCGATCTGCAGCGAGTTGGCGAGCTCGACCTGGGCGGCGCGGAAGGTGTGCTCGGCTGTGGCGCGGCGTCGGTCGAGCCGGTGCGCGCGGCCGGCCATCACTGCCCCGGTCGTCCCGACCAGCAGGCTGAGGCCGGCGATGGCGCCGACGGTTGGGAGCTCGGCGATGCGGCCGGCACACGAGCCGTTGCTGTTGGCGGCCAGCCAGACAATGGCGGCGATGGCGCCGGCACCGATCCCGACGGTCACGAGCGCTCGGAGCTGCCGGAGGAGATTCACAGTGCGTTCATCGGCAGGCAGGCGACCGAGATGAGGGCGCACGGCTCGCGCAAGGCACAATGGCGTGATGGGCGCAGGCTATGTGGGGATTCTCTCGGTCGAGCTGCACTTTCCGGAGGCGGCCTCACTCAAGGGCAAGCGGAAGTTCGTACAGTCCGCGAAGGCCCTGCTCCAGCAGCGTCTCGGCCTCGCTGTGGCGGAGGTCGACTATCACGAGCTCTGGCAGCGTTCGCGCCTGACGGTGGCCTGCGTGACGCGCGACGCGCGCGACGCCGACAGGCTGCTCGACGAGGCGGAGCGGCTGCTCGAGAGACAGGAGTTCGTGCTCGTGTGCAGCGACCGTGACGTGGTGACACTCGATGAATGACCGTCGGCGGCGCGTCAACGAGGCGGTCAAGCAGGTGTTGTCGGAGGCGATCGGCGAGCTGAAGGACCCGCGTGTCGGCTTTGTCACGGTCACCGGCACCGAGGTGACCACCGACCTCGGCTACGCGAAGGTGTTCATCAGCGTCTACGGCGACGACCGCAAGCGCGAGCGGACGCTCGCGGGCCTGACCGCGGCGCACGGCTACCTGCAGTCGCGAGTGGCGAAGGAGTTGAAGCTGCGGCGGACGCCCCGGCTGACGTTCGAGTACGATCCATCAGTCGAGTACGGCGTCCGCATGTCACAGCTGATCGACGAACACGCCCCGACGGAACCTGCCCAGAGTGACGATCAGACCGGAGACTGACATGCGCGCCGTCGCGGCTGCGATCCGCACTCACGATCGCTTCCTGCTGACCACGCACGAGCATCCGGACGGCGACGCCCTCGGCTCGGTGCTGGCCATGCACCTCGGGCTGCAGGCGCTCGGCAAGGACTCGGTCATGTACCTGCCCGGCACCGGCCCGATCGCGGGCGAGTACCAGTGGATGCCGCTCGCTGCGCTCGTGCGCACGCCGCCCGCCGACCAGGCGGAGCGCGTCCTGCTCGCGCTCGACTGCGCCGGCGCCGGCCGCATCGGCGACCCCGTCGCGCTCGAGCGGGCGCTGCTCGTCCTCAACGTCGACCATCACCACGACAACACGCGCTTCGGCACGATCGATCTGGTCGTCGACACCGCGTCGTCCACGGGCGAGATCGTCTTCGACCTGCTCGCCGACCTCGGCGTGACGATCACCCCCGAGATCGCCGAGCCGCTCTACGTCGCCCTCGTCACCGACACGGGCCGCTACCAGTACTCGAACACGACGCCGCGCGCGCTCCGGGTCGGCGCCGAGCTCGTCGAGGCAGGCGCCGACGTTGCCGGGGTCTTTAAGAAGGTCTACGAGTCGGTCGGGTTCCCCAAGCTGAAGCTGCTCGCGCGCGTCCTCGAGCGGGCCGAGCAGTACGAGGACGGCGCCGTCGTGATCTCCTGGCTGGTGCACACCGACTGGCCCGACGTCGGCGCGGGCGAGGGCTACTCGGAGGGCGTCATCGAGCACCTCCGCTCGGTCGAGGGCGTACGGCTCGTCGCGCTCATCCGCGAGCCACCGTTCCGCACGCCGGTACAGCGCCGCGTCAGCCTGCGCGCCTCCGACCTCAGCATCGACGTCTCCGCGATCGCCCGCCAGTTCGGCGGCGGCGGCCATCCGCAGGCGGCCGGCTTCACCTCCGACCAGACGACCGCGGAGCTCATCGAGGGGATCTGCAGCGCCTACGTCGCGGCCACCCGTGGCGCCGCCTAGGGCCCTCGAGCCGGCCGGCGTGATCCTCGTCGACAAGCCGGCCGGGCCGTCGTCGTTCGCGATCGTCGCCCGCACGCGCAACCGCACCCGGGCACGCACCGGCCACGCCGGCACGCTCGACCCGTTCGCGACCGGCCTGCTGCTGCTGCTGTCGGGGCGGGCGACCCGGCTCGCTCCCGGCTTCGTTGGCCTCGACAAGCGCTACCTGACGACGGTCGACCTCTCGGTGCGCACCACCACCGGGGATGTCGACGGCGAGCCGCTCGACCGGCACGAGCCGCCCGCACGCGACGAGCTGGAACGCGCGCTGGAGCGCCTGCGCGGCGAGATCGAGCTGCGCATCCCGGCAGCCTCGGCCGTCAAGATCGACGGCGAGCGCGCCTACAACCTGCACCGGCGCGGGGTGGAGGTCGAGATGCCGCTGCGCCGCTCCACCGTGCGCGACCTCGTGCTCGTCTCCTACGAGGACGGCATCGCCACGCTCGACCTGCACGTCACCTCCGGCACCTACATCCGCTCGATCGCCGACGCTCTCGGCGGCCACTGCGTCACCCTGCGCCGCACCGAGGTCGGGCCGTTCCACGTGGACGAGGCCGACCCCGAGCACATCATCGCGGTGGACGAGGCTCTGGCGCGGCTCCCCGCAGGAACGGCTCCGGGCGCCGGGAACGCTGACCCGTGAAGATCGCGCACGCCCCCGCCCAGGTCGTCCGCCAGCCGCGTGCCGTCGCCATCGGCACGTTCGACGGCGTCCACCGCGGGCATCAAGGAGTCGTGCAGACGGCGATCGACACGGGCCTCGCGCCGACCGTGCTCACGTTCGATCCGCACCCCCGCGTCGCGCTGGGCAACCGCGTCGACCTGATCAGCACGCTCGAGCGGCGGCTCGAGCTGCTCGCGGACGCCGGTGTTGAGACGACGCTGCTCGTCGGCTTCACGCCCGAGCTGCTGCGGCTCGCCCCGGCGGCGTTCGCCGAGACGTACCTGCGCGGGATCGGTGCCGAGGTGGTGATCGCCGGCGAGGACTTCCGCTTCGGCTACCGCCGCGAGGGCGATCTCGAGCTGCTCGACCGGCTCGGCTTCCAGGTGCTGCAGGCGCCCGAGGTGCCGGGCGTGTCGTCGTCCGCGATCCGGGCGGCGCTGCGCAGCGGTGACATCGCCGCTGCCGCGCAGATGCTGGGGCGACCGCCGGAGCTCGACGGGATCGTGGTCGGCGGCGACCAGCGCGGCGGCACCCTCGGCTTCCCGACCGCGAACCTCCAGCCGATCCCCGACCTCGTCGTGCCGCGTCACGGCATCTACGCCGGGCAGTGGGACGAGTACCGAGCGGCCGTCTCGATCGGCACCAACCCGCACTACGGCGGCACCGAGCAGCGCGTCGAGGCGTTCCTGCTCGACTTCGCCGGCGACCTCTACGGCCGGCGCCTCGTGGTCGAGGTGTGGGAGTGGCTGCGCGACGAGCGCGTGTTCGAGAGCGAGCAGGCGCTGATCGACCAGATCGCGCTCGACGTCGGCCGCACGCGCGCTGCCCGACGCCCCGGCTAGCACCGCCGCACCGCCGCACGGCGCTCCGGCCAGCGCGGCCGCCCTGCAGCACGGCGCCGTAGCGCTGCTACGCTGTCACTTGACCACGATCTCAGCCGCCGGCGTGCTTCCCACGGCGAGCTTGGATTGTCGGAGACACGACATAGGAGGTTGTATGGCTCTGACCAAGGAAGCGAAGCTGGATCTCATCGGCAAGCACGGCCGTCACGCGACGGACACCGGCTCGACCGAGGTGCAGATCGCAATGCTCACCACCCGCATCACGGAGCTCACCGAGCACCTGCGCACGCACAAGAAGGATCACAACACCCGTCGTGGCCTGCTCAAACTGGTTGGCCAGCGGCGTCGCTTTCTGAACTACCTGATGCGCACCGATCTCGAGGGCTACCGCAGCCTCATCAAGGAGCTCGGACTCCGCCGCTAGTCGCGGCTGATCGTCCTGGGGAGGTGGATGTTTGAGCGAGCCCGGCACGGCCGAGACTGGCTCAAACCTCCACCTCCAAGAACACTGCAACATTGGAGGACATATGAGTAATCCCGCTGAGCGCCACGTCACGGTGAGTGTCACCGTGGGCGGCGCAGAAGTGGTCTTCGAGACGGGCAAGCTGGCCAAGCAGGCCGACGGCGCCGTTCTCGTCCGCTCGGGCGACACCATGGTGCTCGCCACCGCACAGGGCCGGCTGGAGGCGCGCGAGGGCGCGGACTTCTTCCCGCTAACCGTCGACGTCGAGGAGAAGATGTACGCCGCGGGCAAGATCCCGGGCGGCTTCTTCAAGCGCGAGGGCCGCGCCACCGAGCGCGCCACCCTCACCGCTCGCATGATCGACCGGCCGATCCGGCCGCTCTGGCCGAAGGGCTTCCGCAACGAGGTGCAGGTCATCGCGACCGTCCTCTCGGCGGACATGGTCACCGGCCACGACATCCTCTGCATCAACGGCGCCTCCGCGGCGCTGATGGTCTCGTCGATGCCGTTCCTCGGCCCGGTGGGCGCGGTTCGTGTCGGCCTGATCGACGGCGAGCTCGTCGTCAACCCGACGCTCCCCGAGATCTTCGAGGAGAGTACGATGGACCTGATCGTCGTCGGCACGAAGGACGCGCTGACGATGGTCGAGGCCGGTGCCCAGGAGGTCTCCGAGGACGTGCTCCTCGAGGCCCTCGACCTCGCGCACGCCGAGATCCGCAAGCTCTGCGCCGCGCAGGAGGAGCTCCGTGCGAAGGCAGGCAAGCCGAAGTGGCTCGACGTCGAGCTCGCCGCGAAGCTGCGGGCCGAGCACGGTGGCGAGTTTCGCGCGAAGATCCAGGCGGAGGGCCTCGCGAAGGCGTCCGCCGTCGTCGACGACCTGCTCGGCCGGCTCACCCCGGCGATCAGCATGTCGTCGACCGAGGAGGACATGCTCCGCCTGACCCAGGTGAAGCACGCGCTCGGCATCGTGCTCGAGGAGGAGCGCTACGCCGCGGTGTCCGCCGCCGTCCGCGAGCAGTTCGACGCGGACATCCGCGAGCTGACCGACGCCGAGCAGGACTCGAAGGAGCTCAAGTCGGCGAAGCGCTCGCTGCTGCAGGAGCGGATCATCGACAAGGTGACGCTGCCCTTCCCGGGCGGCGGCGAGGACGGCGCCAAGGACGCGCTGACCAAGGGCCTGATCAAGAAGGCCGCCGACGGTGCGTACAAGGACATCGTGCGCAAGAAGATCGTCGCCGGCGTTCGGCCGGACGGCCGCAAGACCGAGGAGATCCGCCCGATCACCTGCGAGGTCTCGGTCTCGCCGCGCACGCACGGGTCGGCCCTCTTCACCCGCGGCCAGACCCAGATCATGACGCTGCTCACCCTCGGCACCGCCAAGGAGGGCCAGCGCATCGACGACCTGTCGCTGGAGAACGAGCGCCGCTTCATGCACCACTACAACTTCCCGCCGTTCTCGGTCGGGGAGACGGGCTTCATGCGCGGCCCGAAGCGCCGCGACATCGGCCACGGGGCGCTCGCGCAGCGGGCCCTCGAGACGGTCATCCCGTCGCCGGAGGAGTTCCCCTACACGATCCGCCTCGTCTCGGAGACGCTCGAGTCGAACGGCTCGTCCTCGATGGGCTCCGTGTGCGGCTCGACCCTCGCGCTGATGGACGCGGGCGTGCCGATCAAGGCGCCGGTCGCCGGCATCGCCATGGGCCTGGTCAAGGAGGGCGACGACCACGTCGTGCTCACCGACATCCAGGGCGCCGAGGATCACCTCGGTGACATGGACTTCAAGGTCGCGGGCACGCGTGCCGGCATCACCGCGCTGCAGATGGACATCAAGATCACCGGCGTCACGCGGGAGATCATGACGGCCGCCCTGCAGCAGGCCAAGCGGGCGCGCAACTCGATCCTCGACAACATGCTGGCCGTGCTCCCAGAGCACCGCGAGGAGCTTGCCGAGCACGCTCCGCGCATCTCCTCGACGAAGGTCAAGCAGGATCAGATCGGCATGGTCATCGGCAAGGGCGGCGAGATGATCCGCAGCCTCGAGGCCGACTACGACGTGCAGATCGACATCGAGGACGACGGCACGATCCTGATCTACGCCACCGACGGCACCAAGTCGGCCGCAGCGATCGCCGCCATCCAGTCGCTCACCCGCGAGCCCGAGGCCGGCGACGAGTACACCGGCAAGGTCGCCAAGACGACCGACTTCGGCGCGTTCGTCGAGCTGAAGAAGGGCACCGACGGCCTCCTCCACGTGTCGAACGTCGGCCCCGGCCGCGTCGCGCACATCGAGGACGTCATCAGCCAGGGCGACATCCTCGACGTCATCGTGGTCGAGGTGGACAAGCAGCGCGGCCGCATCGGCCTCAAGCTCGTCGCCAAGCACGAGGACGGCGTGCTGATCTCGCCGGAGACGCTGATCGAGCGGGCGAAGGATGCCCCGGTGCGCGAGCCGCGGCCCGAGGGCGACCGCCCGCGTGGCGGCGACCGCGACCGTGGCCGTGGCGGCGGCGGCGGGCGGCGCTAGCGCCACCGCAGCAGGCTCCGGAGCAGTGCAGGCGAGGGCGGCGTGAGCCGCCCTCGCCGTTTCCGGCGGCGGCCGCGGCCGCCGCCGCTCACTCCTCGCCCGGGCAGCGGCCCGCCGCGGGCTACGATCTCTGCCGTGCCCCGCCATCACATCACCGAGCTCCCCTCCGGCCTGCGCATCGCCTCCGAACGCCTCCCGGGCGTCCGCTCGGTCGCCGTCGGCTTCTGGATCGGCACCGGCTCTCGCGACGAGACCCCGCGCAAGGCCGGCGTCTCGCACTTCATCGAGCATCTCCTGTTCAAGGGCACGCGCAACTACGACGCCCTGCAGATCGCCGAGATCTTCGACGCGCTCGGCGGCGAGCTCAACGCGGCCACGTCGCGCGAGCACACCGTCGTCTACGCCCGCGTCCCCGACGAGCAGCTCGAGCTGGCAGTGCGGGTGATGGCCGAGATGGTGTTCGTGCCGCGCTTCGCCGAGCTCGAGACCGAGCGCGAGGTCGTGCTCGAGGAGATCGCGATGGTGGAGGACGCGCCCCAGGATCTCGTCCACGACAGCTTCGGTGAGGCGGTGTTCGGCGGCCACCCGCTGGGCGCGCCCGTGATCGGCACGGCGGAGGTCATCTCGTCGGTGTCACGGCGGGCGCTCCAGTCGCACCACCGGGCCGCCTACGCGCCCGCCAACGTCGTCGTCTCGGCCGCGGGCAACGTCCGTCACGAGGCGTTTCACGAGCTCGTCGAGCGCAGCTTTCCCGCGCTGGTGGACGGTCCCGCTGCGACGATCCGGCGCGTCCCGTTCACGACCACGCCGCCGCCGCTGCTGCGCTTCCGGCGCAAGGACACCGAGCAGTATCACGTCTGCGTCGGCGCCCCCGGCATCTCGCGCACCGACGACCGCCGCTACGCGATGTCGCTGTTCGACGCGATCCTCGGCGGGTCGGCGTCGTCCCGGCTGTTCCAGGAGATCCGCGAGAAGCGGGGGATGGCGTACTCGGTGTTCAGCTTCGTCTCGCAGTACCAGGAGTCCGGGCAGCTCGGCATCTACGTCGGCACCCGCGCCGAGAACGTCGGCTCGTGCCTCGAGATCGTCGCCGAGCAGGTGGGGGAGCTGGCCGCGGGCCGTATCACGCCCGCCGAGCTGCAGCGCGCCAAGGACAACGTGAAGGGCCGGATCCTGCTCGCCATGGAGTCGACCTCGAGCCGGATGAGCCGCCTCGGCAAGTCGCTCGTGACCGGGGTCGAGCTGCTCACGGCCGAGCAGGTGATCCGCTCGATCGAACGGGTGCAGGCCGACGAGCTGGCTGCGATCGCGACCGAGCTGCTCGCGCCCGGCCGCCTCAGCGCCGCCGGCATCGGCCCCGACGAGGACGTCTTCCTGGCCGGCATCGACCGGATCAACCCGGCGCTGCGGAAGGTCGCGTGAGGGCGCGGGCATGAGGGTCGCGCTGTTCGGCTATCGCGGCAAGGTCGGCCAGGCGCTCGACGCGGCTCTCGTCGCCGCCGGCCACGAGGTGGTCGGGGTCGAGCTCGGCGATCCGGTCGAGGTGCGCGGCTGCGACGCCGCGATCGACTTCACCCAGCCGGACGCGGTGCACGGCAACGTGCTCGCGTGCATCGAGCAGGGCGTCCCCGTCGTGATCGGCACCACGGGCATGACCGCGGCGCAGGTCACAGAGCTGGACGAGCGGGCCCGCGCCGCCGGCGTGCCGCTGTTCATCGCCGCCAACTTCGCGATCGGCGCCGTGCTGATGATGCGCTTCGCCGCCGAGGCTGTCCGCTACATGCCGAAGGCCGAGATCATCGAGCTGCACCACGACACCAAGCTCGACGCGCCGTCGGGCACCGCCAGGGTGACCGCGGAGCGGATGGGCGGCGGCATCCCCATCCACTCGGTGCGGCTGCCCGGGCTCGTGGCCAACCAGGAGGTCATCCTGGGCGCGCAGGGCCAGACGCTGACGATCCGCCACGACACGATGTCGCGCGAGGCATTCGTGCCCGGCGTGCTGCTCGCGCTCGGGCAGGTGGCCGCCCTGCCGCCCGGCCTCACCCACGGCCTCGACACGTTGCTCGACGCGTGATGCCATGATCGACGGCCACCTCGTTATCGACGCTGTCGCCCACGCGTACGACTTCACGCCCGGCAACCGGGTCGACTCGTGCCCGCCGGCCGAGTACGACCGCTTCGTCACCTTCGTCTGGGAGCTGTTCCACGCGAGCCTCGAGTCGAAGGAGCCGGGCTATCTGCTTTCGCGCGAGGAGTATCTGGCCGGCTTCGGCGTCGACGAGCTGGCGAGCGTCTTCTTCGAGGAGTCCGATGTCGACGTGATCGCCTACCACGGCGTCGAGATCCGGGGCTTCTTCCGGCACGGCTCGTCGCCGTACGCCATCGGTGAGGTGCTGAAGCGCCACTGGCCCGACCGCGTGCTGCTGTACGCGCCGGTCGATCCGCTGGCCGGGCCGCAGGAGCTCGAGCTGATGGCCGCGCGGGCCGCGACCGGCCTCGTCGACGGTTTCAAGTTCTACCCCTCCGACGGCATGATCGACCCCGTTGCCCATCGCGCCCGCACCGTGCTCTTCGACGATCCTGCGCTCGCCTGGCCGTACTTCGATCAGGCGCGCGCCCTCGGCATCCCGCGCATCGCGATCCACAAGGCGCAGCCGGTCGGTCCCGGCCCGACCTGGCCGGTCAACGTGCAGGACGTGTCGACGGCCGCCGTGGCATTCCCCGACCTGATCTTCGAGGTCGTCCACTCGGGCTGGGCATTCCTCGAGGACTGTGCGCTGCAGCTCATGCTCCATCCCAACATCTGGGCCAACCTCGAGGGCGTGGCGAACTTCGTGGTGCGCCGGCCGCACCGCTTCGCCGAGATTCTCGGCACGCTGCTGCTGCATGGCGCGGGCGACCGCATCGTGTTCGGCACGGGCGGGATGCAGGCGCACCCGCAGCCGATCCTGCAGGCTGTCGCCGGGCTCGAGATGCCCGCCGACCTGCGCGACGGGCGGGGCCTGCCCGAGCTGACGCCGGAGTTCAAGGCGAAGCTCCTCGGCGGTAACATGGCGCACCTGCACGGGCTCGACACCGCGGCCCTGGCCCCCCGCCTGGCCGACGACGAGTGGGCCGAGCGGCGCCGTGCCCGCCTGGCCGAGCCGGCCGAGCCCTGGCGCGCCCACCGCGCCCGCCTCGCCGGGATGCCCGCATGAGCCGCCGCTTCGGCAACCGCAACGGAGGCAGCGGCGACCCCGGCAGCGGCGGCCGCAACCGCTACCCCGACGGCGAGCGGCCCGACGTCGACCCCAATCCGTTCCGCCCGCAGGGGCCGCCGCCGCCGCGCCGCCCCGGCGGCCTCCAGCGCTACCGGATGTTCTTCATCCTGATCGCCGTGTTCGTCGGCATCGCAGTCGTCAAGGGGGTCATCAACAAGGTCGACACCCAGGGCGCCAGGCACGGCCGCTTCGTCGTGTTCAGCACGGTGCTGTCGGCGACGCCGGGCACGCCGAAGCCGGTGCCCGCGCTCGCCGTCGTGCCGGCGGGCGGCGGCGAGGGGCGGCCGCTCGTCGTCCTCATCACGGGGCGGGGCCAGACGCTCGAGTCGCTGCTCGACAACGGCTTCTACGCGTCGCTGGTAGCGCTCGGCCTCGACGCGCCGAACGTCGCCTTCGTCGCCGTCGACCGTGACAGCCAGGCGCACGACCGCGATGACGGCAAGTGGGGCACCTACGTGCTCACCGAGGCGGTTGCCGAGGCTGTCCGCCAGACCGGTGCCGATCCGAAGCGGGTCGCGCTCGGCGGCTTCGACGACGGCGGCTTCGGGGCACTCGACCTCGCCCGGCTCGCGCCGCGGCGCTTCTGCGCCGTGGGCGCGCACTCGCCGGAGATCTGGCAGCGCTTCGGCGACGCGCGCCCCGGCGCCTTCGACGACGCAGACGACTTCTCGCGGCACGACCTGCTGAAGCTGGCCACGCAGGGTGACTATCCCGATGTGGGGCCGATCCGCATCGACGTCGGCAGCGACGACCCGCAACTGCCTGTCGTCAAGCGGCTCGTCGAGGCGCTCGAGGCGGATGGGCGCAGCGTCGACTACCACGAGCTGGGCGGCCGCTCGGCGGTCGGGCTGTGGCGGGCGAACAGCGGCAACCTGCTGCGCTTCTACGCGGCCGCGCTGCGGTCGTGCACCGACCGCGGCTGACCTCCGGCCGCGCCGCGTAGAATCCCGGCATGCTCGGCGAGGTGCTTACCGCGATCGTCACTCCGTTCACGCGCGAGGGGACGGTCGATATCGGCCGGTTCCGTGCCCTGGCGCGGTATCTCGTCGACCGCGGCTCCGACGGCGTCGTCGTCGCCGGCACGACCGGCGAGTGCCCGACGCTCACCGATGAGGAGCGCGCCGCCCTGATCGCGGCGGCCCTCGAGGAGATCGGCGACCGCGCCACCGTGATCGCCGGCACCGGCACGTACTCGACGGCGCACTCGGTGCACCTCACCGAGGCGGCGCACGCGCTGGGCGTGCATGGCGTCCTCGTCGTCACCCCGTACTACAACAAGCCGCCGCCGCGCGGCATCGTCGCCCACTTCGAGGCGATCGCCGCCGTCACCGACCGGCCGGTCGTCGTCTACAACATCCCGCAGCGCTCGGTCATCAACATCGAGCCTGAGACGATCGCGCATCTCGCCGAGATCCCGAACGTCACGGCCGTCAAGCAGGCCACCACCGATGTCGCCCAGGCGCGCAGCATCGTCGAGCTCGGTCTCGACCTGTACGCCGGCAACGACGACCTGCTGCTGCCATTCCTCGAGGTCGGCGGCGTCGGCGTGATCAGCGTCTTCAGCCACGTCGTGGGGCCGCAGGTGAAGGAGCTGGTGCGGCTGTACCGCAGCGGCGACGAGGAGGGCGCACGGCGCCTGAACGACCGGTTGATGCTCGTCAACGCGGCGCTCGGCGTGGCAACGAACCCGATCGCGGTGAAGGCGGCCCTGAACCTGCTCGGCCACGAGGTGGGCGGGTTGCGGCTTCCGCTCGTCGAGGCAACGGACGACGAGGTGGCGCTCATCCGCGCGGGCCTCGAGGAGTCCAACGTCCTGCGCAGGTAGCCTCTAGGGCTGTGGCTTCCCCGACGCTTCGCATCATCCCCCTCGGCGGTCTCGGCGAGGTGGGCAAGAACATGACGGTCTACGAGACCGAGGGCGGCTGCATCGTGATCGATGCCGGCATCGCCTTCCCGCGCGACGAGCACCTCGGCGTCGACCTCATCCTGCCCGACATGGCGTACCTGCGCAACCGCGACGACATTCTCGCGGTGGTCATCACGCACGGTCACGAGGATCACGTCGGCGGCCTGCCCTACCTGTTGCGCGAGGTGGCGGTCAAGGAGGTCTGGGCGACGCGGCTGACGCTCGGCCTGCTCAAGTCGAAGCTCGACGAGCACGGCCTGCTGCGCGCCGCCGAGCTGCGCGAGGCGAAGCCCGGCGTGCCGGTGCAGATCGGGCCGTTCAAGCTCGACTTCATCCGGGTTGCCCACTCGATCCCCGACTCGGTCGCGATCGTCGTCGAGACTGCTGCCGGCCGCGTCCTGCACACCGGCGACTACAAGATCGACCACACGCCGATCGACGGCCAGGGCACCGATGTCGGCGCGCTCGCCGCGCTCGGCAACAAGGGCGTCGACCTGCTGCTCGGCGACTCGACGAACGCGGAGCGCCCCGGCTACACCGGCTCGGAGCGGCTCGTCGGCGAGGCGTTCCGCCACATCATCCCGACCCGCGAGGGCCGGATCCTCGTCGCCTCGTTCGCGTCGAACCTCCACCGCATGCAGCAGGCGATCGACATCTCGGTCGAGGTCGGGCGCAAGGTCGCCGTCGTCGGCCGCTCGATGCGCAAGAACCTCAACATCGCGACGAGCCTCGGCTACCTCGAGGTGCCGGCCGGCACGATCATCAAGCCGGCCGACATCGACCGCTACGACCCCGACCAGGTGCTGATCCTCTGCACGGGCAGCCAGGGCGAGCCGATGTCGGCGCTCACGCGCATCGCCTACGACGACCACTCGACGGTGCGCATCGAGCGCGGCGACACGGTGATCATCTCGGCGAAGCCCGTCCCCGGCAACGAGCTGCGCGTGCACGACTCGATCAACCGGCTCGCCCGGGCCGGGGCAGAGGTGCTCCACCAGGACATCGCGGACGTGCACGTCTCCGGCCACGCCTGCCAGGAGGAGCTGCGGATGATGCTCGCGCTCACCCGGCCCAAGGCCGTGATGCCGATCCACGGCGAGTTCCGCATGCTCACCGCGCACGCGAAGCTGGCCCGCGACGCCGGCGTCCCCGACGACCAGATCATCATCGGCGACAACGGCACCGTCGTCGAGCTCTCGGCCTCCGGGGTGCGCGTCATCGGCGAGGTCGAGACCGGCATGACGTTCGTCGACGGTCTCGGCGTCGGCGACATCGGCGACGTCGCCCTGCGCGACCGGCGCCACCTCTCCGAGGACGGCGTCCTGATCATCGTCGCCACGCTGTCGCTGCGCAGCGCGCTGCCACCGTCCGACCCGGAGCTGATCGCACGGGGCTTTGCCGGCGACGAGCTCCTGCTCGAGGAGATGCGGCACAGGGCGGCGACCATCCTCCGGGAGTGCCTCGCCGGCGGCATCGACGAGATCAAGCTGCTTCAGGAGCATCTGCACGACGGCGTCGGCCAGCTCGTCTACGACCGCAGCCGCCGCCGGCCGATGATCCTGCCCGTCGTCATCGAGGTCTGACCTCGCCGTGGCGGCGCCTGGCTGGGCCGACGTCATCGCCAGCTTCGGCGAACGGGAGACGCAGCAGCGCCTGACGGCGCAGCTTGCCGCCTGCGAGGCGTCGGCGCTCGCGTTCTGCCGGCTGCTCGAGCGCTGGGCGAAGGGGCAGGCCGAGCCCGGCACGGTCGGCGGCAGGCAGGCTGCTCTCCGGCATGCTGCCCAGCGCGCCGAGACGGCCCTGACAGGCCTGGAGCGGCCGCTCGACCGCTACCTGCTGGAGCTGGAGCCCGACCGCGCAGAGGGCCGATCCTGGTACGGCGAGCCCGGGGCGGGGGAGCTGATCGAGTGGGGGCCGGTGCTGGCGCGCGCCGGCGTCTCCGTGGCCGCGGTGCGCATCGCGCAGTCGTACCTCGAGCTGGCCGTGCTCGTGCGGGCGCTGGAGGGGCTTGCGGACGCGGCCCGTATCGGGATCGCGCCCGACCGCTCGTCGCTCTGGGCCGGCCTCTTCGACCTCCGTGAGAACCTGCTCGGCAACGCGCTCGACGACCTCCGCGCGATCTCCGCGTAGGGCCACGCCGGGGCTGCGCCGCGCCGGGGCCGCGCTACGCGGAGTGCCAGCTGCTGCGCCCACCGCCGGCGGCGCGCAGCATCAGCTGGGTCTCCTCCTCCGGGCGCAGGGCGCCGTGGTCGCGCACGAGATCCCGGTACATCTGCACGACGACGCCGCGGGTCGTCGTCAGCTCGGTCCGGTCGAGCTCAACGGTGCCTAGCCACTCGGCGAGGCCGTCCGCGTCCTGCTCCGACTCGATCTCGACGTCGCCGGTCAGCGTGTCGAGCAAGCCGATCGGCCGCAGGTCGCCGCCGTCCACGCGCTTGCGCTGCTCGTTGCGCTGGTCGCGGGAGCGGGCGTAGGCGCGCTCGGCCCGGTCGGCAAAGGCCGAGGGCACCCGCTCGGCGAAGCAAGGGCTCTCCCAGCACACGGCGCGCACTCCGTCCGACCGTGGTCATGCCGATCGGCATGACCACGGAGCCGCGTTCGCTGGCCGCGGCCAGGACGCTGCCAGGTGTCGGGATGTAGATCGTGATCTTCAGGATGTCCTCCGGGTTCGTTCACCTTCGGTATCGGCGCCAGACCAGGGGGCGGGACACCCGTCCGAGTGAAGGATGTGCACGGCGCCCGTCGAACTGACCACCATGGCGCAGAAAAAGCGTGCGGCCAAGCCGCGCCCACGCACCGCCGGCAAACCCGCCGCCCGTAGCCGCCGGGAGGCGCCGTCGCGGCCGCATCTCCGGCCGGAGCTCGTCGGCCTCGGGCTGCTGGCGCTCGGCCTCTTCTTTGCCGCGCTGCTGTGGGTCGGCCTCGACGGCGGCTGGCTCGGGGGCGGCATCGCCGACGGCCTGCGCTCGGCGGTCGGCCATGCGGCGTACGTGCTGCCCGTGCCGCTGGTCGTGGTCGGCGTGCTGATGCTCGCGCGCAGCGCCCTTGTCGACTTCCGGCCGTTCCGGGTGGGGCTCGGGGTGGCCGGAGTCGGGCTGCTGCTCGCGCTCGGCACCAGCGGCGGCGGCATCGGCCGCGGCCTGCACTGGGCTGCTGCGCACCTGTTGGGGGGCACGGGCGCGACGATCCTGGGCTCGTTCACCCTGCTTGCGGGCGCGCTGCTGCTGACCGGTGCCTCGGCCGGTGCGATCCTGCGCCGCTCCGGGCATGCCGCCCGCCGCGCCGGTGGCGCCGCGCGGCGCGTCGTCGCCGAGCGTCCGGTCCGTCCCGAGCGCCTGCCGCGGCCTGCTCGCACCCGCCTGCCTCGGCTCGACGAGTCGCGCCCGGAGCGCCTCGTCGCCGCGCCGCGGTCGAGGCCGCCGCTCGACGGTGCAACCGCCTTCCCCGATGTGGTCGGCGCCGCCCCGCCGGCGAAGGCCAAGGAGAGCCACTTCGAGAGCCCCTACGCGACCGACTACGCCGGGCCCGCCCCGTCGCTCGTCGCCTCGGCCGGCGCGGGCGAGCATGCGCCCGACCTGGTGACCGCCGACCACGACGCGGACACGCTCTTCGACGTCTCGCCCCTGGCGAAGCGCCCCGAGTACAAGCTGCCCGACCGGAGGATCCTGCAGAAGTCGAAGGCGGTCGCCGCCGGCTCGGCCGAGGCGAACGAGCGGATCGCCAGGCAGCTCGTCGAGACGCTCGCGCACTTCGGCGTCGACGCCACCGTCGTCGGGATGGTCTCCGGCCCGCGCGTGACGCGCTACGAGCTGCAGCTCGCCCCGGGCACGAAGGTGTCGAAGGTCGCCGCGCTCAAGGACGACCTCTCCTACGCGCTCGCCACCACCGAGATCCGCATCCTCGCGCCGATCCCCGGCAAGCAGGCGGTAGGCGTCGAGATCCCGAGCCTCTCGCCGAACCTCGTCACGCTGGGCGATATCTTCGACGACCTGCCCGCCACCGCCAGCCCGCTCAGCGTGTGGCTGGGCAAGGACATCTCGGGCGCGCCGGTGTGGGCCGACCTCGCCCGCATGCCGCACCTGCTGATCGCCGGCACCACCGGCTCGGGCAAGTCGGGCTGCATCAACGCGATCCTCAGCTCGATCCTGCTGCGCGCCACACCCGACGAGGTACGCCTGATCCTGATCGACCCGAAGCGCGTCGAGCTCAACTACTACGAGTCGATCCCGCACCTGCTGACGCCGGTCGTCTCGGCGCCGAAGGAGGCAGCGGCGGTGCTCGCCAACTGCGTCGCCGAGATGGAGCGCCGCTACGAGCGCCTCTCGGTGCTGCGCGCCCGCAACCTGCCCGAGGCGAACCGTGCCCTGCGCTCCCGCGGCGAGGATCCGTACCCGTACCTGCTCGTCGTCATCGACGAGCTCGCCGACCTGATGATGGTGTCGCCGCAGGCGGTCGAGGACGCGATCATCCGGCTCGCGCAGAAGAGCCGCGCGGTTGGCATCCACCTCGTGCTCGCCACGCAGCGCCCGTCTGTCGACGTGATCACGGGCATGATCAAGGCCAACGTCCCGTCGCGCATCGCCTTCGCCGTTTCCAGCATGACCGACTCGCGCGTGATCCTGGACGGCTCGGGCGCGGAGAGCCTGCTCGGCCAGGGCGACATGCTGTTCAAGCCGCTTGGCACCTCGCGCCTGCAGCGCGTCCAGGGCGCCTACATCGGCGAGGAGGAGGTTGCGCTGATCGTCGAGCAGTGCCGCCGCCAGCGCGAGCAGGAGCTGGACGAGTCGCTGCTAGAGCTGCCCGAGGTGTTCGCGTCGGCCGACGACGACGAGGATCTCGAGTTCGACCCGGACGAGGATCAGCTGCTCGAGCGCGCGATCGAGATCGTCGTGCAGACGCAGACTGCCTCCGTGTCGCTCATCCAACGCCGCCTGCGCGTCGGCTACACGCGGGCCGGCCGGCTGATCGACATGCTGGAGCGCCGCGGCATCATCTCGGGCTACGAGGGCTCGAAGCCGCGGCGCGTGCTGATCGAGGAGAGCCAGTTGGCGTCGGTGATCGACCCCGCGTCCTAGCGCCGCAGGCCGGTGCCCGTCGTCCTTCCGGATCGTGGTGTGTAAGCGCTATGCACACCACCTAGATGAGTTGTTCCACGGTTTCAGGCTGTGTAGTCGACGAGGGCGCGTGGTGGGCGGCCGAGGCGGTGGTTGAGGCTGATGGCTCACTCGTGGTCGCTGCGCTTGCGCTTGTCGCGCTGGCTGCGGTCGGAGGGGCTACTGCGGCCGCCAACAAGCCTGCCGCGACCATCACGGCCGCCATGGTGAGCGACGTCGGCAAGTTCAACGACCGCTCGTTCAACCAGTTCCAGCTCGAGGGCCTGAACCGGGCCAAGAAGGATCTCGCGGTCAAGACGCTGCCGCTGCAGTCGAACTCGGTCAGCGACTACATCCCGAACCTGCGCACGGCCGTCGTCAAGAAGGCCGACATCATCATCTCCGCCGGCTTCCTGCTGGCTGACGCCACGAACACGATTGCGATGCGGTCTGCAACAGAACACGACCGCGCCGTCCAATCCGATCTCAGGCGACATCATCGAGTCGGCGTACGGCACGACGCGCGGACTCGACCCGGAGGTGTTCAAGCCCGAGCTGGCCAGCAACCTGACGCTGATGATCCAGGGCCTCGTCGTCCTGTTCGTCGGCACCGACGTGCTGATCCTCTACGTCTGGAACAAGCGCCGCCTGCGCCGCAGGTCGGGCGAGCACGTCGAGCCGCTCACGGTCGCGGCCCGGCGCTGGCTGACGGCGGTGACACCCGTGCGGCTGGCCGTGCCGGTGCTGCTCGTGGCGCGCGGGGTCATCGCCGTGCTGCGCAGCTCCGTGGGCTGGCCGCTGCTCTCGCTGAAGATCACCTGGGCGCTGGCCGTCGGGGTCGCCGAGACGGTCGTGGATGGCAGCCGTGGCACCGTGCGCAGGCTGGCAGCGGCGGATCCGCACGTGTTGCTGCTGCCGCGGGGCGGCGCGCAGGCCGGCATCGTGATCGCGCTCGTCGGGACTGCCGCCGGTGGCGATCCACAGCGTGGCGCCGGCCGCCGTGTGCGCGGCGATCGCTGTGGTGCTCGGACTACGGGCGATTCGCGCGGGTGCCCGCAAGCCGGGCTGGGGTGCCGTCGCCGCCGCGGCCTTCGCGGTGCTCATGGGCGTGCTGGCGCAGCGTTCCAGCGCCGCCAACCTCGACGAGGCCTTCGTCTGGTCGGCGCTGATTGCGTCGATGCTGGTGTTCGCCACACCGCTCGTGTACGCGTCGATCGGTGGCATGTTCGCGGAGCGCGCGGGCGTGGTGAACATCGGCCTCGAGGGGATGATGCTGATGGGCGCGTTCTTCGGCATCCTCGCTGCCGACCGCACCGACTCGTGGGTACTCGGTCTCGTGCTGGGCATCGTCGCCGGTGCGGCGCTCGCCCTCGTGCACGCCTACTTCGCCATCCACCTGCGGGCCGACCAGATCGTCGGCGGCACCGCCATGAACTTCCTCGCCGTGGGCATCACGGGGTACTTCTTCGTGGACGCCTACTCTGGCCAGGACATCCCGCCCGGCATCCTGCTGATCCCGGAGCTCGACCTTGGCATCGGCGATATCTACTTCATCGGGCCGGTGATCGGCGAGCTGAACCTGATGATCTGGGTGAGCTTCCTGCTCGCAGTCGTCGCGTACGTCGTTCTGTTCCGAACACCGGCCAACCTGCGCCTGCGCGCGTGCGGCCGACACGCTCGGCATCGACGTCTACCGCACCCGCTATGTCGCTGTCGTCACCTCGGGTGCACTCAGAACATGACGGGCGGCCGCGGCTTCATCGCCCTTGCAGCCCTCATCTTCGGAATGTGGAGGCCGTTCCGCGCGCTCGGTGCGGCGATGCTGTTCGGCTTCTCGACGGCGCTCGCCTACCGGCTCCCGGTGTACTCGGAGTCGCTTCCGGGGATCGAGGTGCTGGTGCAGGCGCTACCGTACGTCCTCACGTTGATCGCCGTCGCCGGCGTCATCGGTCGCTCGACCCCCCCTGCCGCTGTTGGACGTCCCTACAAGAAGCAGTAGTCCCGCCCCGAACCGTCGCGCCCTGGCAGCCGCGGTCGTGGGAGCGTTGGCGACCGTTGCGGTGCCGGTCGGCGTGTTCTGCTCGCGCTGGATCGGTGGGGTCAGCCTGCTCGACGCGGCGATGGCCATTCCCGTCGCAGTGCTGCTCGGCCTGTCGGCGATCCTGCTGGGACGGCGAAGCCGGCGCCAGGTGCTGTGGACTCTCGGACGGGTCGGTGGGCAGGGGCTGGCCGGTGCCGGCACGCTGCTCGGCGTGATGGCTCTCTGCCTGGCCGCGACCGCCGGGGTCGCGCTCGGCTTCTACGGGCTGCTCGTCCTGCTCGGCAGCTGACGCCGTTGGCATGTGCTTTTCGGACGGGGCGGCTTGCGTCTAGACTCTGGTGTCCGTGTTCGACCTCGGCAGTAGCCTGCGTGACGCCCGTGAGCGGAGAAGGCTGACCTTCGCCGAGATGGAGCAGGTCACCAAGGTGCGCGCCAAGTACCTGCGTGCGCTCGAGGAGGACGACTTCGCGGCGCTTCCGGGGGCGACCTACGTGAAGGGCTTTCTCCGTGCCTACGCGGAGGCGCTCGGGCTCGACGGCCAGCTCTACGTCGACGAGTACAACTCCCGCTTCGTCACCGGTGCCGAGGAGAGGTTCATCCGGCCGCGCCGGATGGAGCCGCCGCGCGAGGTGCGCTGGATCGAGCGGCACGCCGTGGTGCTCGCGCTCGCAGCGATCGCCTTGATCACGGTCGTCGTGGTCGGCGCATGGCGGTTCGCGCCTGGCAGCGGCTCGCCGCAGGCGCCTGCCGTGGCCGCTCCTGCCCGTGTGCCTGCAGCGAGCCAGGCTCCTCTGACAAGGCTCGTGCTGCGCGCCCGTGGCACCACCTGGATCGAGGTACGCAACGCCTCACCCGTAGGCCGCCTGCTCTTCCAGGGCACGGTGCGCCGGAGCGATGTCCAGCGCTTCACGGCGGCCAGGCTCTGGCTCAACGTGGGTACGCCTGCCAGACTGACGGCGACGGTCAACGGGCGGGCCGTCCGGCTCCCGGGCGCGACCACGCCGAAGGTGATGGTCGCCACGGCGAGCGGTGTCGTCGCCCTCGTCACGGGATGAGCCGCCCGCGCGCCCACCTGGTCATCACCGGCAGCGAGCTCGTGCGCGGCGAGCGCACCGACCTCAACGGCCCGTTTCTCGCCCGGCAGCTGCTCGCGCTCGGGTTCGAGCCGGCCCGCATCTCGATCGTCGGCGACCGTCCCGACGAGCTCGAGGACGCGTTGCGCCACGGCATCGAGGCCGATCTGTGCGTGGTCTCGGGCGGCCTCGGGCCGACGCACGACGACCGCACGATCGAGCTGCTGGCACGCGCAGCCGGCGTCGGCCTGCGACTCGACGAGGAGATCGAGCGGCAGATCGAGGTGATCTCGCGCGGCTTCGCGGAGCGCACGCGCCGGGCGTATGCGGACTTCGCGCCCGGCGTCCGCAAGCAGGCGACGCTCCCCGTGGGCGCGTTCGTCGTCGGCATCGCCGGCACCGCCCCGGGCGTCCTGCTGCCGCTGCCGGGCGACAGGGTGGCCGTCGCGCTGCCGGGGCCACCCAGCGAGCTGCAGCGGCTGTGGCCGCTCGCGCTTGGGCACGCGGCCTTCCAGCCGCTGCTCGGGCGCGCACAGCCACCCGGCCGCCGCGTCCTGCGCTTCTTCGGCGTGGGGGAGTCCGTGGTGGCGCGGAGCTTCGACGAGGCCGGCGGCGACGGCGACGGCGTCGAGGTGACGATCTGCGCCCGTGACTTCGAGATCCATGTCGATCTGGTCGTCGAGCCGGGCGCCGAGGCCCGCGCCGACGCGATCGAGCAGGCGCTGCTGGCTACCAACGCAGATCACCTCTTCGCGCGCGACGACCGGCCGATCGAGGAGATCGTGCTCGCGCTGTGCCGGGCGCGCGGGCTCACCCTTGCCACGGCCGAGTCGTGCACGGGCGGGCTCGTGGGGGGCCGCCTGACCGGGGTACCCGGCTCGAGCGACGTCTTCCTCGGCGGGATCGTCGCCTACGCGAATGCCGTGAAGGTCGCCCAGCTCGGCGTGCCGGAGGCGCTGCTGGCGGCTCATGGCTCCGTGTCGGCCGAGACCGCGGCGGCGATGGCCGAGGGCGCTCGCGCGCGGATCGGCGCCGACGTCGCCGTCGCCGTCACCGGCGTCGCAGGGCCCGGGGGCGGAACCGCCGCCAAGCCGGCCGGGCTCGTCCACTTCAATGCCGTGGGCCCGCACGGTTCGCTCGCGCTGGAGTGGACGGTGGAGACTGACCGCGAGACGGTGAGGCGGCGCGCAGCATCGAGCGCGCTCCATCTGCTGCGCCGGCTGCTGTCGCAGAGCTGACACGAAGCTGGCCCGGGCCGTCCCGGCCTCCACGTCTAGCCTCCACGGGAATGGCACTCCCCGTCGCCTCGCGGCCCTCAGGTCTTCCGCCTCCGAGCAGCCGGTGCGTGCCGTCCGATGCTGCGCTCTATCATTCCTCTCTGCGATCCGGCGGGGCGCAGTACGACATTGTCGACTCGTTTGCGCTAGGAGGTAACAACTGATGAATCGCGAGCAGGCTCTCGAAGCAGCTCTGGGACAGATCGAGCGGGCCCACGGCAAGGGCTCGGTCATGCGGATGAGCGACTCCGCCCAGGTGTCGGTGGGCGCGGTCTCCACAGGGTCTCTGTCCCTCGACCTCGCGCTCGGTATCGGCGGGCTGCCCCGGGGCCGGATCGTCGAGATCTTCGGGCCGGAGTCGTCGGGCAAGACGACGCTGGTCTACCACGTCATTGCCGAGGCACAGCGCCGCGGCGGGATCTGCGCCTTCATCGACGCCGAGCACTCGATGGACCCGACGTATGCACAGCGCATCGGTGTCAAGGTCGACGAGCTGCTCGTCTCGCAGCCCGACACCGGCGAGCAGGGGCTCGAGATCGCCGAGCTGTTGATCCGCTCGGGCGCGGTCGACGTGATCGCCATCGACTCCGTCGCAGCGCTCGTGCCGAAGGCCGAGATCGACGGTGAGATGGGCGACAGCCATGTCGGGCTGCAGGCCCGGCTGATGAGCCAGGCCCTGCGCAAGCTGGCCGGCACGCTCAACCGCACCGACACGATCTGCATCTTCACGAACCAGCTGCGCGAGAAGATCGGTGTCATGTTCGGCAACCCGGAGACCACGCCGGGCGGCCGTGCGCTCAAGTTCTACGCGTCGGTGCGGCTCGACATCCGCCGGATCGAGACGCTCAAGGAAGGCACCGACGCGATCGGCAACCGCACGCGCGTCAAGGTCGTGAAGAACAAGGTCGCGCCGCCGTTCAAGCAGGCGGAGTTCGACATCATGTTCGGCACGGGCATCTCGTGGGAGGGCACCGTCATGGATGCCGCCATCGAGCGCAAGGTCGTCCAGAAGTCGGGCTCGTACTTCAGCTTCGAGGAGGACCGCCTGGGTCAGGGCAGGATGAACGCCAACGCGTTCCTGCGCGAGCACCCGGATGTCTGCGAGCGCATTCTGCGGCGCATCCAGGAGCAGCTCGGGCCCGAGCAGATCGCGTCGGCCCGCCTGCTGCCCGTCTCGGGCGAGCCGCGCGAGGTGACGCCGGTCGACATCGAGCAGGAGCCGGAGCCCGCAGGCGTGCTCGCGAACGGCGACTCCGACTAGCGCCCCACGTCGATGGCTCCGACGGTCACCCGCCTGCGGCACGTACGCCCCGGGTGGGTGGCCGTCGAGCTCGACGGCCACAGCTGGCGCACCTTGCCTGCGGAGGCCGTGCTGCGGGCGGGCCTCTCGCCGGGTGTCGAGCTGGGCCGTGAGCGGGCCGCGGTCCTCGCACGCGAGCGGCGGCGCCTGGCGGCGCTCGGCGTGGCGGGTAGCGCGCTCGCCCGGCGCGAGCTGTCCCGGGCCGAGCTGAGCGAGCGGCTGCAGCGGCGGAACGTGGCACCCCGCGATCGGGATGAGGCGCTCGCTGCGCTGGCTCGTGCCGGGCTCCAGGACGACGGGCGGGTGGCCCTGGCCCGCGCCGAGCAGCTCGCCGCGCGCGGGTACGGCAACCTTGCGATCCGGGCGGACCTCGAGCAGCGCGGACTCCCCGGTGAGGACATCGAGGCAGCTCTCGCGGCGCTGGAGCCGGAGCTGCCACGCGCGCTGCGCTTCAGCGCCCGCGGCGGTGACGGTGCCGGCAGCCGTGGCGGCGTGCGCGCGGCCCAGGCCCTGGCCCGTCGGGGGTTCGGCGAGGAGACCGTCGAAGCGTTCATTGCAGCTGACAGCAATAGCGGGTAGGATGCGGTCGCTTCATTCATCATTTTCCCTTGCTCAATAACGCTTTTCGTAGACCTGAGACCCTGATGCCAAACGTCGTGCCAGGAGCCGAAGCAGCCGATCCAGAGCTACTGGAGGTCGCACCTACCCCGTGAACCGGGTCGTGCCGACCCCGCAGTCGCACGTAGACCGCCCCCTGGGCGGGGGAGATGACGGAATGGGCCCCGCGGCACGCGCCGCGGACAAGTGAGCGTTGCGCCCGCCTCCGGGCGGGTGAGAGACCTGGAGCTGCCCATGCTCGTCGTAGTAGGGATACTCATCGGGCTCGCCGGCGGAGTCGGCGGGATGGCGGTGGCGCTGCGCGCCCTCGGCGCGACGCGCCTGAGAGAGGCCGAGCGCAGGCGGGCCGCGATCGTCGCCGAGACCGAGCGGACAGCCGAGACGATGCGCCGCGAGGCGTTGATCGAGGCGCGCGAGAGCGCGCTCCAGCTGCGCACCGAGACCGAGCGCGACCTGGAGCGGCGACGCGAGGAGGTGGCGCGCGCCGAGGAGCGTGTACGCGCGCAGGAGTCGGACGTGGAGCGGCGTGGTACCGACGTCGGCCGCCGCGAGCAGGGCATCGCCGATCGCGAGGCCCATGCGCGTCAGCTCCAGCAGGAGCTGACGGAGGCGCGCCACAAGGAGCTGCGCGAGCTGGAGCGCATCGGGGGCATCAGCCAGGCGCAGGCGCGGGAGGAGATGGTTGCCCGCTCGGCGGACGAGATCCGGCACGAGCTCGCCCGCCGGGCGCGCGTGCTCGACGAGGAGGCGCAGAGCGACGCCCGGCGCAAGGCGCGCAACCTCGTCGCCGACGCCTTGCAGCGCGTCGCTGCGAGCCACGCCGCCGAGACCACCGTCTCGCTGGTCGAGCTCGCCTCCGACGACATGAAGGGCCGGATCATCGGGCGCGAGGGCCGCAACATCCGCGCCCTCGAGCACGTCACGGGAGTCGACGTGATTATCGACGACACGCCCAACGCCGTCGTCCTCTCGTCGTTCGACGGCATCCGGCGCGAGATCGCCAAGATGACCGTGCAGAAGCTGCTTCAGGATGGGCGCATCCACCCGGCACGGATCGAGGAGATGTATTACCAGTCGAAGGCCGAGCTGGAGGAGCACATCCTCCAGGCCGGGCAGCAGGCGGTGCTCGAGGCCAACTGCGGCGACGTCCACGAGGAGCTCGCCCGTGCCCTCGGCAGGCTCAAGTACCGGACGAGCTACGGGCAGAACGTGCTCAAGCACTCGCTCGAGGTCGCACACCTCGCAGGCCTGATGGCCGCCGAGCTGGGCGCCAGCGTCCGCACTGCCCGCCGCGCCGCGCTGCTGCACGACATCGGCAAGGCGTCGACGCACGAGGTCGAGGGCTCGCATGCCGAGATCTCCACCCAGCTGGCGACCCGCTACGGCGAGAGCAAGCACGTCATCCACGCGATCGAGGCACACCACTACGAGGTGCAGCCGCAGACCGTCGAGGCCGTGCTCGTGATCGCCGCCGACGCCATCTCCGCCTCGCGGCCGGGGGCGCGCGGCGAGGGCCTCGAGTCGTACGTCAAGCGCCTTACCGCGCTCGAGGAGATCGCCCAGCAGAAGCCGGGCGTCGAGAAGGCGTACGCGCTGCAGGCCGGCCGTGAGATCCGCGTCATCGTCAAGCCCGAGGAGATCGACGACGACGCCGCAGCGCTGCTCTCGCTCGAGCTCGCCCGCGAGATCGAGAGCCGCCTCGAGTACCCCGGGCAGATCAAGGTGACCGTGATCCGGGAGTCGCGCGCGGTCGAGTACGCCAGGTAGCCCGGGGGGCTACCATGCCCGGGGCGATGAAGCGGTACCACCTCACCACGTTCGGCTGCCAGATGAATGCGCACGACTCCGAGCGCATCAAGGGCATGCTCGAGGAGCTGGGGCTGGGCGAGGCGCCCACGCAGGACGACGCCGACGTCCTCGTCTTCAACACGTGCACCATCCGCGAGAAGCCCGACCAGAAGTTTGCCGCGCATCTCGCACAGGCGGCGGCGTTGAAGGCACGCGACACCCGCAAGGTGATCGCTGTCGGCGGCTGCTACGCCGAGGCGCAGAAGGAGCGCCTGTTCGAGCTGTACCCGTACGTCGACGTCGCCTTTGGACCCGGCTCGATCCCGCACCTCGGCGACTGGGTCGGCGCCGGCGGCCATGCCCCGCGCGGCCGGTTCGGCGAGTGGGAGACGTTCGCCGGCGACCTGCCCGCGCATCGTGAGCGCGGCTTCCAGGCCTGGGTGCAGGTCTCGATGGGCTGCAACTCGACCTGCTCCTACTGCATCGTGCCGGCCGTGCGCGGCCGCGAGCAGAGCCGCCGGCCCGGCGACATCGTCGCCGAGGTGGCGGGCCTGGCCCGCGACGGCGTCCGCGAGATCACGCTGCTCGGCCAGAACGTCAACTCGTACGGCCGCGACCTGCTGCCGGCCATCCGCACCGAGTTCGGCGAGCTGTTGCGCGCCTGCGACGCGATCGACGGCATCGAACGGATCCGCTTCACGAGCCCGCACCCCAAGGACTTCCGCAGCCCCGTGATCGAGGCGATGGCCGAGTGCGCGGCCGTCTGCGAGCACGCACACCTGCCGCTCCAGTCCGGCTCGTCGCGGCTGCTCAAGCTGATGCGGCGTACCTACACGCAGGAGCGCTACCTGGCGCTCGTCGCCGAGCTGCGCAGCGCGATCCCCGACCTTGCGCTCGGCACCGACATCATCGTCGGCTTCCCCGGCGAGACCGAGAGCGACTTCCTCGAGACGCTCGCCGTGGTCGAGGAGGTGCGCTTCGACAGCGCCTTCACCTTCGTCTACTCGCCGCGGCAGGGCACCGATGCAGCAGCGATGCCCGACCAGGTGCCCGACACCGTCAAGAGCGAGCGCATCGAGCGCGTGATCGAGGTCGTGCAACGCATCGCCCGAGAGCGCAACGAGGAGCGCGTCGGGCGCGTCGAGCAGGTGCTGGTGGAGGGCCCGAGCCGCACCGACGAGAGCGTCCTGCGCGGCCGCACGCGGCGCAACACCACCGTCAACTTCACCGGCGCCGCGGCGGCCGGCGACCTCGTCGACGTGCGCATCGAGGCCGCCAGCTCGATGACGCTGCGCGGCGCGCAGGCTGCGCCTGGTACGGAGCTGGGAGCAGGTGCCGTCGCGGGCGCCGGCACGGGTGCCGCGACGCGCGCGGCTGCAGGCGTCAGCGCGGGCACCTCGGCCCGCAGCGGCGAAGTGACCGCGTGATGACTCCGCCCGGCGGTAGCCGCGCGCAGCGCAAGGCCGGACGCGCCCGCGAGGCCACAGGGGCCGCTCGGCGCGCTGCGGCCGCCGGGGGAGGCTCCGCCGACGGCGCCGCCCGCGCTGCGTCACCCGCCCACGCGCCGTCACCTGCTCCGGCCCCGGCTCCGCCGCCGGCCCCCGTCCGGGCCGACGGCCTGCCCTCGGTGATCGCCGTGTTCGGCCCCACCGCGTCGGGCAAGACGGCCGTCGCCGAGGCGGTCGCCGCCGCCGTTGACGGGGTGGTCGTCTCCTGCGACTCGATGCAGTGCTACGCCGGCGTCCCGATCCTCACCAACCAGCCGGAGCGCGAGACCCGCCTCGTTGGCATCTGGCCGCTCTCGTATAGCGGCTCGGTGGGGGAGTACCAGGCGCTCGCGCACGCCACCGTCGACGAGATCGCCGAGTCCGGGCAGATCGCGGTCGTCGCGGGCGGCACCGGGCTCTACCTGCGCGCCGCCCTCGCCGAGCTCCACCTGCCTCCGGCGCCGCGGCCCGGGCTGCGCGCGGAGATGGAGGCGCTGCACCGCCAGCTCGGCCCGGTGGAGGCTCACCGCGAGCTGGCCCGGCGCGACCCGGATGCCGCGGCCGCCCTCCATCCGAACGACAGCCGCCGCGTGATCCGAGCGCTCGAGCTGCACGCGGTGGGGAAGACGCTCACGCCGGAGCGCGACCGGCTGTGGTCGAAGACGACCCGCCTGCCGTCCCTCGTGATCGGGCTGGAAGTTGGGCGGGACGAGCTGTCACGACGGATCGGCGTGCGCACCGCGGAGATGTGGGAGCGCGGCGGCCCCGACGAGGCGCGGGCCGTGCTCGCTGCCGGGCTCTCCGACCAGGCCCGCCAGATGATCGGGCTGCGCGAGACCGAGCAGGAGCTGGAGCGCGACGAGTGGATCGAGTCGGTTACCGTTCGCACCCGCCAGTACGCGCGCCGCCAACGCATCTGGATGCGAAAGATCCCCGGACTCGTTACCGTGGATGCCGAGCGGCCATCGGCCGCGACCTGCGATGAGATTCTCGAAATGGCACGGGCTCGGTAACGACTACCTCCTCGTCGAGCGGGCCGACCTTCTCTGGCCGCTGACGCCAGACCGCGTCCGCCGCATCTGCGACTACCACTTCGGCGTGGGCTCGGACGGCATTCTCGAGATCGTGACGGTGGCCGGGCCCGAGGCCGAGGTCGTCATCTGGAACCCCGATGGCTCGACTGCCGAGTTCTCGGGCAACGGCACGCGCATCGCCGCCCGCTGGCTGGCGCGGCGTAGCGGCAGCGACGAGGTCACGGTGCGCGTCGGGCCTCGCGTGGTCACGGCGCGCATGCAGGATGGGCTGAGCGTCGAGACGATGCTCGGCCGGGTCGAGGTCGGCGCGGTCGAGACGATCGAGGTCGGCGCGGCACGAGAGGCCGTCGAGCTCACTCCCGTGTCGGTGGGCAACCCGCACGCCGTGATCCGGCACGAGCCCGTCCCCGCCGAGGTGCGCCGCCTCGGCCCGCTGGTCGAGACGCACCCGCGCTTCCCCGGGCGCACCAACGTCCAGCTCGTCCGGGTGGACGGGCCGCACGACGTCACCGTCGGCGTCTGGGAGCGCGGCGCAGGGGAGACCCTCTCATCGGGGTCGAGCGCGACGGCGGTGGCGGGCGCAGCAGTGACGTACGGCTGGTGCGAGTCGCCGGTGACCGTGCACCTCGGCGGTGGCGACCTGGTCGTCGCGATCGAGCGCGACGCCGCGGGCGACCTGATCGCACGGCAGACGGGGGAGGCGCAGGAGATCTGTGCCGTCGAGCTGGCCCCCGAGCTGCTCGCCGACCTCTAGCGCCGACCCGGTGCGCCGCCCGCCTCAGACGCTGACGCCGTGCGTGCGCAGCGCGTCGTTCAGCGACACCTTCTCGTCGGTCGCCTCGCTGCGCCAGCCGATGATAATCGGCGTCGGCAGGCCGTACGAGCCCGCCGGGAACTCCTTCGTGCGCACCCCGGGCACGACGATCGCCCGCGGCGGCACGTAGCCGCGGTGCTCGACCGGCTCGCTGCCGGTGACGTCGATCACCGGGATCGACGCGGTGAGCACGACGTTGGCGCCCAGCACGGCGCCGGCGCACACGCGCACCCCTTCGGTGACGATCGCGCGCGAGCCGACGAAGCAGTTGTCTTCGACGATCACCGGGCGCGCGTTCGGCGGCTCGAGCACGCCGCCGATGCCGACACCGCCGGCGAGGTGGACGTTCGCGCCGATCTGCGCGCACGAGCCGACCGTCGCCCACGTGTCGACCATCGTGCCCGGGCCGACCCAGGCCCCGATGTTCGTGTAGCTCGGCATCAGCACGACGCCGGGCGAGAGGAACGCGCCGTAGCGGGCCACGGCGGGCGGCACGACCCGCACGTTGCGCTCGACGAAGTCGCGCTTGAGCGGGATCTTGTCGTGGTAGAGGTAGGGCCCCACCTCGATCGGCTCCAGCTTCTGCAGCCGGAAGAAGAGCAGGATCGCCTTCTTCGCCCACTCGTTGACGACCCACTCGTCACCGTGCAGCTCCGCGACGCGCAGCTCGCCGCCGTCCAGCAGGCGGATGGTCTCGGCGACGGCAGCGGCCGCAGGCGCGATCTCCCCGCTTGCAAACGCCGCCTCGATCCGGCTCTCCAGCTCGTGCACGCTCATGCTCCTCCCTCGGTCACAGCAGGTCTCTCAGAATGGCAGCTGCGCGCTCGCAGGCGTCGAGCGGCGGCACCAGCGCGAAGCGGATGAAGCCCTCGCCCGACGGGCCAAGATAGGAGCCGGGGGTGGCGACGATGCCTCCCGCCAGCAGCCGCTCGGCAAACGCCTCGGAGGTCGTCCCCTCGGGCACGTGCACCCACAGGTAGAAGGTCGCCTCGCTGGCGGCGACCCGAAGCCCGCAGTCGCGCAGCGCGGACAGCAGCACGGCGCGCTTCGCCGCGTAGCGGGCCCGCGCCTCGCCGACGTGGCGCTCGTCGCTCCAGGCGACCACCGAGGCACGCTGCACGAACTCCTGTGGCGCCGTGCCGATGGTCGGTCGGAAGGCGCGCATGGTGGCGATCACCTCGGGGTCGCCGGCGACGAAGCCCGAGCGGTAGCCGGTCATCGAGGAGCGCTTCGACAGCGTGTTGAAGACGACGATGTTGGCGAGCGAGCGGGCGGGGTCGGCCGCTGCGGCGCCACCGCTCGCGCCGGCCGCTACCGCGCCGTCGGCCACCTCGAGCGCGGAGGCGGTCGGGCCGTCGAACCACAGCTCGCTGTACGCCTCGTCGGAGCACAGCAGGAAGTCGTGCTCGCGCGCCCGCCGCGCCAGCTCCTCGTAGAACCCGAGCGGCGCCACTGCGCCCGTCGGGTTGTTGGGGTAGTTGACCCAGAACAGCGAGATGCGCGCCCACTCCGCGGCCGGGATCGCGTCGAGGTCGGGCAGGAAGCCGTTGCGCTCGAGCAGCGGCAGCCGCAGGACGCGGGCGCCCGCGAACAGCGCCCCGCGCTCGCCCACCGGATAGCCGGGCTCGGTCACCACGACGGTGTCCTTGCCGCTCGGCACGTCGACGGTAGCGAGCGCGAACGAGAAGATCGCCTCCTTCGAGCCGTACGTCGGCACGACTTGCGTGGCCGGGTCGATGGCCGTGCCGAAGCGCCGTCCGACCCAGGCTGCGATCGCCTCGCGCAGCTCCGGCAGCCCCGCCGACACGGGGTAGCTGGACGACTCGCGCAGCCCGTCCACGAGGGCCTGGCGGATGATCGGGTCGGTCGGCTCCTGCGGGTCGCCGATGCCGAAGTCGATCAGCTCGACGCCGGCCTCGCGCACCCTGCGCTTCGCATCGTCGAGCCGGGTGAACGGGTAGACCGCCATGGCGGCCAGAGTGGGGGAGGCGCGCACGCCGGAGAGCCTACGCCGGCTCCGTCAGGAACCGGGCGACCGCCTCGAAGGTGCGCACGAGCTCGCGCGTCTCGACCTGCTCGTCGCGGCGGTGCGCGTAGTGCGTCGCGCCGGGCCCCAGGTTCACCGCATCCAGGCCCGCGTCCGAGAACTCGGCAACCGGCGTCCAGGCCTGCTTCGGCAGGATCTCGTAGCCGCCCGCCGCGCACAGCCGGCGCACGAGCGGCGTCTCGGCCGCGACCCGCGCCGGCGACGAGTTCGAGAGCACGGTGAGCTCGCCGCCGGTGGGCGCCACCAGCGCGCGCAGCCGGGCCTCGGCCTGCTCGCGCGTCCGGTCGGGGGCGTAGCGGAAGTTGAGCCGGGCCGAGGCCAGCTCGGGGATGACGTTGTCGGCGACGCCGCCGGCGAAGCGCGTCACCGACAGCACCTCGTAGAACGGCAACCCGGCGACGACGACCTCCTCGCGCGGCAGCGACGTGATGTGCGCGAGCCCCTCGACTGCACGGCCGATCGCGTTGACGCCAGTCCAGGGCCGCGCCGAGTGGGCGGCCTCGCCGTGGAAGACGAGGTCGGCGTTGATGTTGCCGAGGCAGCCCGCCTGCACCGTGTTGTCGGTCGGCTCCATCACGATCGCGAGGTCGGCCTCGCGGGCACGGGAGCACGCCTCGAAGAAGGCGGGCAGCGGGCTCTCGGACTGCGCGAGCTCCTCGCGCGCGAAGAACAGCAGGCCCAGGTCGACCTCGGGCTCGATCTCCTCGAGCGCGAGCCAGCGGGCAATCTCGATCATCACGGCCAGGCTGCTCTTCATGTCGGCGGAGCCGAGGCCGTGCACGACGCCGCTCTCACGCCGGCCGGGGAAGTTGCCCTGTGGCGGGACGGTGTCGAGGTGGCCCGCGAGCACCACGAACGGCCGGCCCTCGCGGCGCGGCGTGACGAACAGCATCGCGTCCTCGGTGAGGTACTCAACCGTGAACGGCGGCCGCGGGATGAGCTTGAGAACGTGGGTGTGCAGCGCGGCTTCATCGCGGCTGACCGACGGGATGTCGACCAGCTCGAGGGTGCGCATGGCGAGGATGTGCTCGAGGTTGCTCACACGGCGAGCGTACCGCGCGGGGCGTCCCCGCCGCCGCCAGTCATACTGATGTGTGTGAGTCCGCACCATCCAGATCCCTCGCCGGGCGCCGAGTCCGAGCGTGGGTTCGTCATCGCCGTGCTCGCCTCGGGCGTCGACGCCGACGAGGAGCTGGCCGAGCTCTACGAGCTGGCACGCACGTCGGGAGTCACGATCATCGGCCGGCTCGTGCAGCACCGCGACCAGCCGGACGCGCGCACGTATCTCGGCAAGGGCAAGCTCGAGGAGCTGAAGCTTGCCTACAAGGACTCGGGTGCCGAGGTGCTGATCGCCGACGACGAGCTGAGCCCCACCCAGCAGCGGCGCATCGAGAACGAGCTCGAGACCCGCGTCATCGACCGCACGCAGCTGATCCTCGACATCTTCGCGCAGCACGCGGTGAGCGCCGAGGGCAAGCTCCAGGTCGAGCTCGCCCAGCTCGACTACAACCTCCCGCGCATGCGCGGCATGTGGCAGCACCTCGAGCGGCTGGGCGGAGGCGTCGGCACCCGAGGCCCGGGCGAGACGCAGCTGGAGACCGACCGGCGCATGGCGCGCCGCCGCATCTCGCTGCTGCGCCAGCGCCTCGACGGGCTGAGCCGCCAGCGCGACACGCGCCGCAAGCAGCGCAGCCGCTCCGACATCCCGACCGTTGCGCTGGCCGGGTACACCAACGTCGGCAAGTCGACGTTGCTCAACGCGCTCACGGACGCCCAGGTGTCGGTGAAGGATCGCCTGTTCGAGACGCTCGACCCGACGACGCGCGGCTTCGTCCACCTGGGCCGGCGCTACCTCGTCACCGACACGGTCGGCTTCGTGCGGCGGCTGCCCCACCAGCTGGTCGAGGGCTTCGCAGCCACCCTCGAGGAGACGCTCGTCGCCGACTACGTGCTGCACGTGATCGACGCCTCGGCGTCGCCCGAGCGGCTCGACGAGATGGTGGCGGCCGTGAACGCCGTCCTACACGAGATCGGCGCCGACGACCTGCCGATCGAGATCATCGTCAACAAGATCGATACCGTCGACCCGCTGCGACGGCGCGACCTCGCGAACCGTTTCCCCGAGTCGCTCCAGATCTCGGCGGCCACGGGCGAGGGGCTGGCCGACCTGAAGGCGCGCATCGCCGATCGCTTCGCCGACCGCTTCGTCGCCGTCGACCTGCTCGTCCCCTACGACCAGGGCGCGGTGCTGTCGGCGCTCTACGCGCTGGGGGCGCCGATCACGAGCCGTGAGGACACCGCCGAGGGCGTGCTGGTGCGCGCGCAGCTGCCCGAGCGCGAGGTGCGCCGCTATGCACCGTTCCTGGTCGCCGAGGCCCGTGAGGCGGCGGTGTGAACCTGCCGGTCAAGCGGCTGCGGCCGGACGCCGTCGTCCCCGAGCGCGCCTACAGCGGTGACGCGGGCCTCGACCTTGTCGCCTGCGACCGGGTCGAGCTGGCCCCCGGCGAGCGCGCCCTCGTCGGCACCGGTCTCGCGGTCGCCATCCCGGAGGGCCATGCCGGGTTCGTGCAGCCGCGCTCCGGCCTGGCTGCGAAGCACGGCATCACCATCGTCAACGCGCCCGGCCTGATCGACGCCGGCTACCGCGGCGAGCTGAAGGTCGCGCTGCTCAACACCGATGCGCGTGCCACCTTCGTGGTCGAGCCGGGCATGCGCATCGCGCAGCTCGTCGTGCTGGCGCTACCAGCGGTGGTGCCGGTCGAGGTCGACGAGCTGCCGGCCAGCGACCGCGGCGCCGGTGGCTTTGGCTCCTCGGGGAGTTGAGCGGGCGCCCGTGCCCGCCGAGCCGCGCCTCCGCGTCTCCGCGCTGCTGCGCTGGAAGGAGCGGCTCCTGCTGATCCGCCACGAGAAGGGGGGCCGCGAGGCGTGGCTGCTGCCCGGTGGCGGAGTCGAGGTGGGGGAGAGCCTGATCGACGCCCTCCGGCGCGAGCTGGTCGAGGAGGTCGGGCTGGTGGACGACCTCAGCTTCGAGGGGCCGGTGGCGATCGTCGAGTCGATCCCGCCGGAGCGGACGGCGCCCGGCAAGCACGTCGTGCACATAGTGTTCGCCGCCGACCTCGGCGACCGCTCGCTGGAGGGCGTCAGCTCCGTCGACATCGCCGTGCGCGGGCACCGCCTGTTCGGCCCCGACGACCTCGACGAGATCGTGCTGCACCCGCCCATCCAGCGCTTCCTGCAGCGCTGGCGGCCCGGCGACCCGAGCGCGTATCTCGGCCGGCTCTGGGTGCCGTAGCGGCGTTGCCGTTCCGTAGAACTCCGCAGGGAGATCAGCGCCCCGCCGGATGTGACCGGCGCTGCCGCCCCTGGATGATTCAGGGGCAATGCAGACCGCGACGTTCCCCCTGCACATCGCCTGCCTGCTCCTCCGGCAGCGCGCTCACGTTCCAGCGTGCCCGGGGTCGTTCTGCCCGTCGTGGGGGCGTCGGCCACTGTTCCCGGCCGCGCACGTCAACGCTGAGGAGCGGGGATTCTGATGGGCACCATCGTTGTCGGAATCGATGGCTCGGCCGGCTCGCAGGAGGCGCTCCGCTTTGTGGCCGCCGAGGCGAGGCTGCGCAAGGCGAAGTTGAAGCTCGTATCGGCATGGACGCTCACGTACGTCGCTGCGTCGATCGGCATGATGGCGCCGATCGACGACGCGCTGCTGCCCGAGCTGCAGGACAACGCCCGGGCTGTTCTCGATCACGCGGCTGCCGAGGTGCTCGGCGACGCGACGGACATCGAGGTCGAGAAGGCCATCGCCGAGGGCTCACCGGCGCAGGTGCTGGTCGATGCCGCCCAGGGCGCCGACCTGCTCGTCGCGGGCACGCGCGGCCATGGTGGCTTCGCGGGGCTGCTGCTGGGCTCGGTAAGCCAGCAGATCGCGCATCACGCGCCCTGCCCGATCGTCATCGTGCCCAGGGCGAGGGGCTGACATGAGCGCGCTCCCCGCAAGCTATCTCGACGAGGTCGACGAGCTGGAGCAGGCCGACGGCTACGAGGAGGAAGAGCAGCTCGAGCCCGAGGCGCTCGCCCATGAGCCGGGCGTCAAGGGCTCCGTGGACATCCTCCGGCTGTTCCTGAACGAGCTGTCGAAGCGCCGCCTGCTCACCGCCTCCGAGGAGGTCACGCTGGCCAAGCGCATCGAGCGCGGCGACGCCGCCGCCAAGCAGCGCATGATCGAGTCGAACCTGCGGCTCGTCGTCTCGATCGCCAAGGGCTATCGCGGCCTCGGCGTGCCGTTCCTCGACCTCATCCAGGAGGGGGCGATCGGGCTGAACCGGGCCCTCGAGAAGTTCGACTGGCGGCGCGGCTACAAGTTCTCGACCTACGCGACCTGGTGGATCCACCAGGCCATCCAGCGCGGCGTCACCAACCAGAGCCGCACGATCCGCCTGCCCATTCACGTCGCGGAGCGCCAGCACCGGCTGACGCGCCTGTCGGCGTCGCTCGACGCCGAGCTGGGCCGGGAGCCGACGCGCGACGAGCTTATCGAGGCGTCCGGCATCCGGCCGCGGCACGTCGAGGAGGCGTTCGACGCAGCCCGCACGGCAGTGTCGCTCAACCAGTCGCTCGGTGGCGAGGACGACTCGGAGTTCGCCGAGGTGCTGGCCGACCCGATCTCCGGCGACCCGGCGATCGAGGTCGTCGATCGCATGCAGCGGGCCGAGGTGCTGGCCGAGCTGTCGCGGCTGCCCGAGCGCGAGCGCCGGATCATCGAGCTGCACTTCGGCCTGAGCGGCGACCCCGCACGCTGGCCCAGATCGGCAGCGAGCTGGGGCTGGCACGCGAGCGGGTGCGTTAGATCGAGATCCAGGCGCTCGACCGCCTGGGCCGCGCCGTGAGCGCTTGACCGGCACGTAGGATTACACCATGTCCGGCAAGCTGCAGAAGGCACCGGCCCGCTCGCGGCATGCGCTGAAGCCCGGTCAGCTCACCCGGCGGGTTGTGGCGCGTGACCTGCCGTTCCGGACGACAGCCGAGGTCAAGCCGCTGGAGGGCACGGCCGGTCAGCCCGGCGCTCTGGCGGCGATCGAGTTCGGCATCGAGATCGAGACGGCGGGCTTCAACGTCTACGTCGCCGCGCAGCCCGGCTCGGGCCGCGGCCAGGCCGTGCGCGAGGCGCTGGCCCGGCTCTCGCGCAGCCGCCCGGCGCCCGACGACTGGGTGTACCTCCACAACTTCGCCGATCCCGACCGGCCGAACGCGATCCGGCTGCCGGTCGGACGGGGGCCGAGCCTCGCGGCAGACATGGCCGAGTTCGTCCGTGCCGCCGTCCGTGAGATCCCGCGGGCGTTCGAGAGCGAGGAGGTCGCGAAGCAGCGAGCCGAGGTACTCGCCGAGCTGGCGGAACGTCGCGACAGTGCCGGCGAGCGACTGGCGGCCTTTGCCCGCGAGCGCAGCTTCGCCCTGGAGACGACGCCGGCCGGCGTCGCGTCGGTGCCGCTCGTGGCAGGCGCGCCGCTCTCGCGCGAGGACTTTGCGAAGCTGCCCGAGGCAGGCCGCCACGAGATCGAGGAGCGCGGCGAGGAGGTGCAGGAGCAGGTCGCCAGCTTTCTGCGGGAGCTGCGGAAGATCGAGAAGGAGGCGGCAGAGCGGACGCGGCAGCTCGAACGGGAGATCGCCGTCTTCGTGCTCGGCCCGCACCTGCAGGAGCTGCACGAGCGCTATGCCGGCGTGCCGGAGGTGGGCGACTACCTCGACCAGGTGCGCGCTGACATGCTCGACCGGCTCGACGACTTCCGTGACGGCGACGAGGTGCAGCAGCCTGCGGCGCCGTTCATGCCGCCGGGCCGGCCCGACCGCTCGCGCTACGGCGTCAACGTGTTCGTCACCAACGGCGACTGCACGTGCGCGCCGGTCGTGATCGCGCGCAACCCGAGCTTCGCCAACCTGATCGGCCGCACCGAGTACCGCCAGGCCTACGGCGCGATGGTGACCGACTTCCACGAGATCAAGGCCGGGGCGCTGCACCGCGCGAACGGCGGCTTTCTCGTGCTCGACGCCGCCGACGTGCTGGCGCATCCCTTTGCCTGGTCGGCGCTGAAGCGGGCGCTGCGTACGCGCGAGATACGCATCGAGAACCTTGCCGAGGAGGTCGCGCCGGTGCCGGCGGCAACGCTGCGCCCGGAGGCGATCCCGCTCGCCGTCAAGGTGGTGCTGATCGGGTCGCACCAGCTGTTCCGGCTGCTGCACCAGCTCGACGATGAGTTCCCGGAGCTGTTCAAGGTCAAGGCGGAGTTCACGTCGGAGATGGCGTGGGACGACGCCAGCTATGCGAGCTACTCGGCCGGGATCGCCCGCTGGGTGCGCAACGCCGGCCTCCGCCACTTCAATCGCGCCGCGGTGGCGCGCGTGATCGAGTACGGCTCCGTGCTGGTCGAGCACCAGCGCAAGCTGTCGACGCGCCTGCGCGAGATCTCCGACCTCGTCTCGGAGGCCAGCTTCTGGGCCGGCAAGGCTGGTCGGAAGGTCGTCTCGGCCGCCGACGTCGAGCGGGCGATCAGCGAGCGCAAGGGCCGGTCGAGCCTCGTCGCGAAGCGCCTGCAGGAGGCGATCGACGACGCCACGATCGCGATCTCCACGACGGGGGAGCGGGTGGGCCAGGTCAACGGCCTTGCGATTCTCGACCTCGGTGACACCAGCTTCGGCAAGCCATCGCGCATCACGGCCCGGGTTGCTCTCGGCCAGGGCAGCGTCGTCTCGATCGAGCGGGAGATCGAGATGTCGGGCCCCAGCCACTCGAAGGGCTTCCTCATCCTCACCGGCTACCTGGCCGGCACCTACGCGCAGGAGTTCCCCCTGGCCTTGCGGGCCACGATCACGTTCGAGCAGTCGTACGACGGCATCGACGGCGACTCCGCCTCCTCCACCGAGCTGTACGCGCTGCTGTCGGCCCTGGCCGACGTCCCCATCCGCCAGGGCATTGCCGTCACCGGCTCGGTCAACCAGATCGGCGAGGTGCAGGCGATCGGTGGCGTCACGCGCAAGATCGAGGGCTACTTCGAGACCTGCAAGGCCCAGGGGCTGACGGGCGAGCAGGGCGTCATGGTGCCGCACACCAACGTCGCCAACCTCGTGCTCTCCGACGAGGTCGTCGCCGCCGTGCGGGCGGGTAGCTTCCACGTGTGGGCGGTGCGGACGATCGACGAGGGCATCGAGGTGCTGACCGGCGTTGCCGCCGGCACGCGCGGGGCGGACGGGGCCTGGCAGCCGGGCACGATCCACCGTCTTGTCGAGGATCGGCTGTGCGCCTACGCCGACGCCGCGCGGAGTGCCCGCACGGGCAAGCCCGGCGAGGCCCTGGCCGGGCTGTAGGCGCTGGCCGGGTTCTAGGCCCGGCCGCCACGGTCGCGCGCCCGCTGGGCGGCAACCGCGTGGGCCTCGTGCTCGAACGTGTCCGCCAGCGCGGCGAGCACCGGCACGGCGCCCTCCCGGCGCGAGAGCGCCTGCGCGAGCAGCCAGTCGGCGAGCCACGGGTTGCGCGGCAGCAGCGGGCCGTGGAGGTACGTGCCCAGGGCTCGGCCCAGCCGGCAGCCCTCGAACCCGCTCTCACCGTCGTTGCCGAAGCCCGCGACGACACGACCGAGCGGCTCGGCGCCGGGGTCGAGCAGCGTGCGCCCCGCGTGGTTCTCGAAGCCGGCGACGGTGTGCCGGTCGCCGGGGTCGAGCTCGCACTCGAGCAGCACGTCGCCGATCAGCCGGCGCGGGCCGGCGACCGTGTGCAGAGGCAGGATGCCCGCGCCCGGCAGCTCGGCGCCGGCCTGGTCGCGGTAGGAGCGGCCCAGCAGCTGGTAGCCGCCGCACACCGCCAGCAGCACCGCTCCGTCTGCGAGCGCTGCCCGCAGCTGGTCGGCCTTGCCGGCTATGTCGGGGGCGACGAGCGCCTGCTCGCGATCCTGGCCGCCGCCCACGTACAGCAGGTCGACCTCGTCCACCGGCACCGCGTCGCCCAGGCCGATGGCGCGTACCTCGACGGCGATCCCGCGCCACGCCGCGCGCCGGCAGAGCACCGCGATGTTGCCGCGGTCGGCGTAGATGTTGAGGTACTCCGGGTAGAGATGGCCGATGACAAGGCGGCGGTCGCCGGGGGTGACGCCGCTGGCGCCGTGGCCGCCCCCGCTCACGCCGCATCCCAGAAGTTGCGCACGTGGCCGCGCCCGGCGACGACGCGCCGCAGCGCCAGCATCGCGGTGTAGGTCGGCAGGACGACGAGCTCGTCACCGGCCGGGGTCAGCGCCAGCGCGCGGTCGAGCGCCTGCTCGAGCTCCGGCACGACCTCGATGGCAGCATCGGCGAGCCCGCCGTAGCGGAAGCGCAATGCCAGCTCGGCCGCCCGACCGCCGCTCGCGACGACCCGCTCCAGCCCCGCCAGCAGCGGCTCGTAGTCGACGTCCCAGATCCACGAGACGTCGCGGCCGTCGGCCACCGCGTCGTTCAGCGCGACGAGGGCGAGCCGCGGGGGAGTGGCGCCGGCGAGCAGCGTGCGCACCGCCTCGTTCGCGCCTGCCGGATTCTTCACCAGCAGCAGCACCACGGTCTTGCCGTCGACCTCGATCCGCTCGAAGCGGCCCCACGCCGGCTCGGCCCCCTCGAGGCTGCGGGCAATGGCAGCGAGCGGTACGCCCAGCGCGTGGCCGAGCGCGGCCGCGGCGACCGCGTTGTAGACGTTGTAGAGCCCGGGCAAGGGCAGGGTCACCCGGTGCACGCCGTCGGGCATGACGAGATCGAAGGCGGTGCCGGCGAGGCCGTCGAGGGAGATCGAGCGGGCGGCCACGGTGAGTGGCGGCCGGGCGTGGTCGCAGCGCGGGCAGCGGTAGTCGCCGAGGTGGCCGACGTAGGCGGCGGCGTAGTCGTACGGGGCGCCGCAGCGGATGCAGTACTTGGAGTCGGCGGCGTGCTGCAGGCTCGGGTGCGCCTGGGCGGGGTCGTCGATGCCGTAGGTGACGGTGCCGGGCCGGTCGAGGGCGAGGGCGCCCAGCACCGGGTCGTCCGCGTTGACAACCAGGCGGGTCGAGGCCGGGAGACCGGCCACGGCGGCGCGCCACCCCGTGGCGAGCGTCTCCAGCTCGCCGTAGCGGTCGAGCTGGTCGCGGAAGAGGTTGCCGAGGGCGAGCACGCGTGGGGCGACCCGGCGCACGACCTCGGGCAGCGCCGCCTCGTCCACCTCCAGCAGCGCCATGTCTGCGTGGCGCGCCGCGAGCAGCGTCGCGGCGACCCCGGACATGAGGTTGGCGCCCGCTGCGTTGTGTACCAGCGTCCGGCCCTCGCCGAGGATGCGCGCGGCCAGCGCGCAGGTCGTCGTCTTGCCATTCGTCGCCGAAACGATGATGGCTCCCTTGGGCAGGCGGCGGGCCAGCGCGGTCAGGGCTGCGTCGTCGACCCGGAGCAGCAGCTTGCCGGGCAGGGTCGTGCCGCCGCCGCGGCCGGTGCGCCGCGAGAGAGCCCCGACGGCACGGGCAAGGGCGATCTCGGCGGCCAGGCGCATGCGGGACAGTCTACGGCCCGTCCCCCTTTCGAGTGATCCGGTCGAGTGACACCCGTTCGGGGGATGTCGGGCGGCGGCGCGCTGTCTAGCGTGGGGCACTCGCGTCGGTTCGCGTCATTCGAGTGGAGAAGGGGGAGGCACGATGCAGCTCTGCGGCAGCGCCTTGAAGAGCGTGTCCAGTGGTCGGCGGGGAGGCTGGTGAGCGGCCCGCAGCGGTTCACCCGGTCGAGGCACGCCGGTGCCCGGAATGCCACCCGGAAGGGTGATGCAGCGGGTTGCCAAGCCGCCCTATGGTGTGGCCGTCAGCGACTGGGCCGCCAGTCAACCAATACCGAGGACAGGTGGTCCGATGACGTATGGAAGCGCCCTCTGAGGCAACAAGCGACCGCCGCGCGGCAGGCGCGGTAGGGGCTAGAGAATCGTGGCAGAGAACTGGATGAGCAAGCAGCAGAGCATCGAGAGCGAGGTGCTGGGCGGGGTGAGCGGGCCGTCGTAGCGGCGGCTGGCGTTCGCCACCGTGGCTGTTGCCGCATGTGGCACCCTGACATTGCTCGCGCGCGGCGTGTCGCCGGCGCGGGCAACGAATCCGGCTGTCGACTCGGCGCTGCTACAGGCGGCGAAGGCGGCACCCTGTATCTCGCGGTGGGCTAGGAGCCGGGCGCATGCCGAGAGCTACCCTTGGGGGGTGCCTGCGCGTGCCTTCGTCGACTGTCACAGCCACGTCGGTCCGTCGGGGGACGACGGCGCCCGCAACGTGGGGGAGGGGGTGGAGCTCTGCCGCGACGCGGTCGCGAGCGGGACGCGCCTCCTCTACGCCACGCCTCACGTATGGCCTGACCTGCGCCTACACGAGGCTCGAGAGCGCCGGTTTCGCGAGGCGGTGGCCGAGATGGCCACGCTGCTCGAGGGCCTCGAGCTACGCATCGGCTTCGAGCTGACGCCCGACCGCTCGCTGCTCGACGACGATCCGCGGCGGTACCGGCTCGAGGGAACCGCAGTCTGCCTGGTCGAGACGCCGTTCTCGGGTGGGCTCGCGACCTTCTTCGCCGTCGCCGAGCACGTCGAGAACGCGGGCCTGACGCCGCTGATCGCCCATCCCGAGCGGTCGCTCTCGCTCGTCGGCACGCACGGGAACGTGGACGCGCTGCTCGAGCGCGGCTGGCCGCTGCAGCTCACGGCGTCGAGCCTCACGGGGAGGAGTGGCGCCGACTCCGAGGCACTCGCCTGGCGGCTACTGGGCAGCTGCGACCGCGTCGTCGTCGCCTCGGACGGGCACGGCCACCACCGGCCGGCCCGGCTCGACGTCGCCTGGAACGCCGTCCGCGAGCGCCTCGGCTCGGAGATCGCAGCGCGGGCGTTCGACGGCTCCGTCCTGGGCGTCGCGCCGCCGCCGGCCGCGGACGACGCGCTGTCCGCCTCGGGCTCCTAGAGCCGCAGCGTCTTGAGGTCGCTCGTCGTGGCGAGCCGCCGCAGCGAGTCGGCCTCGATCTGGCGGACGCGCTCGCGCGTCAGGCCGAGCCGCCGGCTGATCTCCTCGAGCGTCGTCGGCTCCTCGCCGGCGAGGCCGTAGCGCAGCGCCACCACCTGGCGCTCGCGCACGGAGAGCTTCTGCAGCGCGCGCATCAGCGCCTCGGTGCGCAGCGTCGTCTCGACGAGCTCGTCGGGCAGCGGCTCGCTGCCGGCCACGAAGTCGCCGAGCGTGGCGTCCTCGCGCTCGCCGACCGGCTGGTCGAGGCTCGACGTCGCCCGCGCGGCGGAGCGTAGCTCCCGTACCTGCGCGACCGGCAGCCCGGCCTCCTCGGCGACCTCCTCGGGCGTCGGCTCGCGCCTGAGCTGCACCGACAGCGCCCGCTCGGCCCGGCCGACACGCTGCAGCCGCTCGACGACGTGGACGGGCATGCGGATCGTGCGGCCCTTGTCGGCGAGCGCCCTGGCGACGGCCTGGCGGATCCACCAGGTGGCGTACGTCGAGAACTTGTAGCCGCGGCGCCAGTCGAACTTCTCGACGGCGCGGATCAGCCCGAGCGTGCCCTCCTGGATGAGATCGAGGAACGGTAGCCCCTGGTTGCGGTAGTTCTTCGCGATCGAGACGACGAGCCGCAGGTTCGCCTCGATCATCTCGGTCTTGGCGGTGAGGTCGCCGCGCTCGATCCGCTTGGCCAGCTCGACCTCGCGGGCGGCCGTCAGCAGCGGGCGGCGTCCGACCTCGCGCAGGAAGAGCTGCAGCGCGTCGGTCGTGCCCTCGCCGGCCTGCAGCGAGAGCGGCGCCGGGCTGAGGGTTTCGACGAACGGCTCGACCTCGCTGCCGACGATCTCGACGTTGCGTAGCTCGAGCTCGCGGTGCAGCTGCTCGAGGTCGACGCTGTCCAGCTCGAGCAGCTCGACAGCCTCGGCCAGCACGTCGATCGAGATCGACCCTGACTGCTCCGCGGCCTCGACAAGGCTCTGCAGCTCCTGCGACTGTGCGACATGCTCGAGGTCGATGGACACGGTCGATAGCCCTCCGTCGTGCGCGTTGTCGCAATCTTCTCCCGCCGCAGGTGCACTTGTAAAGCCCTCCACGACAGATGCTCGATAACCTATGTTATGTCAAGCCGAAGAAGCTGGACTCACGGACGGCTCCCGAACCACCCGGCACCACGCCCCGGGTTCACGTGGCAGCGCCTCTGACCGCTACGAGCGCCGGGCCAGGCGGTATCATCCCGTCATGGCCGACGACGGCAACGAGCGCCCACAGCTGCACATCCCGCACCCGCCGGACATCGACCAGGGCGTTCAGGCGTTCCTCTGGGCGATCGTCCTCGGCTTCCTGATCTGGCTGTTCCTGATGGGCGTTGGCTCGTCGCTCGCGTTCTCGACGGTGATCGGCGCGCTGGCCACGGCCGGCATCTTCTTCGCCGTGCGTATCCTCGGCGAGGAGCAGCTCGGACGCACCCCGCGCGACCCGCACTGACGGCGGCCCGGCTCCTGCCCCGCCCCGAGCCCTCGGCGGCCCGTCGCTAGTACGTGATCAGCGAGTGGACATCGTAGCCGGCGCCGAGCTTCGCGCGGCCGTCGAGGAACGCCAGCTCGATGATGAAGGCAACGCCGACGACGGTACCGCCGAGCTGCTCGACGAGCTCGAGCAGCGCCTTCGATGTCCCACCCGTGGCTAGCAGGTCGTCATGCACGAGCACGCGTGCGCCCTTCGGGAAGGCATCGGCGTGCACCTCGAGCTCGTCGAAGCCGTACTCGAGGCTGTACTTGACCGCCACCGTGTGCCAGGGCAGCTTGCCGGGCTTCCGCGCGGGCACGAAGCCGCAGCCGAGCCGCAGCGCCAGCGCTGCGCCCAGGATGAACCCGCGGGCCTCGGCGCCCAGCACGATGTCCGGCTTGCGCGGCTCGGCCCACGCGGCGAGCAGATCGACGGTCTGGCCGAGCGCGGCCGGGTCGGCGAAGAGCGGCGTGATGTCCTTGAACAGGATTCCCGGCTTCGGGTAGTCCGGAACGTCGCGGATGTACTGCGTGAGGTCGGTCATCCGGCAGAGAGTCTACGCAAGTCACGGCCCAGCAGCAGCGCCGACAGCTCCTGCGCGATGTCCGCGAGCGCCTGCAGGTCCTCGAGGCCCTCGCGCCGCCGCTCGGGGCTCTTCGCGCGCAGTGTCGGGGCCACGACCTGCTCCAGCAGCGCGGCGTTGCGGTCGGCGGAGGTGCGGAAGGCGCGGAGGTTGCGCGGAGCAAGGCCGAACTGGGCGAGCCGGGCGCACAGCAGGACGACCTCGACGTCGCTCTCGGGGAAGCGCTTCTCGCCCCCGCCGGTGCGTACCGACAGCAGGCCGAACTCCTCCAGCTCGCGGACGAAGTCGGGTGGTGCGCCCGTCCGCTCGATCAGCTCGCTCAACGTCACCTCGTCCTCGGCTGTGCCGAAGGCCGGCGGCAGCTTGCGGCGCCGCTGCGAGCCGTCGGGTGCCGCGATGACCTGGCGGATCACGCGCAGCGGCAGGAACTCGTCGCGCTGGAGCCGCAGAATCGTCGTTAGCCGCTCGAGATCGTCCTCGGTGTACATGCGGTAGCCGCCCTGGGTGCGCCTCGGCGTCAGCAGTCCCTGATCCTCGAGATAGCGGATCTTCGAGATCGAGATGTCGTCGAACTCGGGCTGCAGCCGGCGGCAGACCACGCCGATCGTCAGAAGCCGCTGCTGGGACGACTCGGCTGTGCTCATCGGGAGAGGAAGATCAGGCGGTACTTGCCGATCTGGATCTCGTCGCCGTCGCCGAGCGGCGCGGTCTCGATGCGCTGGCGGTTGACGTAGGTGCCGTTCAGGCTCCCCTGATCCTCGATGCGGGCGCCGGCGCCGTCGGTGACAACCGCCGCGTGCCGCCGTGAAACGGTCACATCGTCAAGGAACACGTCGCAGTCCGGTGAGCGGCCGATGGACGTGCGCTCGCGGCGGAGCGCGAAGCTCTCGCCGGTGCGGCCGCCGCCGCTGCGTACGACCAGCGCGGGCCCACCCGCGTGCTCCGGCACGGGCGCAGCTGCCGACTCCCGGTCGATGTCGTCGAGAAAGAGCGTCAGCGTCGGGTCACTCGGCTCGTCGATGACGATCAGCGAGCCGCACTTGGCGCAGTAGTTCGACGTCTCGGAGTTCTGGAAGCCGCACGTGGGGCAGTAGACGTGGCTCACGCTTGGCCTTCCGGCGTCGCCTTCGCCGTCAGGATCGCCGTGAGCGCCTCCACGTCGACCTGGTCGAAGATGCACCTGCCACCGCTCTTCCGCAACCGGGCGACGAGCTCGGCGCGCAGGATGTCGATCTTGCCGTGCAGGATCCGGCGCCGGTACGACACGTCGTGCTCCTCCTGCTGCAGATCGTCGATGAGCCGCTTGAGGTCGCCGTCGGAGAGCGTCGTCAGTTCCGGGAGCGCTTCCACGGCGGGCCTTTCGTTCGCTTGCGGGCCATTCCAGTAAAGCAAGATTGTTACAAAGGGTCAACCTCAGGTTGAGACTCTACCCAACGTCAGACCTCGTAGGGTCAAGCTTCGACAGAGGGTGAGGTGTCTCCTGCTAGAGCGGCTTGCCGTGAATCGGCGCCGGTTGCCGCCGCGGGGCGCCGATTCACGGCAAGCCGCTATCCGGCAGGTCGCAGCTGGCGCCGCGCCGAGATGCCGTAGAGCCCAGCGGCCGCGCTCGAGAGCCCGACGCCGACCCAGAAGATGACGGCCGGCCACAGCGTCCCGCGCGCCGTGATCATCGTCATCGCGACGCCCGTGTAGAGCACCCAGGTGGCGAGCTTGCCCAGCAGCGACACCGAGAACTCGTAGCCGCGCGGCACCGCCAGCCGCGCCCCGACGATCATCAGCGCGTCGCGGAGCCCGATGATCGCCAGCCCTGCCCAGTGGATGCGGTGGTCGAGAAAGAGGACGATCACGGCGGCGTCGATGAGCAGGCGGTCGGCCAGCGGGTCGGCGAACATGCCCAAGCGGGACTCGATGTGCCAGCGGCGGGCGAGCCAGCCGTCGATCTGGTCGGTGATCGCGGCAGCGCCGAAGATCGAGCCGGCGAGCCACGACCGCGAGTCGTGGGCGAGCGCGAGCACCACCACGAACGGCGGGATCACGAGCAGCCGCCCGATCGTCAGCGCGTTCGGGAGCTGCGCCTGCCAGCGAGGAATGGCGGTTCCGGCCACGTTGCAAGGATACGGGCGACGGGAGCCGGCGCCTCGGCTGCCCGCTGCGGGTCGAAACGCTGCACCCACAGCGCCGTCCGCGCCAGGTAGGCGCCTGCCGCTTGGGCGCCGTGCGTGCCCCAGGCACCGTCGTAGCTCGCGTAGCGGCTCGCCCGCACCGGCAGCGCCGCCGGCTCGATCTGGCTGCCCTCGTGCCACTCGTTGTAGCTCGTCACGGTGACGAGGTCGGCATCCGCTCCGACGGCGGCCCGCCACATCGCGTCGTAGGTGGCGCCGTCCCGCCGCGGTCGCGTGCGTGGCTCACCCGTGGCCGCCGTCGCGTCGAAGCCCGGGCCGACGGAAGGCGCGCAGAGCAGCCCCAACCGGTGGGCCTGCGTGCAGAGCCGCTTGAAGCTGCTGCCGTCGTTGATCAGCACGTCGTACGTGTAGATGCCGGCGAAGCGGGCGGCGGCGGCCCAGCCCACGAGCAGCGTGTGGGCAATCAGCCGAGATCTGCCCGCGAGGCGCGCGTTGACGGGCGCCCAGTCGGCGGCGGGGATGTCCTCGGCGCGGTAGACGTAGACGTCGGTCACCCCCAGGCTGCGCAGACGCTCCACATCCGCGCCGACGCTGGCAGCGGTGCGGCCGCCGTACGGCTCGATCTGCACGCCGACCCGCAGGCGCACTGCCTGGGCGGCTGCGATCACCTGCGGCAGGCGCAGATCCTCGACCGACCCGGTCCCCCACCATGACGAGACGACGACGCCGGCACCGGTGCTCGCGATCTCCCCCAGTTGGTCACGCAGAACTGCTGCATCGCCGCTGGAGTAGGCGCCACGCAGCGGGTAGAAGGCCGACGCGACGTCGGCGGGTGGCGCGTGGCCGGCCTGGTTCCAGTGGGCGTCGGTGCCGTCGTGGGCCACCGTCGAGTACCACGGGTAGAAGAAGACCGCGACCCGCGGCGAGGCCGCCGACGCGCCGCCCGCCGCGACGAGCGCGATCAGCACAGCCACGAGTGAGAGGAGCCTCCGCACGGTTCAGGGGTCGGGCGCGGCAGGGGCCGCGCGGCGAGATCATTGCAGGTGCCGCACCCGGCCGCGACGTTACGGTTTGCGCCCGGACCGCCCGGCGCGGTAGAACCGCAGCATGCGCCTCTCGGGGAAGACCGTGCTCGTGACCGGCGCCGGCACCGGCATCGGCGAGGCCGTCGTGCGACGGTTCGTCGCCGAGGGGGCGGCGATCGTGGCGATGGGCCGGCGGGCCGGGCCGCTCGAGGCGCTCGCCGCCGAGCTGCCGGCGGTTGCCGTGTGCGCCGGCGACATCTCGCGCCGCAGCGACATCAAGCGGGCCGTCGATCTTGCGCGCGACCGCTTCGGCGGACTGCACGGGGCCGTCAGTGCCGCCGGCATCATCCCGGGTGGCAGCGACGAGGCGTCGTGGCTGGAGGCCCTCGCGATCAACACCATGGGCCCCGCCCTCACCGCCGACGTTGCGATCCCGGCGATGGCCGAGAGCGGCGGCGGCTCCTTCGTGATCGTCGGCTCGATCGTCGCCTACTTCTCGTTCGCGCCCGACAACATCCCCTACTGCACGTCGAAAGGCGGTCTGCAGTCGCTCACGCACGCGCTGGCGGTCGAGCACGGCAAGCGCGGCGTGCGCGTGAACTGCGTCAACCCCGGCCTCGTGGACACGCCGATGATCGCGCCGATGGTCGACCGGCTGGCCCGCAAGGCCGGCGTCTCGCACGACGAGGCGCTTGCCCTGATAGGGCGCGACCTGCCACTCGGCCGGCTCGGCCGTCCCGAGGAGCTCGCCGCCGCCTGCCTCTTCCTCGTCTCGGACGAGGCGTCGTTCGTGACCGGTGCGATCCTCGACGTCGACGGCGGCACGACGAGCCTGAACCCCGGGATGATGGGATATCAGGCGGCCTACCGCAGCGCCGCGGGCCGCTCATAGCGGCGGCGCCCGCCCGGCGCCTGCTCCCGGCCGATCTCGCCCTGCTCCTGGTGGTGACCGCCTGGGCGCTCAACTTCTCGGTCACCAAGTACGTACTCGCCCACGGCTTCCGCTACCTCGGGGCCGCCGCGGTGCAGACCGCCGTGACGCTGCGCCGCGAGGGCACCCTGCGCATGGAGCGCCGGGACCTCGTGCTGCTGCTCGGGGCCAGGCCCGTCGGCGTCTGGGTCAACCAGCTCGCGTTCGCCTACGCCATCCGGCTCTCGGGAGTGACGACGACGGCGCTGATCGTGGGCACTCTGCCGATCATGACGGGGCTCACCGCAGCGGCGCTCGGGATCGAGGCGTTCAGCCGGCGCTTCGCCATCGCCGGTGCGGTGTCATTCGGCGGGGTCGCGCTGGTCGTGGTCGGCTCCGGCGGATCGGTCGGTGGCAGCATCGTTGGTGAGTTGCTCGCGCTTGCCACGGCGGCGTCGTGGGCGATCTACGCCATGGTGCTGAAGCCGCTGTCGAGCCGCTACTCCCCCTACCGCATCTTCTCGATCGTCCTGCTCAAGGGGGCCGTGCTGTTGCCGCTGACGGCATGCGCAACGAGGACATCGGCCGCGAGCTGCACATCTCGCCCGACACGGTGCGCGCCCACGTGCGCAAGGCGATGGCGCGCCTCGATGCCGACACGCGCACCGAGGCGGTCGCGACCGCGCTCTGCCAGCAGCTCATCTCCTGAGCGGCCGAGTACGATCCCGGCATGCCCGGCCATGAGACCACCGTTGCGGCGGCCAACGTCGCCATCGTCCACGACAAGCAGGCCAACCTCGTGCGCTTCGAGCAGCTGGCCGAGGAGGCAGCCGGGCAGGGCGCCGCGCTGCTGCTGCTGCCCGAGGTCGGGCTCCAGGGCTACCCCGATCTGGGCTACCTCATGGACACGCCCGGCTCGGCCGAGCAGAAGCGCTACTACTTCCTCGAGGCCGAGACGGTACCGGGCCCCGCGACGGAGCGCCTCGGCCGGCTCTGCGCCAGGCTCGGCCTGACCATCCAGCTCGGCCTCGCCGAGCGCGCGCTCGCAGGCAACGTCATCTACAACTCGGTGGCGCTGATCGGCCCGGACGGCCTGATCGGGTCGTATCGCAAGCTCCACAACCACTTCGAGTACCCGTACTTCAACCCCGGCAACGACGCGCCCGTGCTCGACCTCGGCTTTGCCAGGGCGGGTGCGCTGATCTGCTACGACTTCTGCTTCCCGGAGCTCGCGCGCTCCTACGCGCTGCGCGGCGCCGAACTCGCGCTCGTCTCGACTGCCTGGCCGCTGCGCGGCGGCGACGCGGCGACCGACTACCACGCCTTCTCGATGGATCTGGCCCTGCAGTCGACCGCCCTGCTCAACCAGATGTGGGTGCTGTGCTCGAACCACTGCGAGCAGGGCGCCTATCACGGCGGCGACGTCAACTACTACGGCGCGAGCCAGATCATCGACCCGTTCGGGCATGTCGTCGCGAAGGCGGGCAACGAGGAGGGGCTGCTGCTGCACACCGCCGACCTGCGCGGCGAGGTGCTGCGCGCCCGCACCGAGGGGATGTTCGGCAAGAACCTGCTGCAGGATCGCCGGCCGGATATGTACGGGCCGGTCGCGGACGACGGCTACTCGCGTGTGTAGCGCCCGCTACGACGCGTGGCCGTGCTCGCCGCCCCGCTCGATCAGCTCGAGCACGTCGCACGGGCGCAACGGCGTCCGCTCGATGCGCGCCCCGAACGGCGCCAGCGCGTCGGCGATGGCGTTGACGATGGCGGCCGGCCCGCCGATCAGGCCACCCTCCCCCATGCCCTTGAAGCCGCCCTCGGTGACGGGCGACGGCGTCTCGATGTGGCTGACCTCGATGGCGGGCACCTCGGTCGCCTGCGGGTAGAGGAAGTCGGCCAGCGAGCCGGCGCGGAACTGGCCGTCCGCGTCGTACGGCAGGCCCTCGTAGAGGACGGCACCGACCGCCTGCGCGAGCGCGCCCGAGACCTGGCCGTCCACCACCAGCGGGTTGACGATGGTGCCGCAGTCCTCGACGGCGAGGAGTCGCTCGACCACGACCTTGCCCGTCCGTGCATCCACCTCGACCACGGCGACGATGCACGCGTTCGAGTACGTCTCGGGCGGGTCGTAGCTGCGCGTGGCCGAGAGGGCCGGGTCGAGGTCGTCGGGGCGAGGGCCGAAGTAGGCTGCTGCCGCTGCCTGCTTGACCGTGACCGCCTGCTTCGGCGAGCCCTTGACGCGGATGTGCCCGTCGGCCAGCTCGACATCGTCGGGGCTGGCCTCCAGCAGGTGGGCGCCGAGGTGCAGCAGCTTGGTGCGCACGTCGCCGGCCGCGCGCATTGCGGCGCCACCGCCGACGACGGCCGTACGGCTGCCGTAGCTGCCGGTGGCGTAGGGGACGGCGTCGGTGTCGCCCTGGATCACGCGGATGCTCTCGAACGGGATCGACAGCTCGTCGGCGACGACCTGCGCGAGCGTCGTCTCGTGGCCCTGGCCGTTCGCCTGGAAACCGCTCGCGACGGTGACGGTGCCGTCGGGCTCCATCGTGACACCCACCGAGTCGAGGTACGCGAAGCCGGGGAAGCCGTTGACGGCGGCGATGCGCGCCGCCCAGCCGCCCTGCTCGACGAACGGGCTGACGCCGATGCCGAGGTAGCGGCCCTCCAGGCGTAACACCGCCTGGCGCACCCGCAGCTGCTCGTAGCCGATGAGCTCCGTGGCGCGCCGCATCGACTCCGAGAAGCTGCCGCCGTCGTAGCTCGCCCCGGTTGCGGTGCGGTACGGCTCGCCGTCCGGGATCGCGTTGCGCAGGCGGATCTCGACGGGATCGATGCCGAGCTCGCGGGCGACGTCGTCGATCAGCGCCTCGCGGGCGGCCTGCCCGGACGTCCAGCCCACGCCGCGGTAGGCGACCGCCGGGCACTTGTTCGTGAACGGGGTGCGCACGACGTACGAGACGTCCTGCACGTCGTAGAAGCTCGGCAGGAATGCCGCCGCGCAGAGCGGGTCGATCAGGCTCGTCCACGGATGTGCCAGGTAGGCGCCACCGTCGCCGATGTAGCTGCCGCGCAGCGCGAGGAAGCGGCCGTCGGCGTCGGTAGCGACCTCGACCTCCATCACCACCTCCTTCGAGTGGCCGCTCGCGGCGAGCGCCTCGTAGCGATCCTCGACCCACTTCACCGGGCGCCCGACCTGACGGGAGAGCAGCGGGATGATCGCCTCCTCGACGAACAGCGTCACCTTGAGGCCGAAGCCGCCGCCCACGGCCGGGCAGATGACGCGCAGGCGGTTCTCGGGGAGGCCGAACTGGGCGGCCAGCAGGCCGCGCACCAGATGCGGCATCTGCGTCGACGTCCAGACGGTGACGCGGCCGCCCACCGCGTCCCAGTCGCCGATGACGCCGCGGCCCTCGAGCGGCGCCGCATGGGTGCGCCCGAAGTGAAAGCGCTTCGCGAAGGTGTGCGGCGCCCGGGCGAACACGGCGTCGGGGTCGCCGGCGCTGAAGCGGATGGTGGCGAAGTCGTTGTCGCCCAGCTCCTCGTGGATGACCGGCGCGCCGGGCGCGAGCGCCGCCTCGGGATCCATGACGGCCAGCAGCGGCTCGTACTCGACGTGGATCAGCTCGAGCGCGTCCTCGGCGACGTAGCGGTCGCGGGCCACCACCACGGCGACCGGCTCGCCGACATGGCGCACCCTGTCGGTGGTCAGCAGGCGGCGAGTGCCCGTCTTGCACTCGGGGCGGGTCGGGATCGTGGTGGTGAAGGGCGGCTCGGCGCGTAGGTCGTGACCGGTGACGACGGCGTGCACACCTTCGAGGGCGAGGGCGCCGGATGCGTCGATCGAGACGAGCCGCGCGTGGGCATGCGGGCTGCGCAGGAAGGCGGCGTGCAGCGTGCCCGGCGGCGTGATGTCGTCGAGGTAGCGGGCGCGGCCCATCAGGAACGCCGGGTCCTCGACCCGCAGCACGCGCGCGCCGACGTAGCGCGCCGCCGTCATGCGCCCTGCTCCCCTTCCTCGCGCAGGCTGCGTGCAGCCTCGAGCACGGCTTCGACGATGCCGGTGTAGCCGGTGCAGCGGCAGATGTTGCCCGAGAGGTGCTCGCGCACCTGCTGCTCGCTGGGGTCGGGGGTGGTGGCGAGCAGGGCGCCGGCGGCGACGAGCATGCCGGGGGTGCAGAAGCCGCACTGGAGGCCGTGCCTCTCCTGGAATGCCCGCTGGAGCGGGTGGAGGCGGCTGCCGCGGGCGATCCCCTCGACCGTCTCGACCGCGCAGCCGTCGGCCTGGACGGCCAGCGCCAGGCACGAGAGGGTCAGCTCGCCGTCGACGAGCACCACACACGAGCCGCAGGCACCCTGCTCGCAGCCCACGTGCGTCCCTGTGAGGCCCAGCTGGTGCCGCAGGAAGTCGGAGAGCAGGGTGCGGGGTTCGGCGACCCCCGAGCGCGGCTCGCCGTTGACGCGCAGGCGAACGAGCCCGGCAGCCCAGAGGGCGGGTGCGGGCACGGCACCGGCCGCGCCGGGTGCGGTGCCGGACACGACGGGTGTGATGCCGGCCTGGCCGTCCATCAGCGGGAGCCCTCCCCCGCTCCCGGCCCGGCCGCAGCGGCAGCCGCCAGGGCGCGCACGACGCAGGTGTGCACAGCCCGGCGGCGGTACGAGGCGGTCGCGTGGATGTCGTCGTGCGGCTCGGCGGCGGCGGCGGCGAGCGCGGCTACCTCCTCGGCCGGTGCGCCCGCTGCGAGCGCCGCCTCGGCGGCGACGGCACGGAAGGCGCACGGCGCCACCCCGAAGAGGGCGATGCGGACGTGAGAGATGGCGCCCGCTGCTAGCGCCGCACCCGGCGCCGCACCCGGCCCCGCCGCCGCTGCAGCGCCCGTCGCCCCGCCCGGCCCAGCCGCGACGACCACCGCGGCGCCCGCCAGCGCGAAGTCGCCGTGGCGTCGGGCGACCTCGTGGAAGCCGTGCCGCGCCCCCGGGGGCGGCGCCGGCAGCCGGACGGCCGTCAGCAGCTCGGTCGAGCGGCGCGCTGTCGTGAACGGCCCCTGGAAGAAGTCGGCCGCAGCAACCTCGCGCTCGCCGGCCGGCCCCCGCAGCACGATCGCCGCGTCAAGGGCCAGCAGCACCGCCGGCAGCTCTGCGGCAGGGTCGGCGTGGGCCGCCGAGCCGCCCACGGTGCCGCGCGCGCGGGTCGCGACATGCCCGGCGTGGCCGAGTGCGACGACGAGCAGCGGCGCCCGCCCGGCCAGCAGCGGCGAGCGCAGGGCCGCCGCCTGCCGGGTGAGCGCCCCGACCGTCGTCACGCCGTTGACACCGATGCCTGCCAGCGCGGCGATCCGGTTGACGTCGACGACCACCGACGGCCGCGCCAGCCGCAGGTTGAGTAGCGGTACGAGCGACTGCCCGCCCGCCAGCACGACGGCGTCGTCGGCGTAGGCGGCGAGCGCGGCGACCGCCTCCTCGACGGAGGCGGCGGCGAGGTAGTCGAAGGGCGCCGGCTTCACGGTCAGCCGGGGCTGCCGGCCGACTCGCGCGTGGCGGTGAGGTCGGCGCCGGGGCCGACGATGCGCGGGTCGAGCGTGCGGGGAAGGAACGCGCCCGACGCGGTCGGCCCGACCCAGCTGCCGTCCAGCACGAGCGGTGTTCCGCGCAGCACGGTCGCCTTGACCCTGCCCTTCAGCTCCTCGCCCTCCCAGCAGTTGTAGTCGGCGATCATGTGGTGCTCCTGCCAGCGCACCTGCCACAAGGCGTTGGGGTCGATTACCGTGATGTCGGCGTCGCTGCCGACCTGGAGGGCACCCTTCTGCGGGTAGAGGCCCATGATCTTGGCGGCGTTCGTGGAGACAAGCTCGACGAAGCGGCGCAGCCCGATGCGGCCTTCTGCGACGCCGCGCGAGTACAGCACCGGCAGTCGCATCTCGACGGCGGCCTGGCCGGCCTGAAGATTGTCGACGCGCGTGCCCATGTGCTCGTAGCGGGTCTCGCTGGTGGTGCTGAAGTGGTCGGAGCTGACGACCTGCAGCTCGTCGGCAGTGAGGGCGCTCCAGAGGCGATCCTGATCGGCCTGGTGTTTGATCACCGGGTAGTTGTTCCAGAGCAGGCCGCGGTTCTCGTCGTCCCACAGCTTGTCAGCGGTGAACGAGAGATACGTGATCAGCGACTCGCCGTAGATCGGCACGCCGCGCCGGCGGTACTCGCCGATCGCCGCGGCGGCGCTGCCCGCGCCGACGTGGAAGAAGTAGAGCGGCGCCCCGGAGCGCTCGGCCAGCAGGGCCAGCCGCCGCACCGCGGCCTCTTCGACGAGCGGCCCACGCGTCTCGACGATGTAGGCCCCGTGCGTGTGCCCCTCGCGCAGAGCCTTCTTCGTCAGCCAGTTGGCGATCGCGTCGTCCTCGGCGTGGGCGATCGCCAGGCCGCCGTGCTTCGCCACCTCGTTGTAGACGCCCCAGATGTGCCCGTCGTCCGACATCCAGCCGTACGTCGTGAGCGTCTTGATCGTCGGGATGCCGCCCCGGATGACCGCGCCGATCTCGTCCATCACCTCGAAGCTCGGGTTCGCCGAGAGCAGCACGTGAAACGAGTAGTCGACCGCCATCAGGCCGGCCGCCGACGCCTTGCGCTCCTCGACGGTCTGCACGAGCGAGGCGTCGCCCTCGTGGAAGACCTGGTCGATCACCGTTGTCGTGCCGCCCCACGCCGGCGCGACCGAGTACTTGCGATCCTCCGAGCGCACTGCCGCGAAGCCCATGTCGTAGTGGACGTGCGGGTCGATGCCGCCGGGGATCACCAGGCAGCCGTCGGCCGCGATCGTCTGACGCGCGCCCTGCGCCGCGAGCGAGCCGGGCGCGCCGAGCGCCGCGATCTTCCCGTCCCGGACGCCGACGTCGAGCTGCTCGACGCTCGTCGGCGTGACGACGGTGCCACCCTGAACCACCAGATCGAAAGTCATGGCGAGAGCCTAACGCGACGTGGGGGTCGACGTGGCGGCGACGGGCCGCGGCGGTGCTCGATGGCGGGCCGCGGCGCCTGGCCGCTGGGCCCGGCTACCCCGTCGTGCCGGCCGGCGCGAGGTCGCCGGCCACCGCGAAGTCGCCGTGCTCCGGCTCCAGCGTGAGGCGCCAGTAGTCGACTAGCCGCCACGGCAGGATACTGACCACGCGGCCGTGCTCGTTGCGGTACCAGGTGTCCATCCCGCGATGCGTCCAGATCAGGCCGGCGTGCGCCTCGTCGAGGCGGCGGTTGTACTCCTCGTGCACCTCGGCGCGCACCTCGAGCGTCGTGAGGCCGCGCTCGAGCAGCAGCGTGAGGCAGGCCATCACGTAGCGCACCTGGCACTCGGCGACGAAGATGATGCTGCCGCCGTGCCCGAGGTTCGTGTTCGGCCCGTACAGGCAGAAGAGGTTGGGGAACCCCGGCACGGTGATGCCGAGATACGCCTGCGCGTCGTTGTCGCCCCACAGGTCGCGCAGGGTGACGCCGTCGCGCCCGACAACCTCCAGCGGCCAGATCATGCGGCTCGTCTCGAACCCGGTCGCCAGCACGATCACGTCGACCGGGATCTCCTCGCCGGTCTCCAGCAGGATGCCGGTCGGCGTGACGCGCTCGATGCCGTCGGTCACCAGGTCGACGTTGTCGCGCGTGAGCGAGCGGAACCAGTGGTTGTCGACGAGGATCCGCTTACCGTAGGGCGGGTACCCGGGCAGCGCCTTGGCGAGCAGGTCGGGGCGGTCGCCGAGCTCGGCGCGGATGTAGTCGCTGAGGTACTCGCGGTGGCGGTCGTTGCGGGCACTCACCGACCGCTCGGGGTGCGGCCAGTCCGGGTCGATCTGCACCGAGGGCAGCAGCTGGTCGCCGAAGCGCCAGGCGAGCGTGAAGCGGTACCAGCCGGCGTAGAACGGGACGTGCTCGAGTAGCCACTTCTTCTCCGGCCCGACCTGCCGGTGGTAGTCCGGGTTGGGAATCGCCCACTGCGGCGAGCGCTGCAGGATGACGACCCGCTCGGCCACCTCGGCGGTGGTGCGCAGGAGCTGCATGGCGCTCGCGCCGGTGCCGATCACGGCGACGCGCTTGCCCGTGAGGTCGACGTCGTGGCGCCAGCGCGCCGTGTGGAAAGCCGGGCCGGCGAAGCTGTCGAGCCCGTCGAGCTTCGGCAGCTTGGGCCGGTTGAGCTGGCCGACCGCCGACACGAAGACGCTGGCTGTGAGCTCGTCGGTGGTGCCGTCGGCGAGGCTGAGCTGCGCCGTCCAGAGCGCGCTCTCCTCGTCGTACGCCACGGTCGTAACCTCCGCGCCGTAGCGGATGTGTGGCAGCACGCCGAGCTCCCGGGCGCACTGCTCGAGGTAGTCCCAGATCTCCGGGCCCTTCGAGAAGTAGCTGCTCCAGTCGGGGTTCGGCCGGTCGGAGAACGAGTAGAAGTGGTTCGGCACGTCGCAGCCGACCTCGGGGTACGTGTTCTCCAGCCAGGTACCGCCGAGCGCCGCGTTCTTCTCGACAACCACGTAAGGAATGCCCGCCGCCTCGAGCTTGCCGGCGAGGCAGATGCCGGACATGCCGGCGCCGACCACGAGCACCCGGAACCCGGGCGGCGGCACGGGCTGCACGGCGCGCTGCCACGTCGCGTCGCGGTCGCGCAGGCCCATCTCCTCGAGCATCATCGGCACGTAGTCGTCGCCGACCCGCTCGGCCACGCACACGCTCATCATCTCGGCGAAGAGCCCGTCGGCCGGCAGCGACTCCGGCAGCGTGGCACCGTCGCGCAACGCAGCGAGCGCCGAGAACGCGGCCTCCCGCACCTGCGCCTGTACGTCCGCGGGCAGACCGCCCGACTCGTCGGCGAAGAAGCTGATGTCGCGGACGGGCAGGAACGGCGCCTCGATCCAGCGGCGCTCGCCGGTGAGGTGCACGAGCACCATGCAGAGCACGGGGATGTCGGCGGCCGCGAGGGCATCGCGGATGGCAGCGTCGGACGCGTGGATCGGAGCGGTTTTCACGCTTCGATTCTAGTGAGGGCAAGCCGGGTCAGACGGGTCAGGCGGCCTGCCAATCACCCGACCGCTCGATCGCGTCGGCAACGCGGAGGACGGTGAGGTCGTCGAAGTGCCGGCCCGTCACCATCAGGCCTACCGGCAGGCCGTCGACGACGCCGCACGGCACCGAGATCGCCGGGTGGCCCGTGACGTTGGCCTGTGGCGTGTTCTGGATCATCTGCAGCGAGTGGAACACCGACAGCGGGATCGGCGCGTCGCGGGGCGGGATCGGCTGCGCGACGATCGGGATCGTCGGCATCACGAGCACGTCGTAGCTCGCGAGCACGTCGTCGTAGGCCTTGCGCGTCAGGTGGCGGATGTTCTGCGCCAGCGCGTAGTAGCGGCCGTGGTAGGCACGGTTCATGTGCTCGCCCAGCAGGAGCAGGAGCTTCACGGTCACCGGGAAGTCCGAGGCGCGGGAGTCGAAGCCCCGGCCGACCATGTCCATCAGGCCGGTGTTGTAGAAGCCTTCGAAGTTGGTGCCGACGCCGCGGCCCTTGAGCATGAACTCGGTCGCGCCCTCGACCGCGATCACGTTCCACACGTGGAAGGCGTCGACGTGCATCGGGATCGAGACCTCGGTGGCGACGGCGCCGGCGGCCTCGAGGCGGCGGATCGCCGCGCGCACCGCGGCGTCGACCTGCGGGTCGGAGCCCGGCAGGCCGCCGATCAGCCCGTCGGGCTGGTCGAAGCCCTCGCGCACGACACCGATCTTCAGCCCCTTGACGCCCGCCCCGATCGCCGGCAGGTAGTCGCGCACGTAGTCGGCCGGGATGACGCCGCGCTGGCGCGGGTCGAGCGGGTCGGGCCCGGCGAGCGCCGACAGCATGCGCGCCGAGTTCTCGACGCTGTCGGTCATCGGCCCGCATGTGTCGAGCGTCATCTCGATCATCATGCAGCCGGTGTACGGGACGAGGCCGTACGTCGGCTTGTGCGCCACGACGCCGCACCACGAGCCGGGGATCCGGATCGAGCCGCCCTGGTCGGCGCCCAGCGCCATCGGCACGTCGCCGGCGGCGACGACGACGCCCGACCCCTTGGACGAGCCGCCCGGCGAGTGCGTCGGCCGGCGCGGGTTCATGACGGGGCCGTGCGCACACGTGTGGCCCGAGCCCGAGAACGAGCAGTCGGCGGCGTTCGTCTTGCCGACGATGGTGGCGCCGGCGTCGAGCAGCCGCGTCACCACCGTCGCGTCGATGTCGGGGACGTAGCCCTCGAACACCTGGCAGCCGTTCATCATCGGGACGCCGGCCACCGAGATGCAGTCCTTGACCCCCACCTCGTAGCCCTTCAGCGGCCCCGTGGCGGCGCCCTCGATCCGGCAGCGCCAGTACCAGCCGTTGTAGGGATTCTCCTCCTGGGCGGGCCGATACCCGGGCGTGCGCGGGTACTTCACGGGCAGCCGCTGCTCGGGGTAGGCCTCGACGCGCCGGTACGACTCCATCGTCCCGACCATCAGGCTCTGGTACTCCTGCGCCTCCTCCCCGGTCAGCTCGATGCCGAAGCCGTCGGCGATGTCCTGGATCTGCCGGAGTGTCGGCGGCTTGGGTCCGGTGGGCATGAGGCTTCCTCCTCGTGGGCTGGATCGGTCAGGGACGCGGCCGGGTGCCGGCGGGGACGCCCAGCAGCTCGAGCGCGAGGTCGCGCAGCTGGTGCTTCTGCACCTTGCCGGATGCCGTCATCGGCAGCGCAGCGACGACGAAGACGCGGCGCGGGATCTTGAAGCTCGCCAGGCGCCCGCGGCAGGAGCCGATGATCGCCGCCTCCAGCTCCTCCTCGCCCAGCACGCACTCCGGTGCCGTCACGGCGAATGCGACCGGCACCTCGTTGAGGCGGGCGTCGGGGTAGCCGACGATCGCGATCTGCAGCAGCGGGTGCCGCACGAGCAGGTAGCCCTCGACCTCGAGCGGGGAGACGTTCTCGCCCCCGACCTTGAGCATGTCCTTGAAGCGGCCGAGGTAGCGGACGTGCCCGTCGTCGCGCAGCGTGCCCATGTCGCCGGTATGCAGCCAGCCGTCGGCGTCGATCGCCAGCGCGGTCAGCTCGGGCTCGCGGTAGTAGCCCTGCGTGACCAGGTAGCTGCGCAGCAGGAGCTCGCCCGGCTCCCCGGTCGGCCGGTCGGCTCCCGTCTCGGGGTCGATGACGCGGAACTCGTAGCCCGGCATCGGGAAGCCCGAGGTGCTCGTCCGCTGCTCCTCGCTGCCGTCCGGGAAGCCGATGGCCGCGCAGCACCAGCCCTCGGTGAGGCCGTACGCCGACACGACCGGGCAGAACTCGCGCAGGATGCGCCGCACCACCGGCAACGTGTCCTCGGCCCCGGCCGGGATCGAGCCCAAACGCAGGCTCGACACGTCGGCGTCGAGCCGGGCCCGGATGTCCATCAGGCCCTGGTAGTGGATGTCGAAGCCGTGCACCATCGTCACGCGCTCCCGCTCGATCAGGCGGACGCTCTCCTCGGGGTCGAAGCCCTCGGTCAGCACGAGGCGGCTGCCCGTGACCGGAGACATCAGCGCCAGGTCGGCCAGGCCGTAGAGATGGAAGAGCGGCAGGTAACAGAGGAGCACGTCGTCGGCGGTGATGCCGAGCCGCTGCGCGCGGTCGACCTTGGCGCGGATGCAGCGGTGCCCGTGCATCGCACCTTTGGGGAAGCCCGTCGTGCCCGACGTGTAGATGATCATCGCCGTGTCGTCGGGCTCAACCGCGGCGGCGCGGGCCGCGATCGTTGCCGGCGGCACGTCGTCGGCGCGGGCGAGGCAGTCCTCCCACCAGAGCACGCCGTCGCTGGGCGCGCTGCCGACGGTGATCACGCGGCGGAGCTCGGGGAACGCCGGGTCGGCCGGGTCGCCGGGCGCGTGCGCGCCCAGGCCGGGCAGCACGTTGCGCGTCTGGGTGAGAAAGTCGACAGGGCCCGAGCGGTCGCTCTGGATCAGCGTCGTCGCTTCCGCGTGCCCGACGACGAAGCGCACGTCGTCCTCGCGGAAGCGCGTGTTGAGCGGCACGAGCACCGCGCCCACACGGATGATCCCGAAGAGCAGAAAGATCCACTCCGGCCGGTTCATCAGCCACAGCGCGACCTTGTCGCCGGGCGCGACGCCGAGCGCGACGAGCGCGCGCGCCGCACGGTCGACCTCGGCCTCGAGCCCGGCGAACGTCCAGCGGCGGTCGCCGAAAACCAGCGCCTCGCGGTCGGGCCAGCGGGCCGCCGCTGCGGCCGGCAGCTCGCCGATCGTCCGGCTCACGTCGGGCGGTCGCGCCAGCCGGCGCCCAGGAAGTAGTCGGCCAGCGCCGGGTCGAGCTGGTCGCCGTCGACCTCGAACAGCTCGAGCAGCACGTCGTCGGGCGCCGGGCACATCACGTAGCGCCACGAGCCGAACTCCCGCACCTCGCTGCGGATGGCGACGCCCCGGGCGACCAGCCGGGCGTGCAGCGCGTAGAGGTCGTCGGTACGGATGCCGACGTGGTGAACGGCCCCCTTGCCCTCGTCGCGCAGGCGCTGGTCGTAGAAGTGCAGTCGGCCCTCACCGACGTGCATGAAGACGTTGCGCGAGCCACCGAAGTCGCCGTCGAAAGCGACGACGCCGCCGAGCAGGTCGCGCCACCAGGCGACCGTCGCGTCGATGTCGCGGGTAAAGAGATGGACGTGGTGAACATGCTCGGCCATGGCGGGGGCGCTGCGCGGTTCGGAGCAGCCGGCGGAGTATAGGCAGCGGTGGAGGCGGTCGCGGGGCCGCCCGGACGCTGCGACGGCCGTTCCCGCAGAGGGCGTTTGCGTGGGCAGTGCCGCGTACTTAGGGTGGTCACCATGACTTTGACTGCGCTCCCCTGCCTCCCCTCCAGCGCCTGCGCGCGCCACTCCTCGTGAAGCGCGTCGGCGTCGATGTCGGCGGCACGTTCACCGACCTGATCCTCGTCGACGAGGAAACCGGGCGGATCACCGTCGACAAGGTGCCGTCGACCCCGGACGACCCCGCCCGCGGCACCGTCGACGGCGTGCAGGGCCTCTGCGCCCGGGCCGGCGTCGCGCTCGGCGAGCTCGACGCGATCCTGCACGGCACGACGGTGGCCACCAACATCGTCCTCCAGCACACCGGCGCCGACGTCGGCCTGATCACCACCGAGGGCTTCCGCGACATCCTCCACATCGCGCGCCACAAGCGGCCGTACAACTTCTCGCTCTACCAGGATCTGCCGTGGCAGGCGAACCCGCTCGTGCAGCGGCGCCACCGGCTGACGGTGGCCGAGCGCGTCACCGCGCCGCACGGCGAGGTACTCGTCGAGCTCGACGACAACGAGGTGCGCGAGCGCGTGCGCGCGCTGAAGGCGGCAGGTGTCGAGGCCGTCTCCGTGTGCCTCCTGCATGCCTATCTCAATCCCGACCACGAGCGGCGCATCGCCGAGATCGTGCGCGAGGAGTTCCCCGAGGCGTACCTCTCGGTGTCGCACGAGGTGCTGCCGCTCTACCGCGAGTACGAGCGCTTCTCGACGGTGACGCTGAACGCCTACATCGGGCCGAAGGTGTCGCGCTACGTGCGCCGCTTCGACGCAGCGATGCGCGAGGCGGGCTACGCGAAGGGCGTCCAGCTGATGCAGTCGTCAGGTGGCACCGTCGGCGCCGAGCTCGCCAGCGCGCGGCCGGTGTCGCTACTGATGTCCGGGCCCGTTGCGGGGTTGATCGGCGGCATCTGGGCCGGGCGCATGGCCGGCTTCCCCAACGTGATCACGCTGGACATGGGCGGCACCTCGGCCGACATCGGTGTTGCACCGGGCGGCGAGCTGCGCCTGCGCCACCTCGTCGACACGGCGGTCGCCGGCTACCAGGCGATGGTGCCGATGGTGGACGTCGACACGATCGGCGCCGGCGGCGGCTCGATCGCCTACGTCGACCGCGGCGGCGTTTTCCGCGT
>CANFDS010000001.1 GCA_947445525.1 Actinomycetota bacterium | reverse complement strand
CGGCGGTGCTGCGCAGCCCGTACGCGCACGCCCGCATCCGCTCGATCGATGCCTCGGCCGCCCTCGCGGCGGCCGGCGTCGTGGCGGTGGCGACCGGCGCCGACGCCCTCCGGCTGACCGACCCGATCCCGCACTGGTCGGATCCCGGCGACGGCGGTGGCAGGACGGCCGCCGTGCACTGCCTGGCCACCGACAAGGTGCGCTTCGCAGGACAGGGCGTCGCCGCCGTCGTCGCGCGCACCCGCCAGGACGCCGAGGCGGCGCTGGCCGCGATCGTGGTGGACTACGAGGTGCTGCCGCACGTGCTGGCTGCCGAGGCGGCGCTCGCTCCCGGGGCGCCGCTGCTGTACGAGGAGTGGGGCGACAACCTCCTCTTCGCAGGGCGGTTCGCGCACGGCGACGTCGACGGCGCGCTGGCCGCCGCGGCGCACCGCGTCGACGGCGAGCTCCGGCTGCAGCGGTACACGAGCGCGCCGATCGAGACCCGTGGCTACGTCGCCGACTGGGATCGTGCGGACGGGCGCCTCACCGTGCACGGCACCTTCCAGAACCCGCACCTCGTACGGCACGTCCTCTCGCGCGCGGTGCGCCTGCCCGAGAACCGGGTGCGGATCGTCGCGCCCGCGATGGGCGGCGCGTTCGGGCTGAAGATGCACGGGCATCCGGAGGAGACCCTCGTCTGCCTGCTCTCGCTGCTCGCGGGCGCGCCCGTCAAGTGGATGGAGTCGCGCAGCGAGATGCTGCTCATCGGCGGACGCGAGCAGACACACCGCTTCTCGGCCGCGTTCGACGGCGACGGCGTGATCGGCGCCCTGCGGGTCGACCTCGTCGCCAACGTCGGGCCGCTGCAGCCCCTCTCCAGCTGGGACATGGCCGTGATCACGGCGCTCACGTTCCCCTGCGCGTACCGGGTGGCGGCCTGCGACATCGGCTACCGGATCGTCGCCACCAACAAGGGCCCGTGGAACGGCGCGCGCGGCTACGGCAAGGAGGCCGCGACCGTCGTGATGGAGCGGGTCGTCGATCTCGTCGCGGCCCGGGTCGGCTGCGACCCGGCGGAGGTGCGCCGCCGCAACTTCATCCGCCCGGACGAGTTCCCGTTTCGCACGACGGCCGGCCTGGTCGTCGACAGCGGCGACTACACGGCCGTGCTCGACAAGGCGCTCGTCGCGGGCGGCTACGAGGAGGCGCGGGTGCGCCAGGCCCGGCTGCGCGCGGACGGTCGACTGATCGGCGTCGGTCTCGCCTTCGAGCTGACCCCCGAGGGCGCCGACCTGCCGGGGACGCTCTCGGGCGGCTACGACACGGTGACCGTGCGCGTCGACCCGTCGGGCCACGTCACCGTGCTCACCGGCGTCACCACGCCGGGCGGCGGTAACGACACCGCCATCGCGCAGATCGTCGCCGACCGCCTCGGTGTCGAGCCGGAGGTGGTCGACGTCGTCCAGGGCGATACCGCGATCTGCCCGTTCGGCTACGGCAACTACAGCGGGCGCAGCACCCTCGTCGGCGGCAGCGCCGCCGCGCTCGCGGCCGGCGACGTGCGCGACAAGCTCGCCCTCGTCGCCGCGGAGCTGCTCGCGGCCGACCCCGCCGCGCTGGTCTTTGCGGGCGGCCGCATCCACTGCGGCAGCCGCTCGCTCACCATCGCCGAGACGTCGTACGCCCTGCATACCACGGCGTTCACCGTCGCGCGCGGGGTTGAGCCGCCGCTCGAGGCGACACGCAGCTACAAGCCGGGCAACATCGACCACACCCCGGACGAGGCGGGCCGCACGAACCCGTATCCGACCTACTCCAACGGCGCCTACCTGGCGGTCGTGGAGGTCGAGCGGGAGACCGGCAAGGTCACCGTCGAGCGGCTGGCCGCCGTCCACGACTGCGGCACGATGATCAACCCGACGCTCGTCGAGGGCCAGACCTGCGGCGGCGTCGCGATGGGGGTCGGCGGCGCGCTGTTCGAGGAGCAGCTCTACGACGCCGCCGGCCGGCTACTCAGCGATCGCTTCAAGACCTACCTGATGCCACGTTCGACCGACCTGCCGACGATCGCGCTCGACCACCACGTGACCCCCAGCCCGTACACGCTGCTCGGCACGAAGGGGGCAGGCGAGGCCAGCGTCGGCGGCGGGCTGGCGGCGGTCACCAACGCCGTCGCGGATGCGCTGGCACCGCTCGGCGTCGAGATCACGGAGCTTCCGCTGACCGCGCCGCGGCTCCTCCGCCTGATCGCGGCGGCCGGGCATGCGTAGGGGCTACGCCGACACCCCGGTGGGCCAGATCCACTACCGCGAGCTGGGCGCCGGGCCGCCGCTCCTGCTGCTGCACATGACCGCCTCCAGCTCGGCCCTGTTCGAGCGCGTCGCGCCGCTGCTGGCAGAGGGCCGCCGCGTGATCGCGATGGACACCCCGGGCTTCGGCCTCTCCGACCCGCCGCCGGGGCCGGACGGGGCGATCGAGCACTACTGCCGGGCGGCGGTCGGACTGCTCGACGCGCTCGGCCTCGCCGTCGCCGACGTGGTCGGCTTCCACACCGGCGCGACGATCGCACTCGAGCTGGCGACCGTGGCTCCCGCGCGCGTCGGGCGGCTGGTGCTCTCGGCGGTGCTGCTGCTCGAGGATGGCGCCGCCGACCGCGAGTGGTGGCGGGAGCGCATCCTCGTGCCGTGGACGCCCGATGGCACGGGAGCGTTTCTCGCCGCACACACCGAGTGGCTCGGCTACTACGTCCCGTCCGACGACGGCGAGTTCTTCCGCAGCGAGCTGATCGCGCGTCTGCAGGCCGGCACCGACAACTGGTGGGCGCCCAACGGCGTCATCGACTACGACTTCGCCGGGCGCCTCGCGCGTGTAACAAATCCGCTGCTCCTGCTCAACCCGCGCGAGGACAACCTCGCGGCGGCGACGCGGCGGGCCGCGACGCTGCGCCCCGATGCCGCGTACGTCGAGATCGACGGCGCCGACGGAGCGCCGATGACGCACCCGGAGCAGTTCGCCGCGGCGGTGCGCGCCTTCCTCGACGCGCCGGCCTAGCCGTCGAGGAAGCGGAGCAGCTCCTCGGCCAGGCGCCCGGGCGCCATCTCGAAGGCCTCGTAGTCGACGTCGGGCAGCTCGACCAGCCGGGCGCCAGGCGGTAGCAGCGGCTGCGCGCGCAGCGAGGCGGCGTGGAACTCGTCGTGCGGTGCGAGGACGAGCAGGGGGCAGCGGACGAGCGGGAGCCGCGCGGCGAAGTCGTAGTCGAAGACGGCGTTGTAGGTCGCCGTCGCGGCAGCGCCGGCGCGCAGGTGGTCGAGCACGCGGGCGGCGACGACAGCGAGGTCGGGGCAGGCGGCGCCGGCCCGCAGGCGCTGCACCATCAGCCAGTAGTCCCAGTACCAGCGCAGATGCGAGCCGTCGGCGGCGGGCTGCGGCGGCACGATCGCGCCGCGGTGGCGGGCGCACTCCTCCGGGGTCAGCACCACGAGGCCGATGGCCGCGGCACGGCGCACCCGCCCGGGTGCTGTCGCTGCTGCCAGCTCGATCGCCTCGCAGCCGCCGGTGTGGATCCCGGCGACGTCGAACACGGCGATCCCGAGCGCGTCGACGGCATCGAGCGTCGCCTCGGCGATCTCGGGCACGGTGAGCGCGCGAGGCGGCGCATCCGAGTCGCCGAACCCGATCCGGTCGGGGCACACGACGAGCCGGCCGGCGGCGAGCAGGGGCAGCACGCGGTGGAACATCCGGCTGCTCAGCGGCGACATGTGGAGCAGCACGAGCGGCGTCCCGCCCTCACCGGCGAGGGTGGCGTGCACCGTCCCGTAGCGCGTCTGCAGGAGCCGGCGGCTCACGCGGGTGGCCTTGCGGCGGCCTCGCGGCGGCTCACGCGGGTGGCCTCGCGGGTGGCCTCGCGGGCGGCCGGCCGCACGACGTGCGTTGACCCATCCAAGCCGGGCACGATATACAGTGCACCTGCAGGCCGAGCCCGGGAGTCCGGCCCGTCCGGCACCGTTTTCGCCGTACCGAGCGCTGTCGAGCAAGAGGAGACGAGTCACCGTGCCGCACTGGGATCGCGACGAGCCGCAGTTCTTCGACATCTTCGAGCTCCCCTGGCGCGAGGTGGCCGAGATCGAGATTGCCAGGGGTGTCGAGGGCCGGCTCATCAGCAAGGACCAGCGCACCGGCGCGGCGACCGCGATGCTGCAGCTGCCCGCCGGCTGGGCCGCGACCGACTCCGGCCGCGACGCGACGCTCGAGCTCTTCGTCCTCGACGGCGACCTCACCATCGACGGCACGACGGTCGGCGCCGGCGGCGTCGTCGCCGTCCCCCGGGGCCGCGGCGGCGCGCGCCTTTCGAGCCACGGCGGCGCCAACGTGTACGCGTTCAGCGAGCCGGGCCTGCCCGCCGACTACTACTACCCTGACAAGGCCGTCCATGTGACCCGGGTCTGGCAGGAGCCGTGGCTCATGACCGAGATGCCGGAGCTGCGGCACGGGATCATGCACAAGTCGCTGCGCTACCCGGATCCCGCGAGCGGCCTCTGCCATGGCGGCCCGGGCGGCATGCTGCGCTTCATCCTGATGACGCCCGGCTTCGGCGAGACGCGCCAGGAGGTGCACCACGACTGCTGGGAGGAGATCATCTGGCTGTCGGGCGACTTCCTCATGCCCGGCCGCGGGCTGCACAAGGCGGGGAGCCTGCTCAACAACCCGGCCGAGCTGCCCCACGGCGGCCTGACGACGCAGAAGGGCACCGTCATGCTGCTCCACTGCAACGCGCCGATGGGCGCCGACTTCGTGCCGGTGCCGCACGGCCAGGCGATGGTCGACAAGTACCTCGACAACGCCTCCTGGCTCGCCGAGCCCGAGCACCGCGACTGGGAGCACTGTCACGAGTTCCACGTCGACGAGACGGCCCACCAGCCCGAGCTGGTGCGGTGATGGAGTACCGCAGCCTCGGCCGCACCGGCATGCAGGTCTCGAGCCTGTGCGTCGGCACCATGATGTTCGGCGCGGGCGCCGACGCCGCCGAGTCGGCGCGCATCGTCGACGCCGCACTCGACGCGGGCGTCAACTTCATCGACACAGCGAACGTCTACGGCAACCCGGCCGGCCTCAGCGAGGAGCACGTCGGCCTGGCGCTGAAGGCGAACGGCAAGCGCGACCGGATCGTGCTGGCCACCAAGGTGTGGGGCCTGATGGACGCGACCGACCCGAACGGCCGCGGCATCAGCCGGCGGGCGATCATCCGTGAGTGCGAGGCGTCGCTGCGCCGCCTCCAGACCGATCACGTCGACCTGTACCAGGTTCACCGCCCCGATTCGCAGATCGCCACCGACGAGATCCTGCGCGCGCTCGACGACCTGGTGCGTGCGGGCAAGGTGCGCTACATCGGCACCTCCACCTTCACGGCGTGGAAGATCGTCGACGCGCTCTGGGCCTCGAAGGAGCACGGCCTCAACCGCTACGTCAGCGAGCAGCCGCCGTACCACATGCTCGACCGGCGCATCGAGCGCGAGGTCGTGCCGATGGCGCAGACGCACGGGATCGCGATCCTGCCCTGGTCGGTGCTGGCGCAGGGCTTCCTGGCCGGCAAGTACCGCCGTGGCCAGGCGCCGCCCGCCGGGTCGCGCTTCGAGAACCCCGAGGTCGGCGAGGCGTGGCAGAAGTACGGCTTCACCGAGGGCAACCCCGGCGTCTACTCCGAAGCCGCCTACGCCGTGCTCGACGTCGTCGAGGCCATCGCCGCCGAGAAGGGCTGCACCGCGAGCCAGCTCGCGCTCGCCTGGACCGCCGCGCAGCCGGGCATCACCAGCGTCATCACCGGCCCGCGCACGCTCGCGCAGATGCAGGACAACCTCGGCGCCGCCGACGTTACGATCACTGCCGAGGACTGCGCCCGCATCGATGCGGTCGCTCCTCCCGGCCGGGCGATCCTGCCGTACTGGAAGTCCGACTTCGGGCCGAACCGGCACCGCTGGTAGTCAAACCACAACGAAGGGAAAGCACATGAAGGTCTTCAGGAGGTCGATGGCGGCGCTTGCCGCCGGGGCGCTCGTCGTTGCAGTGGCCGCCGGCACGGCCGGAGCGGCGAACAAGCCGTACAAGGTCGCGTACCTGATCGGCGGGCTCGGCAACACGTATCTCACCGCGCAGGTCGACGCGGCCAAGGCCGCCGGCAAGGCGCGCGGCGCGACCGTCGACATCATCGCCGGCGACTTCACGCCGGCCACCCAGCTCACGCAGATCCAGGACGCGATCTCGAGCGGCAAGTACCAAGCGATCGTCGCCGAGACGCTCGACGGAGCCACGGTCTGCAAGCTGCTGACGGCTGCTGCGAAGAAGCTGCCGGTCTCGATCGTCACCTCGCCGATCTGCGGGAGCAACCCGTACACGGCCGGGACGGTCAAGTTCTCGGGCCGCCTCGACTTCCAGGACGGGCAGACGACCGCGAAGCTCGCATGCACTGCGCTTGCCGGCGCAGCCGCCGAGATCGCCTTCGTCACCGGCCCGGTGGCGCTGACCAGCGTGCAGCTCTTCAACAAGGGCTTCGTGGCCGGCATCAAGGCGTCGTGCCCGACGGCGAAGATCGTCGCGTCGCCGGCCGGCAACTACGACCCGGCCGCCTCCCTCGCTGCGGCGCAGGACGTCCTGCAGGCGCACCCGAACATCAGCCTGATCGCCACCGGCGCCGACAACATGACGGTCGCCGTTGCGAAGGGTCTCAAGTCGGCCGGGAAGCTCGGCAGCGTCAAGCTCGTCGGCTACGGCGGCACGAAGGAGGCGTTCGCGCTGATCAAGTCCGGCGACATGTTCGGCACGGTCATGCTGCTGCCGAAGCAGGAGGCCGCGGTCGGCGTCAACGCCGTGCTCGACGCGCTCGACGGCAAGAAGGTCATGCCGAAGATCTACCTCGAGAAGGACGACCCGATCTTCAAGGGCAAGGGCAACATCATCACGAAGGCGAATGTCGCGCAGTTCACCGCGCAGTGGTAGGGGGTTGCTAGCACGCACGGATCCCGAGCGCAGCGGGGGCGCCCCTCAGGGGAGCGCCTCCGCTGCGCCGTTCGTGCGCATGGTCGGCGTGCACAAGCGCTTCCCGGGCACGCACGCCGTGCGAGGCGTCGACTTCGCGCTCCGTGCGGGTGAGATCCACGGCCTGGTCGGCGAGAACGGCGCGGGCAAGTCGACCCTGATGCGGATGCTCGCGGGCGTGCTGCGCCCCGATGCCGGCCGCATCGAGATCGCCGGCCGGCCGCTGCCGCCGGGAAGTCCTGCTCTCGCCCGGCGGGCAGGCATCGCCGCGCTCGCGCAGGAGCCGAGCGTGGTGCCCGGGCTGTCTGCGATCGCCAACGTCTTCCTCGGCCAGACGCTCTCGCGCGCAGGCTTCCGCTCGGAGCGGCGGATGGCCCTGCGCTTCGCCGAGCTGGCCGCCGAGCTCGGGCTCTCCGTCGACGGCCGTGCGCCCGCCGGCTCGCTCGGGCCGGGCGCGCAGAAGGGCGTCGAGATCATGCGGGCCCTCCAGCAGGGCGCCCGCGTGATCGTGCTGGACGAGCCCACTGCCTCGTTGCCGCCCGCCGACCGCGAGGCGCTCTTCCGCGCGATGCGGCTGCTGCGCGACCGCGGCGCGTCGCTCGTCTTCATCTCGCACCACCTGGACGAGGTGCTCGCCCTCGCCGACGCCGTCACCGTGCTGCGGGACGGCGCCGTCGTCCACGAGACGGCGGCCGGGGACACGACCACCGACCGGCTCGTCCAGGCGATGCTCGGGCATGCGCTCGAGGACGAGATCGAGGAGGAGAAGCTGGAGGCCCGGCTGCACGACGTCGTCGGCGCCGAGGAGGTGATCGCGGTCGACGGCCTCACTGTGCCGGGAATCCTGCATGGCGTCTCGCTGCGCGTCCGTCGTGGTGACATCGTCGGTGTCGCAGGGCTCGTCGGCTCCGGCCGCACGACGCTGCTGCGGGCGCTTGCCGGGGCCGAGCCGGCTGCCCGCGGGTTGCTGCGCGTGCAGGGGGCGCCGGCCCGCTGGCCGCGCAGCCCGGCCGAGGCGCTGCGTCTCGGCATCGCGCTGGCGCCCGAGGACCGGCGGCGCCAGGGGCTCGTGCTGTCGCTGACCGCCGGCGAGAACATCGTGCTGTCGCGGCTCGGCGCGGCCGCTCGCGGCGGTCTCGTGCGCCGGTCGCTCGTGCTCGAGCAGGCCGGCGAGCAGGCCGACACCGTCCACTTCGATCGCGCGCGCCTGCGTGCGCCCGCGCGAGTCCTCTCCGGCGGCAACCAGCAGAAGGTGGTGCTCGCCCGAGCGTTGCGTCGCCGGCCCGACGTGCTGCTCGTGGACGAGCCGATGCGCGGCATCGACGTGGGCGCGAAGGCCGAGATCTTCCGCGTGCTGCGCGCCCTCGCCGACGATGGCACCGCGATCGTGATGGTCTCCGAGGAGATCGAGGAGGTGCTGGCGCTCGCGAGCCGCGTCGTCGTCCTGGCGCGCGGCACCGTCACCGCCACGCTCGACGGCCCGGAGGCCGACGAGAGGGCCGTGCTGGCGGCGATGTTCCGCTTCGACCGGGAGTCGGCCGCGTGACCGCCGCGGGAACGCTCCGGCTCGGCCGCGTCGTCGGCCGCGACTACGGGATCCTCGTCGCGCTGGCGGCGTTCCTGATCGTCGTGCAGACGCAGAACGACACCTTCTTCACGCAGACGAACCTGCTCAACATCGGGCAGCAGTGGTCGTCCGTCGGGATCATGGCCGTGGGCATGACCTTCGTGCTGGTGGGGGGCGGCTTCGACCTCTCGGTGGGCGCGGTCTACGCGTTCTCGGCCACGCTCGCGGCGGGGATCGGCGCGCACCACTCCGCTGCGCTCGCCTTCGCCGCGGCGCTCGCGATGGGCGCCGGCGTCGGCCTCGTCAACGGCCTGCTCATCACCAAGGTCAACGTCAACCCGTTCATTACGACGCTCGGCACGGGCCAGATGATCCGGGGGTTCGCGCTCGTCTACTCGGGCGCCAACATCCTGCCGCTCGAGAGCCACTTCTTCACCACGCTCGGCGACGGCCATGTCGGCGCGGTGCCGGTGTCGTTCATCATCCTGGTCGTCGTGTTCGCGGTCGGGGCGGTCGTGCTGGCCCGCTCGGTGTACGGCCGCTGGGTCTACGCCATCGGCGGCAACGACGAGGCGAGCTACCTCTCGGGCATCCGCACCGACGCCGTCCGCACGAGCACCTACGTCCTCTCGAGCACGTGTGCCGCCTTCGCCGGTTGCATCTACGTCGGCCGCCTGGGCTCGGGCCAGGCCAGCATCGGCCAGGGGATCGAGTTCGACGTGATCGCGGCGGCGCTGATCGGCGGCATCTCGATCATGGGCGGCGCGGGCGCGATGTGGCGGACCGCCGCCGGCCTCGCACTGCTGGCCGTGCTCCAGAACTTCTTCAACCAGACGAACGTCAACGGCTTCTGGCAGTCGGTCGTCAAGGGTGGGATCATCGTCGGCGCCGTGGCGATCGACTCCTTCTCCAAGCGCCCACGCAAGCGCCCGCTGCGGATGGTCGTCCAGGACGTCGGCGGCAGGCTCTGGCGACGCCCGCAGCGGGGAGGGCCGGCAGCATGAGCGACAGCGACCGGATCGTCACCGTCGAGGGCGGCCACCGCGAGATGGGGCGCCAGCTGGGCGAGCAGCTGCGCGACGAGATCGCCGAGACGATCGAGCTGCTGCGGGCCGAGGTGCCCGCCTCCCAGCGCGACGGCATCGACGGCCGGGTCGCGGCGTACGCGCCGTTCGTCGAGCGCCACGCGCCGCACCTCGGGGACGAGCTGCGCGGCCTCGCCGAGGGCGCGCGCATCCGCGAGCTCGACGCCCTCTTCGTTCAGGTGCGCTTCGAGCTGATCGGCTACGAGGCCGACGGCTGCACGAGCTTCGCGGTGCCGCGCGCCGGCGCTGTCCTCACCGGCCAGAACGTCGACACGACCCCGCAGTACGAGCCGCTCGGGCGGGTTCTGCGGATGCGGCCGGACGACGGCCCGGACGTGCTGATGTACACGTACATGCCGGGCATGATCGGCTACCTCGGCATCAACGGGGCCGGCCTCTCGTGCCTCGGCAACGCGGTCGTCTGCCCGGATTGGCGCGCCGGCTTCCCGCGCTACCTCGTCGTGCGCCGGGCCCTCGAGCAGGAGACGGTGGCCGGCGCCGTGGCGGCGATCCGCGGGCTCGAGCGCGCCTCCTCGATCAACCTGCTGCTGAGCGACCGCGCCGGCGTGATCCGCGATGTCGAGCTGACCGTCGACGAGGTCGCCGTGATCGAGCCGGGCCCGGCCGGGCTCGCGCACGCGAACCACTACGTCCACGACGCGTTCCGCGCGTGCGACCTGCTGCGGCCGATCCTGCCCGACTCGGAGGAGCGGCTCGACCGGATGGGCGGGCTGCTCGGCGGCATCGCCGGCGACGACCGGCTGGCCGCCGCGAAGGCCGCGCTGCGCGACCACACCGGCTATCCCACCTCGATCTGCCGACACTACGATGCGGACGGCCCGCCCACCTACTGGCACCAGACGATCGCCTCGCTGATCGCGGAGCCGGCGGAGGGCCGCCTCCACGTGTGCTTCGGCAACCCCTGTCAACGCGAGTACGTGACCTTCGATCTGTGAGAGCAAAGGAGTGACCCGTATGTCCGGAGTCCGCATCGGAGTCGACACCGGCGGCACCTTCACCGACCTGATGGCGCTGGACAGCGAGGGCCGCCTGCGGGTGATGAAGGTGCCCTCCACGCCGGATGACGACACGCGCGCCTTCCTCGAGGGGCTCGCGGCCCTGTGCGAGACCGGCGACTTCAAGCCCGCCGACGTGACGAGCGTCGGCCACGGCACGACGGTCGCGCTCAACGCCGTCCTGCAGGGGCGCTGGTCGCCGATCGGCCTGCTCACGACGACGGGCTACCGCGAGCTGATCGAGGTCGCCCGCCAGACCGTCCCCGGCGACTGGGGCGCGATCTACACCTGGGTCAAGCCGCCGCGGGTGGTGTCGCTCGAGCACGTCCGCGAGGTCGATGGCCGCTTCACCTACACCGGCGAGGAGATCGTCCCGCTCGACGAGGCCGGTGTCCGCGCGCAGGCCCTCTGGTTCAAGGGGCGCGGCATCAACGCCGTCGCCATCTCGTTCGTCCACTCGTACGCGAGCCCCACGCACGAGCGGCGGGCGCGCGACATCTTCGGCGAGGTCTACCCGGAGTGCTTCGTCACCATCTCCTCGGACATCCTCCCCGAGTTCCGCGAGTACGAGCGCACGATGACGACGTGCCTCAACGCGGTGCTGATGCCGATGGTGAGCGAGTATCTCGGCAACCTGACGAGCCGGCTGGAGGCGGCGGGCTACCACGCGCCGCTGCTGATGATGAAGTCGGTCGGGGGCCTCTCGCGCGCCGACAAGGTGGTCACCGAGCCGATCTACATCACGTACTCCGGCCCCAGCGCCGGCGTGCTCGGCATGGCCTGGCTCGCCGACAGGATCGGCGAGGACAAGGTGCTCACGTACGACATGGGCGGCACCTCGACCGACGTCGCGCTCGTCGAGCACGGCAGGCCGCTGCTCACCACCGAGGGCAAGATCGACAGCTGCCCGATCAAGGCGCCGACGATCGACCTCGTCTCGATCGGGGCGGGCGGCGGCTCGATCGCGACGCTCGGCACCGGCAACCGGCTGCGCGTCGGGCCGGAGAGCGCCGGCTCCGTCCCCGGCCCCGCCTGCTACGGCCGCGGCGGCACGCAGGCGACCGTCACCGACGCGAACCTCGTGCTCGGCCGCGTCGGCACCGAGCTCGTCGGTGGCGGCGTGCACCTCGACGTCGACGCTGCGCGCGCCGCCGTGCAGCCGATCGCAGACGCGCTCTCGCTCACGCTCGACGAGGCCGCCTACGGCATCCTCGAGCTCGCTGCGTTCAACATGGCGGGCGCGGTGCGCGAGGTCTCGGTCAAGCGCGGCCGCGACCCGCGCGAGTACGCGCTGTTCCCCTTCGGCGGGGCGGGCCCGCTGCATGCGGCGCACCTCGCGCAGCTGCTCGGCATCAGCCGCATCGTCACCCCCGCCAACCCGGGGCTCGGCTCGTGCATCGGCCTGCTCGCCGCCGACATTCGCGAGACCGGCGTGCAGACCTACGCGATCCGCGAGGACCTCGTCGACTTCGCCCGGCTCAACGGCCACGTCGCCGACCTCGAGGCCAAGACGCGCGACGCCGTCACCGACCAGGGCATCGCCGCCGCCACCGTGGTGCTCGAGCGCTCGGCCGACCTCCGCTACGTCGGCATGGCGAGCGAGCTGACCGTCGCCGTCCCCGACGGGGCGCTCGACGTGGCCGGCTTCGGCAAGGTGCTCGACGCCTTCCACGCCGCGCACGAGGGCGTCTACGGCTACCACTACCGTGGCGAGCAGCTCGTCGAGCTGGTCAACCTGCGCGTCGCGGCGACCGGCCCGCTGGCCTCGCTCGTGCTCGCCGAGCAGCCGCTCGAGCAGGGCGACGGGGCGGCTGCGATCGTCGGCGAGCGCGACGTCTACTTCAACCCGCAGTCCGGGCGTGTCCGCACGCGCATCTACGACCGCGCCAGGCTGCGCGCCGGCCACGTCATCGCAGGCCCGGCGATCGTCGACCAGTACGACTCGACGACGCTCGTCCCGCCCGGCGCAACCGCGCTCACCGACAGCCTCGGCAACCTCGTCGTCACCCTCGGCTGAGGGAAGGAGAACCACGATGGCAACCTCAACCTCCTCCGAGCTCACCCCGATCCTCTTCGAGATCGTCGAAGGGGCACTCGAGTCCGCCCGCCGCGAGATGGAGCTCCAGGTCGACCGCACCGCGCGCTCGACGATCGTCCGCGAGCAGCACGACCACCGCGCCGGCATCTTCGACGTGGGCGGCAACAGCGTCACGTCGCTCTCGTTCGCCTCGACGCCCACGCCGATCATCAGCCGGTTCACCGGCAAGACCGACCCGGGCGACGTCTTCATCTACAACGACGTCTACAAGTCGGACGGCGGCATCACGCACCTGCCGGACATCTGCATCACCGTGCCGGTGTTCCACAAGGGCGAGATCGTCGCCTGGATCCAGTGCTTCGGCAACGTCAACGACATCGGCGGTGACACGCCGGGCAGCGTGCCGCTGGCCGCGTTCGAGATCTTCCAGGAGGGCTTGATGATCCCCCCGGTGAAGCTCTTCGACCGGGGCGTGCGCAACGAGGCGCTCTACGAGACAATCCTCAACAACTCGCGCTTCCCCGAGGATCTGCGCGGCGACATCGACGCCTTCATCAACGCCTGCCGGCTCGCCGAGGTGCGCGTCGAGGAGATCTTCGACCGCTATGGCAAGGAGGTCGTGCAGTCGGTGTTCGAGGGCCTGCTCGAGCGCTGTGCCCGCAGCTTCCGCGAGAGCGTGCTGCCGCTGATCCCGGACGGCTCGTACGACTTCGAGGACTGGTGCGAGTACGACGGCGTGCAGCCCCTGGAGCCGCGGCGCTTCATCAAGCTGAAGGCGACGCTGACGAAGTCGGCCGGCGGCCTCCACTTCGACTTCTCGGGGACGGACGCGCAGGTCGTCGGCTCGCTCAACTGGCCCGGCAGCGAGACGTACTACGCGAAGTTCATGGGCACGCTGTTCAAGGGCTTCGTCCCCGACATCGTCGTCAACGACGGCGTCAACCGCGTCATCACCTGCTCGGTGCCGCCCGGGACCGTGCTCTCGCCGGAGTTCCCGGCGGCGTGCTCGTGGCGCACCTACCCGCTGCTGCGGATCCTCGACATCGGCCTCGGCATCCTGGGCAAGGCGTCGGGCGGCTTCGTGCCGGCCTCGCAGGAGTCGATCTCGTCGTACGGCATGCACGGCAAGGGCGCCGACGGGGCGTTCTACCTGCTGCGCGAGATCACGGGCGCCGGCTCGGGCGCGCGGCCGTTCGCGGACGGCGCCGACACCGTCGACGTCGCCCCGGACTCGAAGAACATGCCCGGCGAGTTCGCCGAGACGTTCTTCCCGGTGCGCATCGAGACGCTCGGCCTGCGCCCCGACTCGGGCGGGCCCGGCAAGTTCCGCGGTGGCATGGGCTACCTCAAGGACGTGCGCATCCTGCGCGAGGGCACCGTCATCCTCCACTCCGACCGCGCCGTGTTGCAGCCCTGGGGTGTCTCCGGTGGCAAGGCCGGGGCGGGCACCATCTGGATCCTCAACCCGGGCACGCCCGACGAGCGGATCCTTCCCGGCAAGACCGACCGCGTGCCGGTCAAGCCAGGTGACCTGCTGCGCGTGCTGTCGCCGGGCGGCGGTGGCTGGGGCGACGCGCTCGACCGCGACCCGGACGCCGTGCGCGTCGACGTGGCGCGGCGGCTCGTGTCGCGCGACAGCGCGCGGGACGACTACGGCGTCGTGCTGGTGGAGGGCGCCGACCCGGTAGACGTCGCGGTGGATGCCGCGGCGACGGAGGCGCTCCGGGCGCAGCGGCGTGCCGGGCGCGCGCCGCTGCCGCTGTTCGACCGCGGCGCTGCGTTCCACCGGCTCGTCGCCGAGGGCGTGCTCGAGGTGACGACGGACGACGGCGTCGTGGCGGGGGCGGCGTAGCGATGCGCGTCGCCTGTGTCCAGATCGCCCCGGTCGAGTGGGATCCGGCGGCGACCGTCGCCAAGGCGGAGGAGTGGCTCGACCGTGCTGCTGCGGCGGGCGTCGAGCTGGCCGTGTTCCCGGAGGGCTACCTGCCCGGGTACGCGGCGATCCAGCAGGCGAAGAAGGCGGAGGATCCTGCCGCCCTCGCGGCGGTGCTGGCGTCGCTCGAGCAGATCCCCGGCCCGGCCACCGCCCGCATCGGGGCGAAGGCGCGCGAGCACGGCATGCATGTCGTGTTCGGCATGCTCGGCTGGGCGGGCGGCGGCGCGCGGCCGTGCAACGCCTCCGTGCTGTTCGGCCCGGACGGCTCGATCCTCAACCTGCACAAGAAGGCGCACCTGACGCCGGTGTACGAGGCGCCCGACTTCGAGGCCGGCACCGACTTCGCCGTCACCACCACGGCGCTCGGCCCGATCGGGAACATGGTGTGCGCCGACTTCACCCTGCCCGAGACGACGCGGCTGCTCGCCGTGAAGGGAGCGAAGCTCGTGTGCGGCTCGCTGGCGGCGTGGTCGGAGCCCGGCGTGGTCAACATCTACCTGCGCTCGCACACCGCACCCAGCAAGGCGCTCGACAACGACATGTTCCTCGTGATGTGCAACTTCGTCGGCCGCAACGCGGGGATGGAGTTCATCGGGCGCAGCCGGATCATCGACCCCAGCGGCGAGGTCGTCGCGGAGGGCAGCGAGGGGCCGGACGCGGAGGAGCTGGTGATCGCCGACATCGACCTCGACGGGGCAGCCGGTGCGCCCTTCCGGCTGATGGACCGGCGGCGGCCCGAGCTGTACGCGGGGCTGCTCGCGCCCAACGACGTCGCCGAGGTCGTCTGGCGCGGATGAGCGGCGCCACCTTCATCGAGAAGGCGATCGCCGCCCACTCGGGCCGCGCTCGTGTCGTGCCGGGCGAGCTGGTGGGCGCGCGCGTCGACCTCGTCGTCAGCGACGAGCTGTCGTTCCCGCAGGTGATCGACGAGCTGGCGGCGCTGGGGGCCGACCGCGTGTGGGACCCGCAGCGCGTCGTCGTGGTCGCCGATCACGAGACGCCTGCCCGCGACGTCGCGTCGGCGAACGGGATGGTGCGCACGCGCGCCTTCTGCCGCGAGCAGGGCATCCCGCACCTGCTGGACGCGGGCGAGGCCGGGATCATGCACGTCGTCCTGCCCGAGCGGGGCCTGATCGCCCCCGGGGAGCTCGTCGTCGGCTACGACTCGCACGTGATCACGGCGGGTGGCCTCGGCGCCGTCGGGCTGGGCATCGGCGCCACCGACACCGCGGTCGCCCTCGCGTTCGGCGAGACGTGGCTGCGCGTGCCGGAGTCGGTGCGCGTGACCATCGCGGGCACGCCGTCGCGCTGGGCCGGGCCGAAGGACGCGATGCTCGAGCTGACGCAGCGCCTCGGCCAGGCCGGCTGCCTGTACCAGGCGGTCGAGATCGACGGGCCGTACGTCGCCGCCCTCGGGATGGACGGCCGCTTCACGCTCGCCAACATGGCGATCGAGGTGGGCGCGAAGAGCGCCGCGGTGCGCATCGACGAGACGACGCTCGCGTACGCGCGCGAGCGCGCGGGTCACAGCGGTGCCGGGCTGGCAGCCTGGGCCGACCCCGACGCGGCCTACGCCGCAGTGCACGAGCTGGACGTCGCCGACCTGCCGCCGCTGGTGGCCCTGCCCGGCGCACCCGACCGCGGCGTGCCCGTGAGCGAGGCCGCCGGCGCCCACCTCGACCAGATCTTCATCGGCACCTGCACCAACGGGCGCATCAGCGACCTGCGCGTCGCCGCCGAGGTGCTGCGCGGCCGCAAGGTGCACCCGGGCACGCGCCTGATCGTCGTGCCGGGCAGCCCCGAGGTGTACCTCGCGGCCCTGCGCGAGGGCCTGATCGCCGACCTCGTCGAGGCCGGCGCCGTGATCGGGCCGGCGGGCTGCGGGCCGTGCGCTGGGCTCCATCTGGGCGTCCTCGGCGACGGCGAGGTCGCGCTGGCGACGTCGAGCCGCAACTTTCCGGGGCGGATGGGCGCCCTCTCGAGCAAGGTCTATCTCGCCGGGCCGGCCGTGGCGGCCGCCTCTGCGATCGCAGGCGCCGTCGCGGCGCCGGAGGAGGTGCTGGGATGAGCGGTCGCGCCTGGAAGGTCGGCGACAACGTCTCGACCGACGAGATCCTGCCGGGGCGCTACATGGCCCTCACCGACGACGCCGAGCTGGCTGCGCACGTGCTGGAGAGCGTGTCGCCCGCGATCGCCGCCGCAGTGCAGCCGGGAGACGTGCTCGTCGCCGGCGCCAACTTCGGCACCGGCAGCTCGCGCCAGGGTGCGCCGCGGGCGATCAGCGCCGCCGGCTTCTCGGCGATCGTCGCCGGGTCCTTCGCGCGGATCTTCTTCCGCAACTGCGTGAACATCGGGCTGCCCGTCGTGTGGTCGCCCGAGGCGGCGGCCGGGATCGCCGACGGCGACGTGGTCGAGGTCGACGCGGTCGCGGGCACGATCCGCAACGTCACCGCCGGCGCCGAGTGGCAGGTGCCGCCGCTCCCCGACTTCGTCCGGCTGATCGCCGAGGCGGGCGGCCTCGCCGAGTACGCGGGCGCGCGCCTCCGCGCCGGCCTGCCGCTGGTGCCGCAATGACCACCCACGCCCGCACGCTGCGCGGCTACGTCGCCGACGGCAAGACCCGGCTCGTCATCTCCGGCTACGACGCCCTCACCGCCAAGACCGCGGCCCTGGCCGGCGTCGAGGTGCTGCACCTGACCGGCTACGGCGCCTCCGCGGCGCTCGCCGCCGCCCCTGACATCGGCCTGCTCTCGGTCACCGAGATGGCCGGCGCCTGCGCGCGCATGGTCGAGGCCGCCGACCGGCCGCTGATCGCCGACATCGACACCGGCTACGGCAACGCGCTCAACGTCCACCGCACCATCCGCACCTTCGAGCGGGCCGGCGCGGCCGGCATCCACCTGGAAGACCAGGTGCACCCGAAGCGCTGCGGGCACATGGCCGGCAAGCGCGTCGTCCCCGCCGCCGAGATGGTGGCGAAGGTGAAGGCCGCCTGCGACGCCAGGCTCGACGACGACTTCCTGATCATCGCCCGCACCGACGCCAACACGATCGAGGGCCTCGATGCCGCAATCGAGCGGGCCGCGCTCTACCGCGAGGCCGGCGCCGACATGCTCTTCGTCGAGTCGCCGCTCTCGCGCGAGGAGATCGTGCGCATCGCCGGGGCCGACCTCGGCCCGCAGCTCTTCAACTGGGCCTACGACGGCCTCACGCCGCACGTCCCGATCAGCTGGCTCGCCGAGCTCGGCTTCCCGCTCGTGCTGTACGCCGACGTGGCGCAGGTCGTCCACAAGGCGTTCGCCGCATTCGTCGGTAGGCTCACCGCGTGCGACTCGCTCGACGAGATCGCCGACCTGGTGACCGGCTTCGACGCGTTCAACTCGCTGATGGGGCTCGAGGAGTGGCGCGGCCTCGAAGCGCGCTACAACGCATGAGCGACGCTGTTGCAGCCCGCGACGTCGTGGCAGCCATCGACGTCGGCGGGACGTTCACGGACATCGTGCTGCGCCGGAGCGGCGAGCGCTGGATCGCGAAGACGCCGACGACGCCCGACCCGACCGACGGCGTCCTCACGGGCCTCGCCAAGGCCTGCGAGGCGGCGGGGCTCGCCCAGGGTGACGTGACCTCGCTCCACTACGGCACGACGGCCGCGGTGAACGCGCTGCTGACACGGCGCGGCGCCCGCGTCGGCCTGCTCGTCACCGACGGCTTCGGCCAGGTGCTCCACCTCGCCCGCTCGCAGACGCCGGGGCCGCTCGTCGGCTGGCTGCGCATGGCGAAGCCCGACCCGCTCGCCGACCTCGAGGACACCGTCGAGATCTACGAGCGCACCCGCGCCGACGGGACGGTCGAGACGCCGCTTGACGAGGCGCAGGTCGAGGCTGCGGTGCGGCGGCTGGCGGCGGCCGGGATCGAGACGATCGCCATCTGCTTCCTGCACAGCTACGCGAACCCCGCCAACGAGCGCCGTGCCGGCGAGATCGCCCGCGCCGCCACCGGCCTCTCGGTGACGCTCAGCAGCGAGGTGCTGCCCGAGTACCGCGAGTACGAGCGCTGCGTGACGACCGTCGCCAACGCCTACGTGCTGCCCGCCGTGTCGCGCTACCTCGGCGACTTCGAGCGCCGGCTCGCGGCGGACGGCTGGCAGCTGAAGGTCGACGTGGTGCGCTCAGACGGCGGGCTGATGTCCGCGGCCGAGGCGGCGGCGCGGCCCGTGGCGACCATCTTCTCGGGCCCGTCGGGCGGGGTCGCGGGAGCGCTCGCCGTGTCGCGCGCCGCCGGCTTCGACGACATCCTGACGATCGACATGGGCGGTACCTCGGCGGACGTCGCGGTGTGCATCGGCGGCGCGTCGGCGGTGGCGCGCGAGACGTTCATCGGTGACTTCCCGATCCGCTCGGCCAGCGTCGACGTGCGCTCGATCGGCGCGGGCGGCGGCTCGCTCGCGCACCTGCCGGAGCTGGTGCGCTCGCTGCGCGTGGGGCCGGAGTCGGCGGGCGCCTTCCCGGGCCCGGCCTGCTACCGCCGCGGCGGCGAGCGGCCCACCGTGACCGACGCGAACCTGCTGCTCGGCCGGCTCACCGACCAGCTGGTCGGCGGCGAGATGACGCTCGACCGCGAGGCGTCGGCGCGCGTCATCGCCGCGCTGGCGGAGCCGCTCGGCCTCGACCCGCTGGACGCGGCCCAGGGCATCATCGACATCGTCGACGAGAACATGGCGGGCGCGTTGCGCGTCGTCACCGTCGAGCGCGGCCTCGACCCGCGCAGCTTCGCGCTCGTCGCCTTCGGCGGCGCGGGCCCGCTGCACGGCAACGCGCTGGCGGCGCTGCTCGGCTGCTACCCGGTGATCGTGCCGCACTCGCCGGGCGTGCTCTCGGCGTACGGGTTCCAGACCGTCGGCCACCGGGCAAGCTTCACGCGCACGGTCATCCGCGATGTCGGGCCCGCTACCGAGGCCGAGCTGCTGGCCGCCTTCGAGGAGCTCGCGGTGCAGGCGCGCGGCCACGACGAGCTGTCGGTGTCGTGCGACATGCGCTTCTTCCGGCAGGGCTACGAGCTCGAGGTCGGCTTTGCCGAGGAGGAGCTGCGCCCGGGCTGGGCGGCCCTTGCCGGCGAGCGTTTCCGCGCCGAGCACCGCAGGCTGTACGGCTTCGTGCCGGCTGCCGAGATGGAGGTCGTCAACCTGCGTGTCGAGGGGCGTGGCGCAGCAGCCTTCACCGAGCCGGCTGCGGTCGAGCCCTCGCCGGGCGACGGAGCCCAGGCGCTCGTCCGCACGACCCAGGTGTACGTTGGCCGCCGCTGGCAGGACGCCGCGGTGTACGACCGCGCGCTGCTCGTCCCCGGTGACCGCTTCCCCGGGCCCGCCGTCGTGACGCAGCCCGACACGACCACCTTCGTCCTGCCCGCGCACGTCGTCGTCGTCGACGCGCGGGGCAACCTCCTGATCGACCGCGAGGAGCGCCCGTGAGCGTCGACATCGTCACGATGGAGATCGTCGAGGCCGCCCTGCGCAGCCTCCGCGACGAGATGGACACGGTCGTGTGGCGGTCGGCGATGTCGCCGATCATCCGCGAGCAGCACGACGAGTTCCCGCTCGTCACCAACGCCGACGGCTACATGCTGGTCGGCCAGTTTGGCTCGTACGTGCCGCTCCTGTTGGAGACCTACGACGAGGAGATCGGCCCCGGCGATGTGCTGCTGCAGAGCGACCCGTACCTGTGCGACGGCGCCATCCAGCACACGCCCGACTGGCTTGTGCTGGTGCCGATCGACTACCAGGGCCGGCGCATCGGCTACACGTCGATGTTCGGGCACATGCTCGACGTCGGCGGCAGCGTTCCCGGCAGCATGGCCGCCACGGCGAAGTCGATCTGGGACGAGGGCCTGCGCATCCCGCCGGTCAAGCTCTTCGAGGCGGGCACCTTCAATCGCCAGCTGCTCAAGGTCATCCTCGGCAACTCGCGCACGCCCGAGATGAACGAGGCCGACCTGCTCGCGATCGTGGCGGCGTGCCGCACCGGTGCGCAGCGCGTCGTCGAGCTGTGCGACCGGATCGGCGTCGAGACGTACCTGGAGGCCTGCGCGGCCCTGCTCGACCGCACCCGCGAGGCTATGCGCACGATCATCCGCCGCTACGTCCCCGAGGAGCCCGTCCGCTTCGCGGACGTCGTCGACGACGACGGCCAGGGCAACGGCCCCTTCACGCTCGCGCTGAGCCTGCGCCGCGACGGCGACCGCGCCGTGTTCGACTTCACCGGCTCCTCGCCGCAGGCCCCCGGCCCGATCAACCTGCTCACCCACGAGGGCCTCTTCAAGATGTTCGCCGGGATCTACCTGATCATGGCATTCGATCCGGGGATCAACTTCAACGAGGGCTTCCACGACCTGTTCGAGGTGATCCTGCCCGAGGGGTCGATCGTCAAGCCGGTGTTCCCGGCGCCGCTCGGCCTGCTCAACATCACGCTCGCGCGCCAGCTCGACGCGATCCAGGGCGTCCTCGCCCGCTGCGCGCCCGAGTACGCGGCGGGCGCGGGCTACGGCTCGAGCCCCGCGCTGACCTACAGCGGCACCGACGATCACGGCCGCTACTTCCAGCTCGGCGAGATCTCGTTCGGCGGGCTGCCGGGCCGCCCGGCCGGCGACGGGCTCGACGGCCACTCCTGGTGGCCGCTGTTCACCAGCATCCCCACCGAGTACATCGAGAGCTACTACCCGGTCGTCATCGAGCGCTACCGCTCGGTGCCCGACTCGGGCGGGGCGGGCCGGCACCGCGGCGGCAACGGGATCGAGAAGATCTACCGCTTCGAGGCGCCCGGCCAGATCACGATCCAGGACGACCGCTGGCGCTCGCGGCCGTGGGGCGCCGACGGCGGCCTGCCGGGCGCGTGCAGCAGCAAGCTGCTGATCCGCGCCGACGGGACGAGCGAGGAGCTGCCGTCGAAGTGCGACCTCGTCCCGGTCGTCCCCGGCGACCGGCTCGTGTTCGTGACCGCGGGCGGCGGCGGGCTCGGCGAGCCGGGCACGCGCGCGCGGGCCGACATCGAGCGGGACGTGCGGCGCGGCCTCGTCAGCGCGGACGGCGCGGCCGCCGCCTACGGCGCGGCGAGCGCGGGCGCCACTGCTGCCGACGGCCTCCCCGATTGACTGTGCACGATGGATTCTGTTAGGTAGCAGGGGTGACTCTCTTCTACGACTCCATCGGCGAGGGCGAGCCCGTCCTCTGCGCGGACGGCTGGACGACCTTCTTCGCCCAGGGCTTCGCCGACCTCTTCCCGACCGTCGCCGCGGGCCGGCGCCTGCTCGCGTTCCACTACCGCGGCTCGGGCAACAGCACGCCCGTCCCCGGCGAGGAGCACTCGATCGCGGCGTACACGCGTGACGCGCTCGACATCCTCGACCGCGAGGGCCTCGAGCGCGCGCACATCGTCGGCATCGGCGGCATGGGCGCCTGCCTGGCGGCCGAGCTCGCCAGCGTCGCCCCCGGGCGCGTCGGCGCGGTCGTGCTGCAGCAGCCGTGGGCGGTGCCCGACGTCTCGCTGCGCTGGCAGCTCGAGTGCCTGCGCATCCTGCGCGAGCACAGCTTCGAGGCGTACCAGAAGGCGGCCGCGGTGCTCTGCTTCCCGCCCGAGTACCTCGCGGCCAACGCCGCTGACGTGCTCGCCACCGGCTGGGCGCCGATGCGCGACTGCACCGAGGCCCACCTCGGCTACATCCAGGCCTGCATCGACTTCGACATCACCGGCCGGCTCGGCGCGATCACCGCGCCGGTGCTGCTCGTCTCGGGTGACAGCACCGACATCATGACCAGCGACCGGCTGTTCCCCCCGTTTCTCGCCGAGCTCCCGCAGGCCGAGACGCATGTGATGGCCGGCACGCCGCATGCCTTCTTCGTCTCGCCCGAGCAGAAGCAGGAGCTCGACACCGTCGTCGGCGCGTTCATCGCCCGGCACCCCCTCGCGCAAGGAGCCTGACGTGAAGCTCGGCATCGCCTTCGGCCCGCAGAAGTGCACCTGGGCGGAGCTGATCGACGTCACGGTTCAGGCCGACACGCTCGGCTTCGATTCGGTGTGGCCGTTCGACCACATCATCCCGCTGTCGCCGAACCTCGAGGATCCGATCCTGGAGTGCTGGTCGATGCTCGGCGCGTTCGCCCAGGCGACGAAGCGGATCCACATCGGGCAGATGGTGACGGCGAACACCCTGCGCCCGCCGGCGCTGCTGGCCAAGATGGCGGCGACCCTCGACCACGTCAGCAACGGCCGCATGATCGTCGGCCTCGGCGCCGGCTACTGGGAGCCCGAGCACGACCTCTACGGCATCCACCTCGGCTCGGTGCGGGAGCGTGCCGAGCGGCTCGAGGAGTCGTGCCAGATCCTGCGCGGCCTCTGGACGCAGCAGCGCCTCACCTTCGAGGGCAAGCACTACACGCTGAAGGACGCGCCCGCCGAGCCGAAGCCGATCCAGTCGCGCCTGCCGATCCTCGTCGGCGGGCGCGGGCCGGAGCGCACGCTGCGCACGGTTGCCCGGCACGCCGACATGTGGAACATGCCGCCCGGCACCGACGGGATCGTGCCCGACCAGTGGCGCGCCCTCTACGAGGTGTTGCTGCAGCGCTGCGACGAGGTCGGCCGCGACCCGGCCGAGATCGAGACGAACGTCTCGCTGCTCGTGTTCGTCAACGAGCGCTCGCAGGACGCCAAGCGCCGCGAGGGCGAGCTGGCCGCGGCGTTCGGCATGTCGCCCGAGGCGGCGGCCCCGCACTGCATCAGCGGCAGCCCGGCCGAGGTGGTCGAGCGGATCAAGGCGTTCGAGGCGAAGGGCGTGCAGCACTTCGTGTTCGGGCTGGTGCCCGGCTTCAACATCGGCACCGACGACGTCGCGCTGTTCGCCGCCGAGGCCATGCCGCACCTACGCTGACGGCGCGCCGCATGCCGTCGCCCGCGCCCGCCCGCGCCCGCTGGGCGGTGCTCACCGTCGCCGTCCTCGCCACGTTCCTGGTGAACATGGACGAGGCCGCGGTGCCGGTCGCCACCCCGCGGATCGGCGACGCGCTGGGCGCCAGCCTTGCCGAGCTGCAGTGGGTGTACGCCGGCTTCCTGCTGCCGCTGGCGGCGCTGCTCGTGACCGGGGGCGCGCTCGCCGACCGGCTCGGCAGCCGGCGCGTGCTGGTGGCCGGGCTGCTCGTCTTCGTGGCCGGGTCGGCCGCCTCGGCTGCGACCTCGTCGCCGGGGCCGCTCGTGGCGATGCGCGTCATCGAGGGGGTGGGCGCCGCATTCGTCCTGCCCGCCTCGCTCGCGGTGCTGCGCTCGGCCTTCGCCGGCCCCGCGCTGGCCCGGGCGATCGGCACCTGGGTGGCGGGGGCGATCGGCGGCGCCGCGGCCGGGCCGCTCCTGGCCGGCGCCCTCCTCGCCGCGTTCTCGTGGCGCTCGGTGTTCGCCCCCAACGTGATCCTGGGCGCGGTGGTCGTCGTGCTCGCACTGGTCGCGCTGCCGCCGGGCGTCCGCTCGCCCGCCGAGCTGCGCTGGCGCTGGAATCTGGTGCTCGCGGCCGGCCTCGTCGTGCTCGTGTGGGGCCTCATCAATGCCGTGTCGCACGGGTGGGGGTCGGGCCGGGTGTTGCCGGCGATCGTCGCCGGCCCGCTCGCCCTGGCAGCCCTCGGCGCCGTGGTGTGGCGGCGCGCGGCCGCCTCGCCCGCTGTCGACGCGGGGGCGCTGGCAGCGGGCCTCGGCCTGACCCAGCTGTCGCTCTTCGCCGCCGTCGGCCCGTTCTTCCTGTTGCTCATCTGGTTCCAGCGCGTGCTCGAGCTGTCGCCGCTGCGGGCCGGCATCTACGTGTTGCCGCTCTCCGGCATCGCGGCCGGCCTGTCGCCGCTGTGGGGACGGTGGGTAGGGAGGCACGGGACGGCGCTGCTGCTGCCGGTCGCGTTCGTGGCGGAGGTCGCCGGCCTGGCCGGCCTCTCGACGATCGACGGCGGCTCCAGCTACGCGAGCATCGTCCCCTTCCTCCTCCTGATCGGGCTAGCCATGGGCGCCCTCTCGACGTGCACCATCTCGCTGATCGTGCGCAGCGTCCCGCCGGAGCGGGGCGGCGCCGTCTCGGGCACCCACGGCGCCGCCGTGCACGTCGGAAACTCGCTCGCCGTCGCCGTCGCCGGCTCGGTCGTGGCGGCGAGCGTGGCAGGCGAGTACTCCGGTGCCCTTCGCCGAGCCGGGCTGCCGCAGACGCCCGCGCTGCTGAGCGCGGCGAAGGCCGACCTGGCGCAGGGCATCGCCGGCAGCGGCGCGTTTCGCCGGCCGGGCGTCGACGCCTTCACGCTGGCGATGGGCCACGCCGTGCTCGTCTCGGCCTGCGTCGCCGGCGTCGGCCTCGCCTGCGCGGTCGCGTACTCCCTGCGCGGCCGCCTCCCGTTTCGTCCAGTCCGTACCCTCGCCCCGAAGGAGGCACCATGAAGCAGCACTGGCGGCGTGAAGAGCCGCAGTTCTTCAACGCGTTCGCCCTGCCGTGGGAGACCGGCGTCGGCCCCGCGCTCACACATGACGCCGAGTCGCGGCTCGTCAGCCGCGACGGCGAGAACGGCTCGGCCACCTTCATGCTCCGCATCCCGCCGGGCTGGCGCCATACCGCCCGCGCCGACGAGGGCTCGGCCGAGATCTTCGTGCTCGAGGGCGACCTCGCCGCCGAGGGCCGCAGCGTCGGTTGCACCGGCTTCGTTGCCGTGCCGCAGGGCTGCGGGCAGGTCGAGCTCTCGTCCCAGGGCGGCTGCCAGGCGCTGCTCTGGTGGAACACCACCCTGCCGGTGCAGCACTGCTACGACGGCGGGCAGCTCCAGGTGCGCAAGATCTGGCAGGAGCCGTGGACAGCGTCGGTGATGCCCGGCCTGCAGCCCGGGATCCTGCACAAGTCGCTGCGGACACCCGATCCGCACGGCGGGCTGATGCACGGCGGGCCGGGCGGGATGATCCGCCTGATCATGATGGCGCCCGGCTTCGGTGAGACCCGGCAGGAGGTGCATCACGACTGCTGGGAGGAGATGCTCTGGCTGGCGGGCGACTTCCTGATGCCGCAGCGCGGCCTCCATGCCGCCGGCTCGGTGCTGTCGAACCCGCCGGAGCTCAAGCACGGGCCCCTGCTGACGGTGAAGGGCAACATCCAGATCCTCCACTGCAACGCGCCGATGGGCGCCGACTTCCACTTCGTCGACGGCGGCCCCCAGATCCAGGAGGCGTTCCAGGACGGCGGCTCGTGGCTGACCGAGACCCATCACACCGACTGGGCCGAGCTGCCGTACCTGCACATCGGCAAGGCGGGCTCGCCGGAGCTGGAGTACGCACCGTAGGGCGGGGCGCGGGGGCGCGGGGGCGCGGCGGCCCGGCGGGCGGGCGTGCCGCAGGGCGAGCAGCGCTGCCCGGGCGGGCGTGCCGGGGCCGCGTTGACTCGCGCACGCCCGGCCTCGTAGGATCGTGCGTACGGCATCGCGCACAACGCCCGGCGGATCCTCCGCCTGGACGGTCGGCCCCGGAGGTCACCGATGAAGTTCGGCATTCAGACAGCCCCGCAGGACGTGACGTGGGAGCAGATCCGCGACGCGTGGTGCACGGCGGACGACGCCGGGCTCGACTCGGCCTGGAACTTCGACCACATCGTGCCGCTGATGATCGCGCCCGACGGGTCGATCTTCGAGGCGTGGTCGCTGCTGGCCGGGCTCGCCGTGGCGACGAAGCGGCTCACGATCGGCTGCATGGTCACCTGCAACACGTTCCGCCACCCCGGCTTGCTCGCGAAGATGGCCGCGACGATCGACCACATGAGCGACGGCCGCCTGATCGTCGGCCTCGGCGCCGGCTACCACGAGATCGAGCACGTCTCGTACGGCATCCCGATGCACTCGCAGCGCGAGCGCGCCGCGATGCTGGCCGAGTCGTGCCAGGTGCTGAAGGGCCTCTTCACGCAGGAGCGCTTCTCGTTCGACGGCGCCCACTACACGATCAAGGAGGCGCCGTTCTCGCCGCCGCCGGTGCAGCTTGGCGGCCCGCCGCTGCTGCTCGGCGGCCGCGGCGAGAAGCTGACGCTGCCGCTCGTCGCGCGCTATGCCGACCAGTGGAACCTCTCCGGTGGCGCCGGGCCCGAGGACTTCGTGCAGAAGCACGGCGTGCTCACCGATCTCTGCCGCGAGATCGGCCGCGACCCGGCCGAGATCGAGACGAACATGGCCTTCGTCACCGTCGTCGGGCACGACGGCGCCCGGGCCAAGGAGCGGGCCCGCGCGATCGCGCAGTACTTCGGCCTCCCGCCCGAGGTCGCTGACGCAGCGTTCCTGGCGGGCGAGCCGACCGAGATCGTCGAGCGCATCAGCGCGCTCGAGGCGGTCGGCGTCGACCACTTCGTCAACTCGCTGGTTCCCGGCACCTACGACGACGTCCGGCTCTTCGCCGACACGGTCGTCTCCCACTGGAGATAGGAGAGCACGCATGTTCCTCGAGATCGCGATCCTCCCGGTCAAGCCCGAGCGCGCGGCCGACATCGAGCAGCTCGGCCGCGACGCCGCCGCGTACCTGGCGCTCGGCACGACGAAGGGCTTCCACTCGTTCCGCCTGATCCGGGCGGCGGAGGACCCCAACCGCTTCGTCCTCCACCTCACCTGGGATCGGATCGAGGATCACACCGCGCTCGGCGAGTCGGAGTTCGGTCAGAAGGTCGGCGCGCTCATCGGCGAGTGCCTCGCCGGCGAGGCCGTCGTCCATCACTACATCGTCGTCGACGGGGCGACGCTGGGGGAGATCACGCTCTGAGCTTCCGCTCGCTCGGGATCTACATCGAGCATCCCGGCGTCGGCCTGGCGGAGGTCGTCGAGTTCGCCTGCGCGGCGGAGGCCGCCGGCTTCGGGCTGGTCGCGGTCGGCGACGGCTACGCCGAGAACTTCGCGCTGGCCGGCGCGCTCGCCGTGCAGACCCGGCGCGTCGAGCTGGTGACGGCGATCGCCAACTGGACGCGGTCGCCGGTGACGACCGCGCTCGGCGCCTCCACCCTGGCCGAGCTGGCGCCGGGGCGGTACCGCTTCGGCCTCGGTGCGATCCCACCGTCGTGGTCGCAGGACTGGCACGGCCTCGACGGCAGCCACCCTGTCGAGCGGATGCGCGACTTCGTGGCGGCAGTGCGTGCCGCCTGGACGTCGGGCCCCGGCCGGCCGGCAGCCCACGAAGGGCCGTTTTACAGCTTCCGCGACTACGAGCGGCCGACGGAGCCAGCCCACGGCCCCATCCCGCTGTACCTCGCGGGCAACCGCCCGCGCATGATCGAGCTCGCCGGGGAGGTCGCGGACGGGGCGATCTTCGCGTTCCTCCACTCCGCCGAGTGGCTGCGCGAGGTCGGGCTGCCGACCGTCGAGCGCGGGCTGGCGCGGGCTGGCCGGTCGCGCTCGTCCTTCGACGTCGGGCACATCGTGTTCTGCGCGGTCGCCGGGTCGGAGGCCGAGGCCTACGACCTGCTGCGCCCCGGCCTGGCGTTCCACTTCCCGCGCTTCCGCGACATCCTCGCCGACCACGGCTTCGCCGACGAACTGCACGGCGCTGTCAGCGACCGGGCGGTCGAGGCGATGTGCATCGCCGGCACGCCGCAGCAGGTGCGCGACAAGCTGCGTCGCTACGAGGGCATCGTCGACTGGCCGTGCCTGATGCCGCCGCTCGGCCTGCCGCCCGCCGTCTCGCGCGAGCAGGTGCGGCGCATCATCGACGCGTTCCGTCAGCCGGCGGCGGCTGTCGCCCCGGCGGCCCCGGCGGCGGCTCAGGCCCCGCCCGCCCCGGCGAGCTGAGCCGCGACGAGCTCGGGGTTGTAGAACACGCGGATCTCGGTGACGCGCCCGTCGCTGATGCGGAACGTGTCGACGCCGGTGATGACGATCTCGCGACCGGTCGCCGGCAGGCCCTTGTAGTCGCCGACGTGCTTCATGCGCAGCGAGTAGACGACGGCAGCGCCGCCCTCGTCGGCGACCTCGAAGTCGATCGAGATGTCGCGGTGGGGGAAGGCTCCGCCGACCTCGCGTAGCATCGCCTTGAGCGCTGCTGCCCCCTCGACGCGTGTGGCGTCCGGGAGGATGCAGACGACGTCGTCGGCAAGCAGCTCGTCGGCGGCGTCAATGTCGACGACGCTGAGCACGTCGGTGAGGTAGCGGCGGGCGATCAGGCGGTGCTGCTCGTGCGACATGCGTCTCTCCTGGTTTGACGGGTCACGCGCATTGTGCATCGCGCATGGAGAATTGCGTATCCTGCTCCTACCTTCGAGCAGGGGAGTGGCGGTGGCTGGAGACATCTCGGTCGTGCAGGGCGAGCGCGAGGCGTACTGGATGGGCAACGGCTTCATCGACATCAAGCTCGGCGCGGATCGCACCGGCGGCGCCTTCACGTTGATCGAGATCGTGAACCTGCCGGGCGGCGGCATCGGCCCGCACGTGCACGCCCGGGACGACGAGACGGTGATGCAGGTCGTCGGCACGCTGTCCGGTGTGATCGACGGCGTCGACCACGTCCTCCACCCCGGCGACGTCGTGTTCGTGCCGCGCGGGATCGTCCACTCGTTCACGAACAACAGCAGCGACACGACCCGCACCTTCGCGATCACGTCGCCCGGCGGCGCCGAGTCGCTCGTGCGCGAGACCGGCATCCCGAAGCACGGCGACACGCCGCCCGTCCTCGACCCCGCCGCGGTCGACTGGGCTGCGATCGCCGCCTCGGCGGCAAAGGTCGGCTTCACGTTCCTCCCCGAGGAGAGCTGATGCACGACGGCGAGCTGATGCACTTCGAAGTGCCCGCAGTCGACTCCGAGCGCGCCCGCGCCTTCTGGGGCGACCTCTTCGGCTGGACGTTCTCCCGCTGGAGCGGCCCGATGGAGTACTGGCGCATCAACACGCCCGGCGGCCCCGACGGCGGTCTCTTCCCGACCTGGCGCCCGACCGGCAGCCTCGTCCCCTACTTCAAGGTGTCCGACATCGAGGCGGCGACGGCACGGGTCGTCGAGCTCGGCGGCGGCGTCTTCGACGCGAAGTACCCCCTACGCAAGATCGGCTGGATCGCCCACTGCGCCGACTCCGAGGGCAACCACTTCAGCCTCTTCCAGCTCGACCCGGACGCGCCCGAGGCGCCGGAACCGGCGGCATCGTGAAGCTCGAGATCGACGTTGCCCGCTGGACGCAGGTCCTCGGCCCGGGCGTGATGGCGATGGCCTACTTCGACACGAGCAACGCGCGCGACTGGGACACCTGGCACCAGCTCGTCGCCGACGACGCCACGCACACGGCGAACATCGACTCCTCCGGACTCACCGTCCGCAACCTCAAGGAGACGGTGTTCAGCGGCATCCTCGAGACGATGCCCGACGTGCACACCGTGCTTGCCAACGTCCGCCTGATCTCGGAGCGCGCCGCGATCGGTGAGTGGCACACCGAGGGCACGCTCGGCACCGGGCGGCGCTACATCAACGACGGCTTCATCAGGTTCGAGTTGAACGACGACGGCAAGATCGGCAACGTCACCGTCGCCGAGTTCTCGATCGATGCGATCGACGGGATGCGCGACGCGGGCTTTGACGTACCCTCGATGGCGAGCGCCGACTAGGCGCGGGTTCGGGGGCAGAGACGGAGCGGCAGTCGCTCCGGAAGGAGTTTGCAGGTGGAGACGCTCAAGTATTCGAGCAAGAAGGAACTGATCTTCGATGCGTTGGAGCAGGAGATCCTCACGGGCCGACTCGCCCCCGGCACGCTGCTGCGGCAGGAGGAGTTCGCCGCGCGCTACGGCGTCAGCATCACCCCGGTGCGGGAGGCGTTGCGCGAGCTGAGCGCGCGCGGCCTCGTCGCCCACGAGGTGCACCGCGGCGTCCGCGTTGCGCACGCTGGCGTCGAGGGCCAGCAGGAGCTCGCCGAGATCCGCATGCTGCTCGAGCCGTACGCGGCGCGCCTCGCCACCGCGTGTGTCACCGCCGAGGACATCGAGGCGCTCAAAGCCATCAACGGCCAGATCGCGAGCACGGTCGGCAAGGCCGACCAGCGCGACATCCGCCGGCTCGACCACGACTTCCACATGCAGCTGTTCGCCGCTGCAGGGACGCACCACCTGCTGCCGATGATCCGCAGCGCCTGGGCGGCGCACGAGTGGATGCGTCTCGTCCTGCCCGGCCGTCCGGAAGCGGCGATCCCGGAGCACGCGGGGATCATTGCCGCGCTCGAGGCCGGCGACGCGGCGACGGTCGAGGAGCTGATGCGCACGCATCTCCGCGCCGACGCCATTGCCCTGCAGGCCGAGAAGGAGAAGGCAGCGACCCGCGCCGGAGGGAATCCACCAGAAGAGGGAGAGAGCTGATGGCAACGACGTTCGACGAGGTCTTCGAGGAGTTCAACAGCGCCTTCCGTGCCCGCGACGTGCCCGCGCTGCTCGAGCTGTACGAGCCGGACGCCAGGCTCGTGCTGCCGGACGGCAGCGTCGCTGCCGGCACCGTCGCCATCGGTGAGGCGTTGCGCAGCCTGCTGCTCGACGACATGGACTTCGAGCTCGAGCCGCCGGTGATTGTGGAGGCCGGCGATATCGCGATCGCCTACGCTCGCTGGCAGCTGCGCGGCACGGCCGCCAACGGCGACCCGGTGGAGATGGTCGGCCGCTCCGGCGACGTGTTCCGGCGCCAGCCGGACGGGCGCTGGCTCGTGGTCATCGACAACGCCTTCGGCAAGGCGTAGCGCCGAGGCGCTCGCTCGCCGGCTGCGGCGGCTACAGCGCCCGCGCCAGCGCGTCGGCCCGCGCAAAGATCGAAGTGCCCTGGACTCTCGCGTGGTCGTACTCGGCGACCGTCAGCCAGGCGGGCGCGAAGCAGCCGGCGTGGTCGCACTCGCAGAAGAACGGCATGACGCCGTGCGCGTTTCCCTCCAGGAGCTCGCGCATGAAGTGATTCGACCCGCGCAGCAGCTCGCTCCGAAGCTGCACCCGGGTCGTGTCCGGTGCCGGCATCGCCTTCACGCTCCCGTCTGAAACGCGGGAAACGAGCGGCCCTCGAGCTCTGCAGCAGCCGTTGCTCGAGATATGCGCGCTTGAGGATCGCCTCGCGCGGCCCGAAGCGGATCCGCGAGCGCAGGGCTCTCTCCTCGTCCTCGAGGCCACGGAGCTCGCTGCCGAGGCCGACGAGCGTTGCCGCGAGCTCGGGCGAGAACACGTTCGCCTGGTCGCGCCGGAGCTGCAGCCGCCGCTCCGAGAGCTGCTGCCGCTGCCAACGGAGCTCGGCGAGCCGCGGAGCTCCGGAACTGATGTCGATGGCCATGCGCTTCATGGTCGAGAAGTACCCGCCGACAGGTGGCGTCAAACCGGGCGGCGGCGAGCCGCCGCCCGGTTGCTGCGCTACCTCTTGAACGCAGCCTTGACGTCGCCCTGAACCGCTCCGGGGATGTTGCAGGCGCTAATCCTTGAGAGGATGGGGTCATATCAAGCACTTCACGGAGGTACGCGCCGGAGGTTCGGGAGCGGGCGGTGCGGTTGGTGTTGGAGCAGCAGCGCGAGCATGAGTCGCAGTGGGCGACGATCGTGTCGGTCGCCGGGAAGATCGGTTGCACGCCGGAGACGCTGCGCACCTGGGTACGCAGGGCGGAGGTCGATGCGGGCCGCCGGCCGGGGCTGACCTCGGACGAGCGTCATCCGCACCTGACGTTCAGGCTGCGGCTGCAGCGTCTGTACAGGCTCCGGCCTGAACTCTTAAGACACTCGTAAGCCGCAGGTGGGTACCGCGCCGCCTGCTGGCGCGCCGCGCGCTGCACAATGGCCGTCATGCCCACCGTCCTCCTCGTCGACGACGAGCCCATCGTGCGCGAGGTCGTCGCGCGCTACCTACGCCGCGAGAGCTTCGAGACGATCGAGGCCGGTGACGGTGACACGGCGCGCGGGTTGGTCGAGAGCGCGCGCCCCGCCCTCGTCGTCCTCGACGTGATGATGCTGGGCATGGACGGCCTCGCGCTGTGCCGCTGGATCCGCGCCCGCTCCGACCTGCCGGTGATCCTGCTCACCGCCCGCGGCGAGGAGACCGATCGCATCGTCGGGCTCGAGCTCGGCTCCGACGACTACGTGACCAAGCCGTTCTCGCCACGGGAGCTGGCTGCGCGCGTGAAGACGGTGCTGCGCCGGTCGGCAGCCGGCGCCGCGGGGTCCGGCCGAGACGTGCCGCTCGATCCGATCGCGGTCGCGGGGCTCGCTATCGACCCGGCGGCGCGCGTCGTCGTCCGCGCCGGCAGCGAGCTGAAGCTCACTGCGAAGGAGTTCGACCTGCTGCTCTTCCTCGTCACCAACCCGCGCCAGGTGTTCTCGCGCGATCAGCTGATGGAACGTGTGTGGGGGTATACCGCCGCCGTCGACAGCGGCACGGTCACCGTTCACGTGCGCCGCCTGCGCGAGAAGATCGAGGCCGACCCTGCCGTTCCCGTGCACCTCGAGACGGTGAGGGGCGTCGGCTACCGGTTCACGCCGTGATGGTGCCGCGCGGCCGGGCTCTGACGCCATGACCTCCACCGCGATCTTCACCGCGCTCGCCACGCTCGCGGCGGGCGTCGTCGCCGCCTTCGGCCTGCGGTTGCTGCCCACGGTGCGGCTGCAGCTCGCGGGCCTGGCGCTGCTCGCGGTCGTGCTGCCGCTGAGCGCGGTGCTCGCCTCCGGCTGGGTGATGTTCCACATGTAGGACGACGTCAAGATCCTGACGGTGTCGGCGACGGCAGGACTCTCGGCGGTCGTCGGCGCGCTGCTGCTGGCCCGCTGGATCGTCGGGCCGCTCGACCGACTGCGGGCCGCCGCCAGCGAGGTCGCCCGCGGCGAGCTGCGAGCGCAGGCACCCGAGCGCGGCCCGACCGAGCTCGCCGAGCTGGGTGCCGCCTTCAACGAGATGGGACGCTCGCTGGAGCGGCTCTTCGACTCGCGGCGCGAGCTGGTCGCCTGGGCGAGCCACGACCTGCGCACCCCGCTCGCCTCGATGCAGGCGATGCTCGAGGCCGAGCAGGACGGCCTCGCCGACCCCGGCGAATACACCGACGCGCTACACCGCCAGGTGCGTCTCCTCTCGTCGATCGTGGACGACCTGTTCGAGCTGGCGCGCATCGATGCCGGTGCCGTCACGCTCGACCTCGAGCAGGCGTCGCTCGCCGCCATCGCCGGCGCCTGCCTGCGCGGGTTCGAGGCCGAGGCGCGCACGCGGGGCATCTGACTCGAAGCCGATTTCGCTGCGGCCACCCCGTCGGTGCGCTGCGCCCCCGACAAGGTCGAGCGCGTCCTCTTCAACCTGCTTACCAATGCGCTGCGACACACGCCGGCGGACGGGGCGGTCGCCGTGGTCGTCCGCGGCGAGGGCGGGCAGGTGCTCGTTGCCGTCGACGACAGCGGCGCAGGCCTTGCACCCGGCGCCGAGGAGCGGATGTTCGACAGCTTCTGGCGCGGCGAAGCGGCCCGCAGCGCCGACGGCGCCGTGCTCGGCCAGCGTGATCGCGCAGGGACTCGTGCGCGCGCACGGCGGGCGCATCTGGGCCGAGAACCGCCCGGAAGGCGGCGCGCGGGTCGCGTTCACGCTGCCGGTGTGAGGGCGGCGGCCGCGTCGAGCTGGCGCAGTTCCGGCACGCCGCCGGCACGAAGTCGCTTACGCGGCCGGGTTATACTCCGGGTATGAAAACTGCGGTCTCGATCCCTGACGCGCTGTTTGCGCAGGCGGAGGAGCTCGCGCAGCGGCTCGGCAAGTCGCGCAGCCAGGTCTACCGGGAGGCGCTCGCGGAGTACGTGGCTCGACGAGAGCCTGGCGCGGTGACTGCGGCCCTGAACCAGGTCGCCGACGACGTAGCGCGGGACGGCGTCGACGAGTGGCTCGCGGCGGCGGCACACGGCACGCTCGGGCGCAGCGAGTGGTAGTTGCCCAGGGCGATGTCCTCTGGGCCTCGCTCCCCGACCCGGCCGGCTCTGGCCCTGGCTTCCGCAGGCCCGTCGTGGTCGTTCAGGGCGAGGCGTTCAACGCGAGCAGGCTCGCTACCGCTGTGGTCGTGCCGCTGACGAGCACGATGCGCTGGGCCGCCGCGCCCGGCAACGTCTTCCTCACTGCGAAGCAGACAGGCCTTCCCCGCGACTCGGTCGCCAACGTCTCGCAGATCACCGCAGTCGACCGCGCGTACCTCGGCGAGCGGGCCGGCCACCTCTCTGCGTCCGACCTGACTCTCGTGCTCGCGGGCATCGACATCGTGCTCGGTCGGGAGTAGCGCTGACGCGCGCCTTACGAGTGCCTCAAATGCCCCGTCGCGGCCGCCGCCGGCGGGGCCGACGGTGCTACAACGACTGCATGGCAATGCCAGAGCAGCCTCGCGAGAACCTCGGTCAGCGCCGCCTCGGTCGCGGCGCCTTCGTCGGCATCGTCGCCGCGGGCGTCGGCACCCTGTTCGCCGGTGGCGCGCTCTCGCGTGCCACGAGCAAGGTGACCCGGCCGCTCACCGACAACCTCGGCCTGGCCGGCGTCGTCCCGTCGTCGGGCTGGCGCATCTACACGGTCGCCTCGACGATGCCGCGCTTCGATCCGGCGACCTGGCGGCTCACCGTCGGCGGTCTCGTCGAGAAGCCGCTCTCCCTCTCCTACGACGACGTGCGCGACCTCCCGCGCGTGCAGCAGGTCTCCGACTTCTACTGCGTCACCGGCTGGATTGTCAGGAACGTGACCTGGGCCGGCGTCCGTATCGATGACGTGCTGAAGCACGCCCGGCCGGCTGCGACGGCGACCGCGCTCAACTTCGTCTCATCGGAGCTGCCCTACGAGGACTCGCTCACCTGCAAGCAGGCCGCGCTGCCCGACGTGCTGCTGGCCTACGAGATGGACGGCCGCCCCGTACCGCGACAGCACGGCGCACCCCTGCGCCTCGTGATCCCCAGGATGTACGGCTACAAGAGCGTCAAGTGGGTCGAGCAGATCGACCTCGTTGCGCAGCCCAAGGACGGCTACTGGGAGCAGCGCGGCTACGACCGCGACGCCTGGATCGGCCGGTCGAACGGCGCATGAGCATCGCGACCGGCTCCGCGGCCGGCCACGTGCCCGGCACTGCGCCGGCACCGCAGGCGGCCGGATCGGCGACCGGCCCGGCGACCGGCCGCCGCTACGTCCGCCGCTTCACCCGCACCGAGCGCTCGCTGCACTGGGTGCACGCCGCCGCGTTCTTCGTCCTGCTCGGCTCGGGGCTCGTCCTCTACCTGCCGCCGCTCTCGAGCGCGGTCGGCCGCCGGCCGTTCGTCAAGGACGTCCACTGGTGGACTGCCGTCGCCTGGGCCGTGGCGATGATCCTCGTCGCCGTTCTCGGCAACCGGCGGGCGGTCGTCCGGGCCGCCCGTGAGGTCGACACCTTCGACGCCGACGACCGCCGCTTTCTGCGCGGCAACCTCCGCGCCCCGCAGGGCCGCTTCAACGCCGGCCAGAAGATCAACGTCATTCTCACCGCCGCCTTCGCCTTCCTCTTCGCCCTCTCGGGCGCGCTGCTGTGGCTCGGCGAGCGCGACCATGCGTTCCGCCTCGCCGGCACCGTCTTCCTGCACGACGCGCTGATGTACGTCTCACTCGTCGTGCTCGTCGGGCACCTCTACCTCGCCGTGATCTACCCGCGCACGCGCCACGCGCTGCGGGGCATCACGCTGGGGATGGTGCGCGAGGACTGGGCCCGCGAGCACCACGCGAAGTGGGTCGCCGAGCTGGACGCCGAGCCGGATGTCGAGGCTGCTTCGGAGCGAGACCGCTAGCAGCGCGACACGCTGCTACCGCTTGGCGGCAGGCTTGGCCTTGACGGCCTTGACGGCCTTGGTGACCTTGGTGAGGAAGGGGGCGAGCTTCTTCTTCTCGCGCTCCTTCTTCTTCTTCTGACGGTCGTTCGCCCAGCGAACGGTTTTGCGATCTCCACGTGCCATAGATCTCTCACTCTATCTGCGCGGCGCCGGCTGCGTCGGCGTTGCCGCTACGCCTCGACCTGCACGCCGTGCCAGAACGCGACCCGGCCGCGCACGTTGTCGGCCTCGGGCTTCGTCTCGGGGTAGTACCAGGCGGCGTTGGCGTTGACGGCGTCGCCGACGACGACGTCGTAGTACGAGCAGGTGCCCTTCCAGCCGCACACCGTGTGGTGGTCGCTGGGGCGGAAGTGCTCCGGCCGGATCGAGTCCGCCGGGAAGTAGTGATTGCCTTCGACGACGACGGTATCGTCGCTCTCGGCGAGGACTGCTCCGTTCCAGAGTGCGCGCATGGAAGCAGCCTAGCCACCACGAGATCTCACGCGCGCGGCTTGTCACGGTTACTCTCCCTCGCGTGACACCGGGGAAGCGCGTGAGGGCACTTGTCGCACGGCTCGCCGAGCCGCTCGGGCTGCTGCCCCTGCTCGTGTGGCTGTACGGCGACCTCCTCTACGCCCGGGCGCGGCTACGCGCCGTCGGCTCCGATCGCGAGCCCGGCGACGGGCTGCCCGTGCCGCCGCCGCGCCTGCTCTTCCTCGTCACCAACGAGTGCGACCCCGACTGGTACTTCGAGAGCGGTGCTGCCGCCTCGTCCTCGCTGCTCGAGCTGCTGCGCCGCCACGGCGTGGACATCGCCGCCGGCGCGCCGATTCTCGACTTCGGCTGCGGCTGCGGCCGCGTCATCCGGCGCTGGCACGAGCTAGGGGTCGAGGTGCACGGCTCTGACGTCAACCCGAAGCTCGTCGAGTGGTGCAGCAAGGGCCTGCCGTTCGCGCGCTTCGCCGTGAACGGCCTGGAGCCGCCGCTGGCGTACGAGCACGGGAAGTTCGGCCTGGTGTACGCATTCTCGGTGTTCACGCACATGCCCGTCGAGCTCGAGGCGGCCTGGATGAAGGAGATGTGGCGGATCCTGCGGCCCGGCGGCCACCTGGTCGTCTCGACGCACGGCGGGGCGTACCTCCACCGGCTGAACGAGCCGGAACGCGTCGCGTTCCTGGCCGGCCACACGGTGGTGCGCCGCGGCGCCGTCGCCGGCTCCAACTGGTGCACGACGTTCCACCCGGAGCAGGCAGTCCGGCAGCGGCTGGCGCGTGGCTTCGAGGTCGTCGACTTCGTGCCCCAGGGCGCCCGGGGCAACCCGGTGCAGGACGTCACGTTGCTGCGGAAACCTCTTTGACGGGCGTCCGGGCCGACAGGGATCCTGTCGCGGTGGATCCTGCCGAGGTCGCCAGCCGCGCCGAGACCGAGAACTTCCCGATCGCGTCGGTGCTGTTCCCGCGCGCCGTCCGGCCGCACCTGCGCGCCGTCTACGGCTTCTGTCGGCTCGTCGACATGCTCGGGGACGAGGCCGGGGGCGACCGGCTGGCACTGCTCGACGGGCTGGAGCGCGAGCTCGACGCCTGCTACGACGGCACTCCCAGCTGGCAGGTCATGGCGCAGCTGCAGCCGACGATCCAGGCCTGTCGGCTCGACCGCGACCCGTTCTGGCGCCTGATCGAGTGCAACCGCCAGGACCAGCGTGTCGCCGCCTACGAGACGTGGGCCGATGTCAAGCAGTACTGCACGCTGTCGGCCGACCCGGTCGGGCGGCTAGTGCTGGGCGTCGTCGGCAAGGCGGGGGAGATGGCGCTGCTCGCGGCCAGCGACGACGTGTGCACCGGGCTCCAGCTCGTCAACTTCCTGCAGGACGTGCCGCGCGACCTCGAGCTCGGCCGCGTCTACCTGCCCGCCGAGGAGATCCGCCGCTTCGGCGTGACGGCCCTCGACCGGCCGAGCCCGGCGCTGCGCGCGCTGCTCGAGTTCGAGGCGGCGCGGGCGCGCGGGCTGCTCGCCGGTGGCGAGGCGCTGCGGCGCGGCATCGGCGGGCGGCTGGGCCGGGCGATCGGCCTGTTCGCGGGGGGTGGCCTCGCCGCACTGGACGCCCTCGACGAGGCCGGCTGGGACATCTTCACGCAGCGGCCGCGGCCGTCGAAGGCGCGGCTCGCCCGTGCCGCCGTGCGAGCAGTGGTCTCGTGAACGTCGAGGAGGCGTACGCGGAGGTCGAGCGGCTGACGCGCGAGCGTGCCAAGAACTTCGCCTTCGGGATCATGGTGCTGCCGAAGCCGAAGCGCCGCGCGATCGCCGCGATCTACGCCTACGCGCGGCTCACCGACGACATCGCCGACGGCGACGACCCGCCCCCCGAGAAGCGCCGCCAGCTGGAGGAGCTGCGCACCGCCCTGCACGCGCCCGCGCCGCCCGACAGCGCGATGTGGATCGCCCTCGGCGACGCCCGCGCCCGCTACACCATCCCGACCGACGCGCTCGCCGCGCTCTGCGACGGCGGCCTCCAGGACCTGGAGCAGCAGCGCTACGCCGACATCGGCGAGCTCGTCGGCTACTGCCGCAAGGTCGCGGGCGCCGTCGGCGTCGCCTGCATCCCCGTCTACGGCGCCGACGAGCCCGCACTCGCCGAGACGCTAGGCATCGCGCTGCAGCTGATCAACATCATGCGCGACGTCGCCGAGGACTGGTCGCTCGGCCGCGTCTACCTGCCGCAGGACGAGCTGGCGGCGTTCGGCGTCAGCGAGGACGATCTCGCCGCGGGGCGGGCCACGCCGGCGTTCCGTGCGCTGATGGCCTTTCAGGGCGAGCGCGCCCGCGCCTATCTCGCCGAGGGGCTGGAGCTGCTGCCGCACCTCGACCGGCGCTCGCGGGCGTGCGTCTCGACCTTCGCCGGGCTGTACGAGGCAGTGCTCGAGCGGATCGAGGCGGCCGACTACGACGTCTTCACCACCCGGCCGCGCGTGCCGACCGCCCGGAAGCTGCGGATCGTCGCCCGGGGGTTCGTGCCGCTGTGAGGGCCGTGGTCGTCGGGGGCGGGCTCGCGGGCGCAAGCGCGGCGCTCGAGCTCGTCAGGCAGGGGCACACGGTGACGCTGCTCGAGGCGCGGCCGACGCTGGGCGGCGCCGTGCAGACGCTGCCGGAGCGCGAGGGCGACCCGCCGCCGCCGCCCGACAACGGGCAGCACGTCGCGCTCGGCTGCTGCGCCGCCTACCTCTCGTTCGCCGAGGAGATCGGCCAGGCGGCGGCGCTCCAGCGGCGGCCGCTGTGGATGCCCGTGTACGACGAGGACGGCCGCATGTCGGCGATCGGCGCCGGCCCGCTCGCGCTGCTGCGCTACCGCCACATCACCTTCCGCGAGCGCGTCCAGGTGGCCCGCGCCTCGCTTGCCATCGGCAAGCTCGACCCCGCCGCCCACGACGGCGAGAGCTTCGGCGCCGTCCTCCGTCGGCTCGGCACCGCCCCGCGCGTGATCGACCGCTTCTGGGACGTCTTCGTGCGTCCTGCCCTCAACCTCCCCTCCGACGAGGCCAGCGCCGCGCTCGGCATCTTCACCGTCAAGACGGCCCTGCTCGGTCCGCGCGGCGCCAGCGACCTCGTCCTGCCGGTGCAGCCGCTCGGCGCTATCCACCACACGGCGACGCAGCAGGCGCTCGCCGCGCGCGGGGTCACGGTGCGCCTCGGCGCCCGCGTCGCCGAGCTGGCCGTTGGCGACGCCGCCGACGCCGCCGTGCTCGACACGGGCGAGCGCATCGCGGGCGAGCTCTTCGTCGTCGCCCTGCCGCCGGCCGAGGGCGCGCGCCTGCTCGGCGAGCCCGACCCGGGCCTCGAGGACTCGCCCATCGTCAGCGTCCACCTCCAGTTCGATCGTGAGCTGCTCGGCCCGCCGCTCGCCGCGCTCATCGGCAGTCCGGCCCAGTGGGTGTTCGACCGCGGCCGCATCACCGGGCACCCGCCCGCCCGCGGCCAGTACCTCACGGTCGTCGCCAGCGGCGTGCCCGAGCTGCTGGACGTGCGCGGCCGCAACGTCGTCGACCTGATCGCGGGCGAGCTGACGTCGCGGCTGGGCCCGGCGGAGCTGCTCTGGTCGCGGGTCAGCCGCGAGCCGCGAGCTACGTTCGCGTGCCGCCCGGGCTCGGCGGCACGGCGGCTCGGCCCGGCCACGGCGCGCCCCAACGTCGCCCGCGCGGGCGCCTGGACGGCCACCGGCTGGCCGGCCACGATGGAGAGCGCAATCATCAGCGGTCGCGTTGCGGCAAGCTATCTCGCGTGACGACGACTCCCGCCGACCAGCTGGCACGGATCGACACGGCCATCGCCGCCGGTGTCCACCGCCTGCTCGAGCTCCAGCAGGAGGGCGGCTGGTGGGTCGGCGAGCTCGAGTCCAACGTGACGATGGCGGCCCAGCATCTCTTCTGGCATCACTTCCTCGGCCTGCGCACGCCCGACCTCGACGGCCGCATCGCCAACGAGCTGCTTTCGCGGATGCGCGACGACGGCACCTGGGCGATCTGGTTCGAGGGCCCGGCCGACCTCTCGACCACCGTCGAGGCCTACGTCGCGCTGCGCATCGTCGGCGTCGACCCGGGCGACCGCACGCGTGAGGCGATCAACGCGCTGGGCGGCATCCCCAAGGCGCGCGTCTTCACGAAGTGCTTCCTCGCGCTCTTCGATCAGTGGCCGTGGCAGCGGATCCCGCCGGTGCCCGTCGAGTTCGTGCTGCTGCCGGCGAGCGCGCCGTTCTCGATCTACAACCTCGCCTGCTGGGCACGCCAGACCGTCGTGCCGCTCGCCGGGGTGATGGCCCTGCGCCCACTCCGCCGCATCGACGTCGACCTCACCGACATCGGCGCGCGCCCTGGCCAGTCGAAGCCGGCGAAGGCCCCTGGCCCCGTGCGCCGGCGGGCGCTCGCCGCGGCCGAGAAGTGGATCCGCGACCGCCAGGAGGCCGACGGCGGCTGGGGCGGCATCCAGCCGCCGTGGGTGTGGGGCCTGCTCTTCCTGGCCTGCCGGGGCCACGGGCTCGATGACCCGCAGTTCGCCAAGGCGGTCGAGGGCTGGCGCGGCTTCCTCGTCGAGGACGGCGACCGTCTGCGCCCCGAGGCCTGCCAGTCGCCGGTGTGGGACACGGCGCTCGCGCTGCTCGGCCTGCGCGCGTGCGGCGTCCCAGCCGACCACCCGCAGGTGCGCCGCGCCGCCGACTGGCTGCTCGCCGAGGAGGTCACCGTCAAGGGCGACTGGGCCGTGCGCCGCCCCGACCTCGCGCCCGGCGGCTGGGCCTTCGAGTTCCAGAACGACTCCTACCCCGACGTCGACGACACCGCCGTGATCGCGCTCGCCCTGCGCGACCTCGGCGTGGGCGAGGCCGCCGTGCAGCGCGGCCTCGACTGGGTCGTCGGCATGCAGTCGGCCAACGGCGGCTGGGGCGCGTTCGACGCCGACAACACCAGCGAGTGGCTGTACAAGCTCCCCTTCTTCGACTTCGGCGCCGTCATCGACCCGCCCAGCGTCGACGTCTCGGCGCACGCGCTCGAGGCGCTGGGCGGGCTGCCGGAGTATCAGCCCGCGGTCGACCGGGGCCTCGCCTACGTCCTCGCCGAGCAGGAGGACGACGGCTCGTGGTTCGGCCGCTGGGGCGTCAACCACGTCTACGGCACCGGCGCCGCGCTGCCCGCGCTCGAGGCCTGCGGCGTCCCGCACGACCACCCGGCGGTGCGCCGCGCGGTGGCCTGGCTCGACTCGGTGCAGCACGGCAGCGGCGGTTTCGGCGAAGATGTCCTCTCGTACCAGGATCGCTCCTGGAGAGGGCGTGGCACACCGACCCCTAGCCAGACGGCCTGGGCTCTTCTAGGCTACGTTGCCGCAGGGGAGGAACGAAGCGACGCAGCCCGCCGCGCCGCCGACTTCCTGATCACCTCCCAGCGCCTCGACGGCGACTGGGACGAAGAGCATTTCACCGGCACCGGCTTCCCGCTCGACTTCATGATCCGCTATCACCTCTATCGTTTGCAGTTCCCCTTGCTCGCACTCGGCCGACTTCGAGAAAGGCTCGCCAGATGAAGTTCCCCCTCCGCTCGACCGTTCAGATCGGCAAGTACGTCGCCCAGCAGCAGCGCAAGGGCGAGCGCTACCCGCTCGTGCTCATGCTCGAGCCGACCCTCGCCTGCAACATCGCGTGCATCGGCTGCGGGAAGATCCGCGAGTACGAGTCGAACAAGGCGAAGCTGACGGTCGAGGAGACGATCGACTCCGCCGTGCAGTGCCCCGCTCCGGTCGTGTCGATCTGCGGCGGCGAGCCACTCGTGTTCAAGGGGATCGAAGAGGTCGTGGCCGCGATGCTCGAGATGCCCAAGAACATCCAGCTCTGCACCAACGCGCTGCGCCTCGAGCAGTTCCTCGACATCTTCCAGCCCGACCCGCGCCTCACCTTCGTCGTTCACCTCGACGGCATGCGCGAGATCCACGACTACGTGTGCGACTACCCGGGGCTCTGGGACATCGCCGTTGACGCGATCAAGAAGGCGCGCGCGAAGGGCTTCCGCGTCTCCACCAACACGACTATCTTCAAGGAGACCGAGATCAGCGACGTCATCGAGATGATGCGCTACCTCACCGACGACATCGGCATCGACGGCATGCTGGTCGCACCGGGCTACCAGTACTCGCAGATCGACCCCGAGATGACGATGACGCGCGACGAGCACGAGGTGAAGTTCCGCGCCCTCCGCGCCGAGGTCAAGAAGAAGGGCTACCGCTGGCTCGCCACCCCGATCTACCAGGACTTCCTCACGGGCGAGCGCAAGCTGCCGTGCGCGCCCTGGGGCTCGATCACGCGCAACCCGTATGGCTGGAAGGGACCGTGCTACCTGCTCACCGACGGCATCTTCCCGACGTACGAGGCGCTGCTCGAGGGCATCGAGTGGGACAACTACGGCCCCGGCAACGACCACCGCTGCGAGCACTGCGGGATCCACTCCGGCTTCGAGCCGGCCGCCGCGTTCGCCTCGGTGTCGAGCGTGCGCGAGTCCGCGCGGAGCATGGCGTGGACGCTGAAGGGCTAGGCCGCACCCTGGCCTGCGCCACCTCGGCAGAGCTGAAGGCCGGGCGCCACAGCGGCGCAGCGGTCGCGCTCGTCGGCCTGGGTGCCGCGAACGGCCTGCCGTCCGGCCCGCTCGTCTCGTTCGGGCTGGGCGGCGGCATCGCCGACGGCCTCGCCTGTGGCGATGTCATCGATGCCGACCGTGTCGTCGACGCCGCCGGCGCCGTGCTCTGGGAGGGCCGCCCCGTCGGTGTCCCGGGCGCCCGCGTCGGCACGGTGCTCGCGGTCGACCGCGTGATCGACGCGCCGGCCGAGCGCCGCCGGCTGCACACCGCCACCGGCGCGATCGCGGTCGACATGGAGTCCGGCGCAATCGCGCGCTCCGGTCGCCTAGTCGGCTGCGTGCGCGTCATCTCCGACACGGCGGAGCGGCCGCTCGACGGCCTCGACGGCGCCGTGCGCGAGAGCGGCCAGCTCGACCCCGTCGGTCTCGCCCGCGCGTTCCTCCGCTCACCGGCCGGCTTCGTCCGGGCTGCCGGTGACGGTCGCCGGGCCCTCCGTGTCCTCGAGCGGACGGCGGAGGCGATTCGGTGAGCAGCGCATCCCCCAAGGGCTACCGTGTGGCGACACGCGAGAAGCTCGACTCCCCGACCGGCAACGAGACCGGTCGCGGCAAGGTGTTGATCGCGGCGCCGCGATCGTTCTGCGCCGGCGTCGACCGAGCAATCGAGGTCGTCGAGCGCCTGCTCCAGCAGCATGGCGCCCCGGTCTACGTTCGCCATCAGATCGTCCACAACGAGCATGTCGTCCGGCGGCTCGAGGGCCTCGGCGCGGTGTTCGTCGAGTCCGAGGACGAGATCCCGCCCGGGCAAATCTGCGTGCTCTCGGCGCACGGCGTGGCGCCGGCAGTCAAGGCCAGCTGCGAGCAGCGGGGCCTGCGCGTCATCGACGCCACCTGCCCGCTCGTCTCGAAGGTGCACGCGGAGGCGCGGCGTTACGCCGACTCCGGCTATCTGGTCGCGCTGATCGGCCACGCCGACCACGTCGAGGTGATCGGCACCCGCGGCGTCCGCCCGGACTCGATCGTGGTGGTCGAGTCGCCCGAGGAGGCGCGCAAGCTCGAGACCGGTGGCCGGCCGATCGCCGTGGTCAGCCAGACGACGCTCTCGCTCGACGACGTCGCCGCCACCGTCGACGCGCTAGCCGACCAGTTCGGCACTCTGACGCGGCCACACGCTGACGACATCTGCTACGCCACGCAGAATCGCCAGGACGCCGTCAAGGAGCTCGCAAAAGAGGCGACTCTGATTCTCGTCATCGGGTCGCCCACCAGCTCGAACGCCCAGCGCCTCGTCGAGGTCGCCCGGCGCTTCGGGGCCGAGTCGATGCTCATCGACGGCGAGAGCCCCATCGATCCGCAGCTCGTTTCCGCACATACCGTAATCGGCCTCACCGCAGGCGCTTCCACTCCCGAGGAGCTCGTGCAGTCCGTTCTCGAGCAGCTCGCCCGCATGGGCCACGACGACCTGGAGGAGGTGACCGTGGCGAGGGAAGACGTTCACTTCCGGCTGCCGCGGGAGGTCGCATGACAAGCATCGAGATCTCACACTCGGAGACCATCGCGGCAGCCCTGCCGACCCTGCTGGTGCGTGACATCACGGAGAGCGTCGCCGCCGAGCTCGCCCGCGGCACCGTCGAGAGCGGCATCGCCTTCCTCACCGGCGAGCCGGGCACCCTGATCCGCGTGCAGGAGCGCGAGGCCGGCTTCTTCTGCGATGTCGAGGAGCTGCTCGCGCGCTTCGTGCCCCAGGGCTCCGCCGACCGGCTCAAGCACCTGCTGTTCCTGCTCGGCCCGGGCACGGAGCAGATCCCGTTCAGCGACCGCAAGCTCCTGCTGGGCCAGTGGCAGCGCGTGATGCTGTTCGACCTCGAAGGGCAGAGCCGCGGCGACTGGACGCTCTCCGCCGTCGGCTGAGGCAGTAGCGGGGACGCCGTCTCCGGTCGTCGCGTAGCCTGCGGGGAGCCCGCGGGCTCCGTGCCGCTCGTGGAGGAGGAGTGACGTTGGTGTCAGCGTTCCACCGAGCTGTCCCGGCCATCGTCCGACGGTCGCGGCGTGCCCAGGTGGTCGCTGCCGTCGGTCCGCTGACTGCGCTCGGCGGCCTGCTGTGGGCGTTCATCCAGCCCCGGCGCATCACGCTGCTCCACCCGTACGGCAAGGGCTTCTGGTACCTCGTCGTCGAGCCGCCGCTGCTCGTAATCGCCCTTGGCATCCTCTTCGCAGCGTTCGTCGCGCGACCCCTGCTGCACGACCTCGAGGAGCTGGAGGGCTGATGCAGCCGCCCCCCGAGGTTGTCCACTGGCTGTTTGCGCTCGGCTTCCTGATGCTCGGGCTCTGCCTGGTGTGCGAGGTGGCCGTCGGGCCGGAGGTGTGGCGGAAGCACGGCTGGCGGCCCTACCTGTGGCCCACCTTTTTGTTCGTGATGGGCATGTTCATGTGGGCCGTGATGGTGTTCTTCACGAACTCGACCGTTCACATGATCGCCCACGGCCTCTGGGCCCAGATGATGATGATCGCGGGCGTCTGCCTGCTCGGCCTGGCCCGCGGCAAGCTGCGCAGCCCGCTGTGGACGCTCAGCGTGGCGCTCGCGCTGCTCGTCGGGGGTGGCGCGACGCTGGTGCACGAGTCGCAGGGGTGGCTCTTCAACCGCTCGTCGTTCCTGCACCAACTCGAGGGCTGGGGCGCGATCGGCGCCTCCGTCTTCCCGATCGGGCTCAGCCTGCGGCCACAGTCGCGGGTGTTCTCGCTCGGGCTCGCGGCGCTGTTCTTCTTCCTCGCGATCCTGCTGCTCTGCCACCGCGATGTCGCACCGATCTTCGGCCACATGTCGCCCGACGCGCGCCCGCCGGTGCCACGGTGAGCCGGCTTTGGCTGCTCGCGGCCGCGGTTGCAGCCGTCGCGCTCGCCATCCCAGCGGCCGCAGTCGCGCATGCCGTCCTCGACGGCTCGAACCCCTCGCCGGGCCAGCGCCTCGACGTCGCGCCACGGCAGCTCGAGCTGCGTTTCAGCGGCCCGCTGAGGGTGCTTCCCAACTCGATCCAGGTGCTCAGCACGACCGGTCAGCGCTTCTCGGGCCCACCGCGCTTCGGCCATGACAAGCGGACGCTCCTGGCCGACCTGCTCGACCTGCCGAAGGGCGGCTACACGGTGCGCTGGCGCACGCTCTCGGCGCTCGACGGCCACGTCGTGTCGGGCGTGTTCACGTTCGGCATCCGCTACCCGGCACTGCCCGCGACCGCGGCCTACGGCACCACCGCCCCCGGTACCACCGAGCAGCTGGTGCGCTGGGGCTACTACCTGGCGATTGCGCTGCTCGTGGGTGGTCTCGCCTTCCGCGTCGTGCTGCTGCGCGGGCTCGAGCTGCCGCCACGGCTGCGGCGGGCGCTGCTGATCTCGACTGCGGCCGGCGTCGTCGCCAGCATCGAGATCGGCGTCGTCGGCTTCCTGCTGCGGGCCGTCAACGTGCTCCAGGTGCCGTTTGCCGAGTTCCTCTACGGCGACCTCTCACCGCTCGCCAACGGAACTCGCTTCGGCCAGGCATTCATCGCGCTGACGCTCGGCTTCGTCGTCGTCGCTGCGCTCATCACCTTTGCCTGGCTCAGCGACCGGACGTGGCCGCTGGCGGTCGCGCTCCCGTTCACGCTGGCGCTCTGCACCGGGCTCGCCCTCTCCGGGCACTCGTCCACCGGCGGGCAGGCGTGGGCGAGCGAGCTGGCCGACTGGGTGCACTTCTCGGCAGCCGCGATCTGGGTCGGTGGGCTTGCGACGATGGCGATCTGCCTGTGGGGCACGGCCCCGGAGCTGCGGCGAGTAGTGTTCCTGCGCTTCTCGCGGCTCGCCGTGGCGCTGGTCGGGCTCGTCGCGGCCGCCGGTATCTACCTCACGATCCGCCGGCTCACCGCAGTCGCCGACCTGTGGGAGACCACCTACGGCAACGTGCTGATCATCAAGCTCGTCCTCGTCGTGGCGGCGCTCGCGTGGGGCGGCTTCCACCATCTCGTCGCCCGCCCGGTGATCGAGGGCCAGGGCCGCGACGGCTTCGTCGGTAGGCTCCGGTGTAGCCTGCTCGGCGAGAGCGCGGTGCTCGCCTCCGTGCTCGTCCTCGCCGCGATCCTCGTCAACTCGGAGCCGCCCGTGCCCAGGAACAGTCCCGCCCAGGCCCTGCCCTCCGTTGCCCGGGTGGCGGCCCTGCCCGGCTCCGCGGCTGCGGCTGCGGCGCCCGCCGCCTCGCAGGCGCGCCCGTGAGCGTCTGGGCGATCTCCGGCGGCGCCGGCTTCCTCGGCTTCCACCTCGCGCGGCGGCTCCTCACCGACGGCCACACCGTCCGCTCGCTCGACACGGCGCCGCTCGACGACGCCGAGCTCGAGCGCTCCGTCGAGGAGCTGCGCGGCGACATCCGTGATACGGCTGCGGTGGGCCGGCTCGTGGCCGGCGCCGACATCGTCGTCCATGCTGCCGCCGCCCTGCCGATCCAGGCGAAGCGCGAGACGATCCTCACGGTAAATGTCGGCGGCACCGAGAACGTTGTTGCCGCGGCGCGCGCTGCCGGCGTCGACCGCGTCGTCCTCATCTCCTCGACCGCCGTCTACGGCGTCCCCCGGGTGCACCCGCTGCTCGAGGATGCGCCCGTGGTCGGGGTCGGCTGGTACGGCGAGTCGAAGATCCAGGCGGAGCGCGTCGTGCGCGAGGCCACCGGCGTCGAAGCCGCGATCATCCGTCCGAAGACGTTCCTCGGGCCGGAGCGGCTCGGGGTGTTCGAGATCCTCTTCGACTGGATCCGCGAGGGGCGGCGCATCCCGATCCTCGGCAGCGGCCACAACCGCTACCAGCTGCTCGCGGTGAGCGACCTCGTCGACGCCATCGTGCGCGCGGGCGAGCGGCCCGAGGCGGCGGGCCAGACGTTCAACATCGGCGCCCGCGAGTTCGGCACCGTGCGTGAGGACCTCGGCGCGCTGATCGCGCACGCCGGCTCGGGCAGCAAGCTCTTCCCGTTCCCCGCCAGGCTCGCCGAGGTGGGCCTGCGCGCCCTCGAGCTGGCGCACCTGTCACCGCTCGCGGAGTGGCACTACAAGACCGCGCACAGGGACTCGTTTGTCTCGATCGACAGGGCGGGGCTCCTGCTCGGCTGGGAGCCCCGCCTCTCGAACGCACGCACGCTGATCGAGACGTACGACTGGTACATGGAGCACCGCGGGCAGATCGGTGGCGCGGGCGTCACGCACCGCGTCCCCTGGAACCCGCAGGCGCTCAGGGTGTTGAAGAAGCTCTTTTAGCCGGCGGCTACGCCTGCACGCTGGTGCAGCACATGCAGCGCCTCGCCTCGAGCGGGATGACGCTCAGACACTCCGTGCACTTCTTCGTGGTCGGATCGGCCGGCGCCTCCTTGCGGCTCCGCGCCATCAGCTTGTTGAGCGGCACGATGACGAAGAAGAACACGGCGGCCGCCACCGTCACGAACGAGATCACGGCGTTGACGAAGTGCCCGTACCTGAACGTGCTGCCACTGACCTTGAAGTCGAGTGCCGAGAAGTCGGCGCTGCCGGCGATCGCTGCAATCAGCGGCGTAATGAAGTCGCTCACCAGCGCGGTCACGACTGCCCCGAAGGCGGCACCGATGACGACCGCGATGGCAAGGTCGACCATGTTGCCGCGTATCAGAAACGCCTTGAAATTCTGGCCCATCTTCACTGCAACCGCCTCCTGTTGGCTGGATTCGGAACGGTCAGGGATTCGCCCTCGACCCTGCCGTCCCTGCGGCGAAACCCCCGTTCGGGTGATTCTGGCCGCCCGTACCGTTCTCATACGAAACGGCACCGGTGGTCACACAGGGCGGTGCGACAACTCTCTGTGCAAGCAACGCTCACCGCTCATCACTCACTGGGAGAGTCGCTAGCAACCCAATGTTCAGCTTCCTCGGTCTCAAGGGTTTCATCCGAACGCTCGCCGCGGTCGCCGTCGTCGCCGGTGGCTCGTACGCCTTCACGGCGTCGAACACCGTGCCGACCACGCAGGCCGGCCAGGGCACCGGCACCGTCTCCGGCTACACCGTCACCTCGGTCGGCTACACCCTCAACGCGTCGACGCCGACGAATGTCGATGCCGTCACCTTCACGATCAGCCCGGCCACCGCGACCACCGTCAAGGCCCAGCTCGTCGCGGCCGGTACCTGGTACTCCTGTGTCAACACCGCTGGCTCCGTCAGCTACGCCATCACCTCGCCGTAGATGACCGTCGCCACCGGCTAACAGCTCTCCTCCCCAGCGAGACGCAGAGGCCCCGGCAACCGCCGGGGCCTCTGTCGTTCCCGGGGGCCACGGCGGCGCGATCCTCACCCTCGCCGGCAGCTGAGGATGACCGCCGCCGACGCCATTGGTACGTTGGGCTAGATGACTATGCGTGCCACCGATGGCTCCATCCCCGTCCTCGATCACGGCTTCGTGCGCCTCGACGGCGCCCTGGCCGACGACCTCTCGGTGGTGAATGCCGCGCGTGTCAGCTTCGCCCGCCGCAAGACCGAGATGGACGACTCCGACGCGGGGCTCGTGCGCTTCCTGATGCGCGAGCGACACGGCTGCTACGACGATGCGACCGACGTTCTCACGCACGTTGGCTGGAAGTCGTGGCCGGATGTGACGGGCGAGGAGCTGTTCGCCACACGTTCGCGCACGGGGCAGCTCGAGTACCAGCCTGCGCTGCGACTCGTACGCAAGCCGTACAAGGGCCACATGATCGGGTTCAACGGGATGAGCCTCGACATGCTCGTCACTCCCGACCATCGCGTGCTTTGTGCATCGACGACAACGCGGGATGGCCGCGCCTCGCCGCAGTTCGCCCTCCGCCCGGCCCACTCGGTGCTGTGGCGCCCGCACCGGCATGTCACGACCGCCGAGTGGCACGGCGAGCGGCTCGACCATTTCGTTTTCGACGGTCGTCGCTTCGCGCCACAGAAGTTGCTCCGCCTCGTTGGCTTCTTCATCGGCGATGGGAATCTGCCGTCGTCGAATTCCATCATCTTCAACCTGCGCAAGGAGCGCGAGATCGCCTTCCTGCGTGAAACCGCCGGGGAGCTGGGACTGGAAGTCCGCGCCTGGGGGAAGCAGCTTGCCGTGCCGGTGGGGCCGGAGCTGCGCGGCGTCTTCGCACAGTGCTACGTGGAGAAGGAGAAGGTCGTTCCGCGGCTCCTGCTCGCCCTTGCCCCCGAGCACCTCGAAGAGCTGCTCCATGGGCTGATCGAGTCGGATGGATCGCGGCTCGAGCGCCCTGGACGTGCCGATCGCCTCACCTACTCGACAACGAGCCGGCGTCTTGCCGACTCGGTTCAGGTGCTCGCGCTGAAGCTCGGCCGCAGCGCTTCGGTGCGCCCGCACCGCTTCGAGCCTGGTGATGGGCATTTCGGCAGCAAACCACGTTGGCGCGTGTCGATCTTCGCGCCGCGCAACACGCGGCCGGAGCTCTGCCGGACGCGGCAGGATGCCGACAACCACATGGGCATAGAGAGCTACGACGGCGCTATCCACTGCGTGGAGGTGCCGAACGGCACCCTCTACGTGCGCCGCAACGGCTACGCCGCGTTCTCGGGAAATACGCCGTTCGAGCACAACGCCTTCCGCTACCACGTCCGCTGCCCGATCTTCGTCGCGCGCGAGTGGTTCCGGCACCGCATCGGCTCGTTCAACGAGTTCTCGATGCGCTACGCCGAGGCGAAGGACGAGTTCTACGTGCCTGCAGCCGAGGACGTGCGCACCCAGGTCGGCAAGCCGGGCGCGTACACCTTCGACCATGTGGCGCCCGAGCTGGCCGCCTCCACCCGCGCCGAGCTGGAGGCGTCCTACGCGGCAGCCTTCGGCACGTACCAGCGCCTCGTCGAGCAGGGCGTCGCCCGCGAGGTCGCCCGCGCCGTGCTGCCGGTCGGCATCTACACCGAGTTCTACTGGACGGTCAACGCGCGGGCCCTGATGAACTTCGTGTCGCTGCGCAACGCCGAGGCCGCCCAGCGCGAGATCCGGCGCTTCGCCGAGGCGGTCGAGGAGCTGTTCGCCGACCACATGCCGGTCACGCACGCGGCGTTCGTCGCCAACAACCGCACCGCTCCCTGAGCGACGCGGGCCGAGGCTGGCGCGGGCGCGAGGGCGAGGGGCCGCCGGGCGCCGCTACGCGCTGCCGCTGCCGGGCTTCGGCGTCCAGAGCACTGCCGGGCTGTCGACGGCTCCGCCCGGGGTCTCCGGTACGACCACCCAGCCGCGGCCCCTGGCCGAACCCGGGTAGTTGAAGGTGACGGTCGTCACGCCCTTGTGCACGGCGAACACGGTGCACAGCAGCAGGCGCTTCCCGGTCTTCTCGTCGGTGAGGTAGAGGGCGTAGTAGCCGTTCTTCGGCAACGTGGGCAGTCCGCGCACCTTCATCAGCGACGGCCAGTTGAGCGCGGCGTCCTTCTGTCCGACCCAGATCTGCGCGAGCGCGGCGCCCGTTGTGTCGCTGCCGCGCATCGCGATCGGGCCGAAGGCCGCCTTGAAGCTCCCGTCCTTCGTCGACCAGCCCGAGAAGAAGCCGACGCCGAAGAGCGCGGCGGCCGCCGCCGCGGCGACGAGCAGGACGGCCTTGCGGCGGTGCTCGGCGAAGGCGATCAGACCTGATCTGCGTGCGGTCGGCACGCTCGTCAGGCGCGGCGGCAGCTCGGCGGGCCGGCCGGCGGCCAGCAGCAGCTCGTGGACGTGGCCGAGCCGCTCGAGCTCGTCCGGCCCGACGTCGTCGGGCAGCAGGTCGCGGAGATCGGGCCGGTCGGTCATCGCAGCTCCCCTGCGAGGGCGACGGCGAGCCTGCCGAGGCCACTGCGCGTGCGTGTCTTGACGGTTCCCAGCGGGATGTCGAGGAACTCGGCCACCTCGCTCTGGGACAGCCCGCTCCAGTAGGCGAGCTCGATCACTTGGCGCTCGGACTGGGGGAGCTCCTCGAGCGCGCGATGCACGCGCCACGAGACCCACTCGGCCTCGGCGCGGTCACCGGGTAGCGGCTCGCGGTCGGGGGTGTCGGGCACCTCGGCGGTCGTCTCGGGTCGGCGACGGCCCCGGTCGGCGATCGCGTTGCGCGCGACCGCGTACAGCCATGGGGTGCCTGGCCCCCGCTCCGGCCTGTAGCTCCGGGCCGAGCGCCAGATTGCCGCGAATGTCTCCTGGACGGCGTCCTCGGCCGTGCCGCGGTCGCTCAGACGGCGCAGCGCCAGCCCCAGCACCGAGCGCGCGTACCGCTTGTAGAGGTCTTCGAAGGCCACGCGGTCGCCGGCGCCGACCCGCTCTAGCAGCTCCCCGTCCGTCGTCTCGAGCGCCTGCTCAAGGTGGATAGTTGCCGTTGCGGCGGTCGGCGGCAAGCTGCGGGTGAGGGCGAGTGTTGCGCTCATCGTCACGAACGTGTAGGCGGTACGGCTGCTCGCGAATTGCCCGCTGCTGCCGGTGCATCTCCGTCTGGCCTGGATTGGGCGATATGCTCCGGCCGCGTGTTCGAGTCCAGGAAAGGATTGTGATGTCTGCGCTTGCCTACAACCACGTCGAGATCGCTGCGAAGCCGCTGAAGGCTGCGCTGCTCGAGCTCGACGGCATCTCCCGTGAGTCGGTCGAGGCTCACCACAAGCTCTACACCGGCTACGTGAACAAGCGGAACGAGCTGCTGAAGCGTCTTACCGAGGTCGATCTCGCCACCGCGAACCAGGTCTACTCCGACCTGCGCGCGCTCAAGGTCGACTACACGTTCGCCGTCGGCGGCGTGAAGAACCACGAGATCTACTTCGATCACCTCGGCGGCAACGGCGGCGATCCCGACGGCGCTATCGGCTACCTGATCAAGCGCGACTTCGGCTCGGTCGGCTCCTGGAAGGCCGATCTCAAGGCGACGGGTATCGCGGGCCGCGGCTGGGCCTGGACGGCGTACGACTGGGACGAGGGCCGGCTGTTCAACTACATCGGCGACGCCCAGAACACGTACCCGGTGTGGAACGCGACGCCGCTCGTGGCGCTCGACGTCTACGAGCACGCCTACTTCTCGGATTACCTGACCGATCGTGGCTCGTACATCGACGCGTTCTTCCGGAACCTCGACTGGAACGTCGTCAACGACTGGGTCGCCAAGTATCAGATCCCGGCCTGACCGGTTGACGGCCCGGCCGGCTCGACCGTGCTCTTCGCCCTCCTCGTCGTAGTCGGGTACCTCGCCGGGAGCATCCCGGCGGGGTACTGGCTCGTCCGCCTGACGAAGGGCGTCGACATCCGCACGGTCGGCAGCGGCAACGTTGGCGCGACGAACGTCTGGCGCACCTACGGCCGCAACTACGGCCTGCCGGTGATGCTCTTCGACGTCGCCAAGGGGCTGGTGCCGGCGCTGGTGGCGACGCTCACGGTCAGCCACCTGGCCGGCGTTCTCGCGGGTGCGGCGGCAATGGCCGGACATGCTCGGCCGCTCTTCATGAAGTTCCAGAAGGGCGGCAAGATGGTTGCGACGACGGGCGGGGCCATCCTCGGCGTCGCACCGCTCGTTGGCCTCGCGGCGATCGCCGTCTTCCTCGTGGTCTTCCTGCTCGGCCGCTACGTGTCGCTCGGCTCGATCGTCGCGACCGCCTCGCTCGCGCCGCTCGCGGCGGCCCTCGGCGAGCCGTGGCCGGTCGTCGTGATGGGCGGGATCGCCTTCCTCGGGGTCGTGGTGCTGCATCGCGCAAACATCGCCCGCCTTCGCGCGGGCACCGAGAGCCGGGCGACGCTGCGGCGCCGTAAGGGCGGGGCGTCCGTCGCCCCGACGCCGTAGCCGGCCGTGTCCGACGCCCTGCCCCTGCCGCAGCACGACACGAGCTTCGAGCGGCTCGTCATGCTCGCCGCCCACGACCTGCGCACGCCGCTCGCGACGATCTTCGGCTTCTCGCGCACCCTCGGGCGCGACGCCACGCTCGGCGACCAGCAGCGGAAGTACGTCGAGATGATCGAGACGGCGTCGGGACAACTCACCGAGCTGATCGCGGAGCTGTCGCTCGTCTCGCGGATCGAGGCCGGCCGCTACCAGGCGAAGCTGGAGGACGCCGACTCGCTTGCCGTTGCGCGTTACGCCGAGGGGCACCTCGGCGCCGACCGGGTCGGGCTCTCCGGGCCCGGGGGCAGGGTCGTCGTCGACCGCGAGCCGGTCGAGCGCGCGGTCTCGGCGCTCATCCAGGCCGCGCTCCGGCACGGCGCGCAGGAGCACGTGGCCGTGGTCGCCTGCGGTGCCGAGATCACGGTCGAGCGGGTCACCAAGCACGCGGCGCCGGTCGTGCTGGGGCAGGAGATCCGCGACCTGGGGGCCGCCGCTGCCGTGCGCCTGATCGCGTTTCTGGGCGGCGCCGTCACGATCGACGGCGAGCTGCTGACGATCCGGCTGCCGCAGTAGGGCGCGGCGCCCGGCCGCGCTACTTCAGCAGCCGCGACAGCCGCCGGTCCTGCAGCAACCGTCCGCCGGTCTGGCAGACCCGGCAGTAGGCGATCGTGTGCTCCTCGAAGTCGATACGGTCGATCGGCGTCCCGCAGACGTGACACGGCTGTCCGAACCGGTTGTGGACACGATAGATCTGCACATCCGGCAGCCCCTGTTCGCGCAACGCCAGGCCGCGCAGGAGCTCGGAGTCGATCGCTGCTGCCAGCCGCTCTACCTCCGCCGCCCAGAGCCGGGTCGAGAGCCCGTACGGCGAGAGTCGGGCGGCATGCAGGATCTCGTTCGCCCAGGCGCGGCCGATGCCGGCGAGCGCACGCTGGTCGCGCAGGAACGCGTGCAGCCGGCGCGTGTCGGCGGCGAGGATCCCGGCCAGCCGCTCGGCGCCGAGTCCCACGGCCTCTGGCCCCAGGTGGGCGAGCAGCTCCCGGGCCGCCGCCGGCCGCAGCAGCCAGACGCCCGCCGCCTTCTTGGTTCCGCCCTCGGTCAGGATGAGCTCGGCGTCGTCCTCGAAGCGCAGCCGGAACGCCGGCGTCTTCGGCCGCTTCGCGCCCGGCTCGAGGAAGCGCAGCCGGCCGGCGGTCATCAGGTGGACGACCAGCACGAGCTCGCCGTCGCCGGTGGGGAAGAGGAGCCGCTTGGCGCGCCGCTCGGCCCCGCTGAACCGGCGCCCGGCCAGCGCTGCGAGCGGCGCGTCGAACGTCTTCAGCGTCGCGATGTGGGCCGGCCCGGCCGCCGCCACCGGTGCGCGCGACGAGCGGGTCGAGCTCCCGCCGCCACGCCTCCAGCTCCGGCCACTCGGGCATCCCAGCAGAGGCCGGCTAGAAGCCGGCGGCGTACCCGTCCTTGCGCGGGTCGGAGCCGCCGACGAGCGTGCCCTCGTCGTTGACGAGGATCACCTGGCCGCCGCCGAACGGGTACGTCTGCTCGTCGAGCGCCACCTTGTGGCCGGCCTGCTCGAGCTCGGCGGCCCGGGGCCACAGCCCCTCCTCCAGCCACACCGTGTCGTCCTCGACCCGGAAACGCGGCTGGTCGAGCGCGGCCTGCGGGTCGAGCCCGCGGTCGACGAGGCCGGAAACCAGCTGCACGTGCGCCTGGGCCTGGATGAAGCCGCCCATCACGCCGAACGGCCCGGCGAGCGCACCGTCGCGCAGCAGCAGCCCCGGGATGATGGTGTGGTAGGGCCGCCGGCCGGGCTCGACCGCGCCGTTCACGGCGAAGCAGGCGCCCCGGTTCTGCAGGGCGATGCCGGTGCCCGGCGCGACGATGCCGGAGCCCCAGCCCATGTACACGCTCTGGATGAAGCTGACCGCCAGCCGGTCCTCGTCCACCACCGACAGGTATACCGTCGAGCCGCGTGGCTCGGTCACCCAGGGCGGCGTGTCGCCACGGCGGCGGGCGAGCCGGTCGGGGGCGAGCAGCCGGCTCACGTCGGCGCCGTCGCGGACGTTGGCGAACGCGTCCTCGAGCGCCAGCCGCACGCACGCCACCTGCGAGGCGAGGTCGGGCTCGAAGCCCTCCAGCAGGCCCAGGCCGATCAGCGCCGCCACGCCCTGCGTCGGCGGCGGCAACTCCACGACCTCGTAGCCGCGGTAGCCGATGCGCAGCGGCTCGACCCAGCGCGGCGTGAACCCGGCGAGGTCGCTCTCCTCGAGCCAGCTGACCGCGCTGATGGCGTGGGCGACGGGGCCGCGGTAGAGGGCATCCGGGCCCTCCTCGGCGACACGGCGCAGCGTGGCCGCCAGCCCCGGCAGGTGGTAGATGCGGCCGGGCGGGGGCGCCTGGCCGAACTCGGCGGGAGCCGGCGACAGCTCCCACTGGGCGCTGTTGCGGTAGCCGGAGGCGACACCGTGTACGGCGGCGTCGACCGCGTCGGCGAGGCAGGCATCGAGGCCGAGCTTGCCGTAGCGCTCGGAGAGCGCGGCCCAGCCGGCGACCGCGCCGGGCACCGTGATCGAGCGCGGCCCCTTCTGCTCGACGGGGAACACCGGGTCGGCCGTCGCCGGCGCCGGGCCGGCCGAGTCGAGGCCCTCGACGCGGCCGTCTCGCCACACGAGCGCGAAGCAGTCGCCGCCGAGCCCGGTCATCATCGGCTCTGCCACGCAGAGGACGGCGGCCGCGGCGATCGCAGCGTCGACGGCGTTGCCGCCGCGCTCGAGCATGCGCAGGCCGGCGCGGGTGGCGAGGGGCTGGCTCGTCGCGACCATGGCGCGCGCGGCCACCTGGGGGGGGCGCCCGTAGGCGAAGCGGAAGCTCATGCCTGCAGCATCCCTGATGCAACGGTGGTGTGTATCGGCAATTGCGGTAATCTCACTCGCGTCCACCTGAGACGGCCAGCGCTCGGTCGCCGTGCGCGAACCAGAATCCGGGATCAGAGTCGACAACGACCCGAGGAGAGTGCATGAGCGTCGCCAGCCCGTATCCGAAAGCGGTTCCCGAGGCGAATCGCTACATCGGTCAGCGCTCGCAGAAGCTGAAGGGCGATCAGTTCCTGACCGGCAAGACCGAGTACGTCAACGACCTCGAATTGCTCGGCACCGTCCACATGTCGGTGCTTCGTAGCCCGCATCCGCATGCGCTCATCAAGAAGGTCGACCTCAGCCGGGTGCGCCAGGATCCGCGCTGCATCAGCGCGCTGGACGGCGAGGAGGCCAAGGAGCACGCCGATCCGATCCCGCACTTCATCTCGGCGGCCGTGTTCGGGGGCAAGTACAACGACGTGCGCGTGATCGCTACGGGGAAGGTGACGTACCGGGGCCAGATCGTGGCGGCCGTCGTGGCGCCGAGCCGCGGCGACGCCGACGCCCTGCTCGACCTGATCGACGTCGAGTACGAGGTGTTGCCGTTCGTTCTGGACGGCGATGAGGCGCTCAAGCCGGGCGCCCCGCTGCTCTACGACACGGAGGGCTGGGAGGACAACGTCGTCATCCGCATCCCGTTCGTCGAGGGCGACTTCGACGCCGCGGCGGCAGCTGCCGACCACACGCTCGAGGACACCTTCTACCACCATCGCTACTCGACCCAGCCGATCGAGACCCGCGGCTACATCGCCTCCTGGGATTCCCGCGCCGAGGCGTACACCTTGCACTTCGCCACGCAGAACCCGCATCCGCTGCGCTGGGTGCTGTCGGCCGCCCTCCGCGTCAACGAGTCGCAGATCCGCATCATCGCGCCGACCATCGGCGGCGGCTTCGGCCTGAAGATGCCGGGCCACCCGGAGGAGGGGCTGACCTGCGTCTTCAGCCGCATCCTCGGCAAGCCGGTCAAGTGGATCGAGGAGCGCGACGAGGCGTTGCTGTTCGGCGCCCGCGAGCACCTCCACCGCTTCAAGGTCGCCTTCAACAGCGACGGCAAGATCGTCGGCCTGCGCAACCACTTCACGGCCAACGTCGGCTCGATCTCGGCGTGCCCGGGCTGGGGCATGGCGTTCCTCGCGGGCCTCTCGTTTCCGACGGGCTACAAGGTGCCGAACACCGATGTCGTCGTCACCGCGGTTACGACGAACAAGGCGCCCTGGCAGGCCGCGCGCGGCTACGGCAAGGAAGGCCCGCAGATCGTGATGGAGCGGATCATCGACCTCGTCGCCGAGGCGACCGGGATCGACCCGGCCGAGGTGCGCCGCCGCAACTTCATCCACAAGGACGAGTTCCCGTACAAGACGAACTCGGGCCTCAACATCGACTCGGGCGACTACCACCAGGCGCTCGAGACGGCGCTCAAGATGCTCGACTACGAGGGGTTCCCGGCCAGGCGGGCAGCCGCCCTTGCGGAGGGTCGCCACATTGGCTTCGGCATCGCGTTCGAGCTGACCCCGGAGTCGGCCGACATCCCCGGCACGATCGTCGGCGGCTACGACACCTCGACGGTGAAGGTAGGCCCGTCCGGCGAGGTCACGGTGCTCACCGGCGTCACCACCCCTGGCTCCGGCAACGACGGCGGCATCGCACAGATCGTCGCCGACACGCTCGGCGTCGACCTCGACGGCATCACCGTGATCCAGGGCGACACCGACATCTGCCCGTACGGCTTCGGCAACTACTCGGGCCGCTCGATGGTCTCGGGCGGCAACGCCGCCCTGCTCGCCGCGCGCGATATCCGGGTGAAGCTGGCGAAGGTTGCCGCATTCATGCTCGAGGCGGCCGAGGACGACCTCGTCTTCGACCAGGGCAAGATCAGCGTCGCCGGCACCGACAAGGCGGTCGCGATCAAGGACGTCGCCAACGTCGTCTACACGCTCGCCTTCGCCACCGCCCACATGGTGGAGCCGCCGCTCGAGGCGACCCGCGTCTACAAGCCGGACAACATCGTCCACTTCCCCGACGAGAAGGGCCGCATCCAGCCCTACCCGACGTACTCGAACGCGGTGCACGTTGCGATCGTCGAGGTGGATATCGAGACCGGCAAGGTCGACCTGCAGCGCTTCGGTGTGCTGCACGACTGCGGCAACATGATCAACCCGATGTTCGTCGAGGGCCAGATGCACGGCGCTGCGGTGATGGGCTTCGGCGCCGCCCTCTCGGAGGAGTGCAAGTACAGCGCCGACGGAACGCTCCTGGCCGACCGCTTCAAGACCTACATGATGTCGCGGGCCAACGAGATCCCGATGATCGAGATCGAGCACCAGGTGACCCCCAGCCCGTTCACGCTGCTCGGCGTCAAGGGCGCCGGCGAGGCGGGTGTCGGTGGCGCCGCCGGCGCGATCATCAACGCCGTCAACGACGCGATCCGGCCCCTGGGCGCCCGGCTGCGCCGCACTCCGGCCGCCCCGCCCTATGTTCTCGCTGCGCTGAAGGAGGCCCGGCAGTGATCAAGAACCGCTTCCAGTACCTCGCGCCGAAGAGCGTCGAGGAGGCGGCCTCGCTGCTCGCGCAGTCGCCCGCCGACACCGAGGTGATCGGCGGCGGCACGTGGGTCGTCGTCGAGATGACGGCCGGTGACCGCGACCCGAGGCGCGTCATCGACCTGAAGAACGCGGGCCTCCGCTATGTCAGGGAGGAGGGCGGCGCAGTCGTCATCGGCGCCCGTGCCACCTACACCGACGTCATCCGCTCGGCTGCCGCGCAGAAGATCCCGGCGCTCGTGGCCATGTGCACCGGTATCACCGGTGGCGCGCAGCTCCGCAACCGGGCCACCATCGCCGGGTCGGTCTGCTACGCCAACCCCAGCGCCGATGCGCACGGGCTGCTCGTCGGGCTCGGCGCGACGTTCAACCTGCGCACGGCAGCCGGCACCCGCCAGGTCGCGGCGGCCGACTTCTACCGGGGCCCGTTCGACACCGTCCTCCAGGCCGGCGAGCTGCTCGAGTCGATCTCGATTCCGGTGCCCGTAGGCATGAGGCAGGGCTACTACAAGTTCAAGGTGGCGGAGTCGAGCTGGCCGATCTGCACGGGCACCTCCCTCGTCGGTGCAGACGGCTCGGTCACGGTGACGATCGGCGCGGCGAACAGCCGGCCCGTCACGGTCACCGGCTCGGCCTCCGACCTCGACGGCCTGGCACGGGCTGCCGAGGCCGCCATCACCAGCCCGTTCAGCGATGTCCTCGCCGATGGCGAGTATCGGAAGCAGATCGCCGGCGCGATCGCGAAGCGCGCGGTCAAGGCCGCGGTCTAGAGGAGACACCGACGATGAGCGACACCATCCACATCGAGCTGACCATCAACGGCGACGCGAAGGCCGCGGACATCGATCCGCGCCTCCTGCTCGTCGAGGCGATCCGCGACACGTTCGGCTACAAGGGCACCCACATCGGCTGCCTGACCGGCGACTGCGGTGCCTGCACCGTCCAGCTGAACGGCGAGATCGAGAAGTCGTGCCTCGTGCTGGCCGCGAGCGCGGACGGCGCCGAGATCCGCACCATCGAGGGCATCGCCCCCGACGAGGGCGGGCTCCATCCGGTGCAGCAGGCGTTCTGGGACGAGTACGGCTTCCAGTGCGGCTACTGCCTGCCCGGCATGCTGTTCGCCGCGCTCGATCTGATCGAGTCGAACCCGACGCCCGACGAGGCCCAGATCCGCCACGCCATCAGCGGCAACTACTGCCGTTGCACCGGCTACAACAACATCGTGACGTCGATCCAGACCGCGGCGCAGCGCATCGCGGCAGCGAAGTAGCCGGAGTGAGCCAGCGGATCATGGCCACGGGCCATACGCAGCTTGAGCGCGGCCGGGCGTAGGCCCTACACCCGCGCCAGGCTCACGTAGTTCGTGTGGAAGGTCGAGTTGCCGCCCATATCGGCGGGCTCGTCGCTCGTCGTCGCATTCGCGTTCGCGCCCCAGCGCACCATGTAGCTGACGACGAGCCCGGGCTGGACGCGCCCGCTGACCTTCGCGACCAGCTCGACCGCCCCGCGGCTGTTCCAGGCGCGCACGGCGTCGCCGTCGGCGATGCCCTCGGCGGCGGCGTCTTCGGGGTGGATGAAGAGGAACGGCGTCTCCAGCATCGGCCGCTTGCGCTCGTAGAGGAAGAGCTGGCTGCCGTGCTGCTCGCGGCTCTTGGGCGTGATGTAGCGGTAGCGGTGCTCGGCGTCGCGCCGGGGCGTGTACGTCGGCACCAGCAGCTCGAGCCGGCCGCTCGGCGTCGGGAAGCGGCCGTCCTCGAACGACGTCTTCCGCGGATCCTCGGCGGGCACCGGGCCTGCCCGGAGGTCGTCGACGGCGAGGCCGGTCCCGGCCAGCGCCGCCTCGATCACCTGCTCCTCCGTCTCGTCGAAGCACGGCTCGCAGAAGCCGAGCCGCCGCGCGAGCTGCTGCACGAGGGCGTGGTTCGACAGCGAGTCGCCGACGGGCTCGATGGCCTTGTTGCCGATCTGCGCGTAGTCGTGCCAGTACGAGCGGTAGACGTCGGTCGACTCGGCGAAGCTGGCGGCCGGCAGGACGACGTTGGCGAAACGGGCCGTGTCCGTCAGGAAGAGGTCGTGCACGACGACGAACAGGTCATCGCGCTGCAGGCCCCGCCAGACGAGCGACTGGTTCGGTGCCGTTGCGGCCGGGTTCGAGTTGTAGACGACGAGCGCCTTCAGCGAGTCGTCCGCGGTGAGCGCGCGGCCGAGCTGCAGCATCGACACCATGCGTGGCGCGTCGCCGCCGCGCAACTCCGCGTGCGAGACGTCGGCCCAGTCCCAGTCGAAGTTTGCGTAGAGGGCGCCGCCGCCCGGCACGCCGACCTGCCCGGTGAGCGCCGCCAGCATGCAGATCGCCGCGACCATCTCGCCGCCGTTCGTGTTGCGCTGCAGGCCGACGCCGGCGTGCAGCAGCCCCGGGCGCACCGAGTGGTACAGCTCGGTCAGCTCCTCGATCCGCGCGAGCGGCACCCCGGTCTCGGCCACGACGTCGCCCAGCGGCACCGAGAGCACCTTCGCCCGCAGCGCCTCGTACCCGTTCGTGCGCTCCTCGACGAACTGCGAGTCGACCCAGTCGCGCTCGATCAGCAGCCGCATCATCCCGATCGCCAGCAGCGAGTCGGTGCCCGGCCGCGGCTGGATCCAGAGGTCGGCGGCCCGCGCGCTGTCCGACTGGAAGGGGTCGATCACGACGCGCGGGTGGATGTCCCTGGTCAGCGCCCACGAGTGGACACCGGTCGCCTTCGGGTTGCGCCCCCACGCGACGTAGAGCTTCGTCCGGTCGAGGAACTGCGGCTCGGTGCCGCGGATCCGTCCCATCACCCGGAACACCGCCTCGGCGCCCGCCATCGCGCAGATCTCCATTCCGACGCGCGAGGTGCCGAGCCTGTTCCACAGCCGGTCGGCGAAGCGGTTCGCGACCACGCCCATGTTGGCGAGGTACGAGTAGGGCAGGATCGCGCCGCCGCCGTGCTCCGCCGCGAGCGCACCGAGCCGCGCCGCCACCAGGTCGAGCGCGTCGTCGAGCGTCGCCTCGCGGAACGGCTCGCTCTTGCTCTCGCGCACCAGCGGGCGCACGAGCCGGTCGGGATGGTGGATCAGCTCCTCGAAGTGCTGGAACCGCCCGCAGAGGAAGCCCCGCGTGACGGGATGGTCGGGATCGCCGACCACCCGTGTCACGCGCCCGTCCTCGACGTGCGCGAGCAGCCCGCACGTGTCGGGGCAGTCCTTCGGGCAGACCGTGCGGACGACGGTGGCGGTCATCGTTGCGTCGTGCCTACCGGCGTGCGGCGCTGACGACGGCCGTCGCGTCGACCTCGATCATCAGGCCGGGGATCGCGAGCGCCGTCACCTCGACGATGGTGTCGGCCGGCCAGGGATACGCGAAGTACTTCTCGCGCAGCTCCAGCACCTTGGGGAAGTGCGTCATATCCGTTACATAGATATTCACCTTGACGATGTCCTTCATGCTCGAGCCGGCGAGCTCCAGCACGCGGGCGACGTTCTTCATCGTCTGCACCACCTGGGCGTCGAAGTCGCCGAGCCCGACGATCTCGCCCTGCTCGGTGATCGCCGCCTGGCCGGACGTGAAGACGAGGTCGCCGACCTTCCAGGCCAGGGCGATCTTGTAGGGCTCGAACCAGTCGCCCTCGGTCGTGACGCGTTCGACGCGGGTGCCTTCCTGTGTCATCTGGTGCCTCCTCCTCGGTGCTGTGCGGTAGTCAGTTGTCGCGGGTTGTTGTGTGGTGTATACATCCGTCCTGTTCGACCTGCAGGAGCACGGGGTCGACCAACCATCACGCCATGGAAGCCGCCAGCCCACCCGTGAACGCGCCGGCTCCGGTCAGGGAGCGCAGCGCTGCGTCCAAGCGGGCATTGAAGATCCTCGGCTTCCTGTTCGTCACCGATCTCGGGCGCTTCATTCTCAAGCGGCTCGGCTTCCTCATCCCGCAGCTGCTGATCGTCGTCATCGGGACGTTCTTCCTGCTGCGCTGGCTGCCGGTCGACCCGACCTCGCGCGTCGTCGGCTTCGTCGCCACCGACGCGGCACGGGCCCAGGCGCGCGCCACGCTCGGCATCGACGTCTCGCAGGGCACCCAGCTCTGGCGTTACCTCAAGGGCCTGATCCTGCACTTCGACTTCGGCGTCTCGTGGAATACGCAGGACGCCATCTGGAGCGAGATCGCGCAGCGCTTCCCGGTCACGATCCAGCTCACGGTGATGGCGTTCTTCCTGTCGCTGCTGATCGCGATCCCGGTCGGCCGTGCTGCCGCCGCCAAGCCGGGCGAGCTGCCCGACAAGCTGACGCTCGGCTACTCGCTGTTCGCCGGCGCCCAGCCCGACTTCTGGTGGGGCCTGATGTTCGTCTACGTCTTCTTCTTCCTGCTCAAGTGGTTCCCCGCTCCGCTCGGCCAGCTGTCGCCCGAGGTCAGCCCGCCCGACGTGCATACCCGGTTCACGCTGATAGACGCGCTGATAGCGGGCAACTGGACGGCGTTCGGCAACAACCTGTGGCACTACTGTCTCCCTGTCTTCACGCTCGCGTTCGTGCTCACCGGCCCGATCATCAAGATGACGAGGCAGAGCGTGCTCAGCGTTGTCAACTCGGACTACATCCTGTACGCCAAGGCTGCCGGCTACCACGCCAAGACGATCCGCTGGTACATGCTGCGCAACTCGCTCTCGCCGGTGATCACGCTCTCGGGCATCCTCTTCGGCTTCATGCTCGGCGGCGCAGTGCTGATCGAGACGGTGTTCTCGCTCGACGGCCTTGGCGTGTACTCGCTGCAGCGCACGCTCGCCACCGACTTCCCGGCGATCCAGGGCGCCGTCGTCGTGATGACCGCCTTCTCGCTGCTCATCTACCTGCTCATGGACATCGTCTATGCGGTGCTCGATCCGCGGGTCCGTTACGGAGGTACACGATGACCGAGATGGGCGGACCGAACATCGAGATCGAGCGCGGGCTCGACACGCAGATCACCCCGGGGCTGCACGACGATGCGCTCGTGCGCGCGGTGACGATGCGCGAGCACTTCGTCTCGATTCTCAGGACCAGCCTGCTCACCAAGATCGGCGCCTTCTTCGTGTTCGTCTTCGTCCTGCTCGCGATCATCGGCCCGTATGTGGTTCCGTTCGACACCACGGCTGCCACCTCGGACGTCAACCAGGCGCCGAGCGGTACGCACTGGTTCGGCACGGATGCATCCGGCTTCGACATCTTCTCGCGCGTGCTGGCAGCGCCGCGCATCGACGTCACGATCGCCGTCGTGGCGACGCTGCTGTCGCTCATCATCGGCTCACTGATCGGCCTGCTCGCAAGCTTCTTCCGCGGTTTCGCCGGCGAGCTCGTGATGCGCACCTCCGACACGGTGCAGGCGTTTCCCCTGTTCGTGCTCGCGATCGTGGTCGTCGTCGGCTTCGGGCGATCGTACATCGTGATCGTGATCGTGATCGCGCTGCTCAACGTGCCGATCTACCTGCGCCTGATTCGTTCCGAAGTCCTCTCGCTGCGAGAACGGACATTCGTGGAGGCGGCACGAGCCACTGGTGACCGAGGTGCGTCGATTGCGATCCGGCATGTGCTGCCGAACGCGATGACGCCAGGCTTCGCGCAGGCGTCGATCACCTTCGGCTACTCGATCATCATCACCGCCGGCCTCTCGTTCATCGGCGCCGGTGTCCAGCCGCCGACGCCGGAGTGGGGCAGCATGATCGCCGCCGGCAAGGACGGCATCATCATCGGCCAGTGGTGGCCCTCGGTGTTCCCGGGCCTCGCCATGTCGGCCTGCGTGTTCGGCTTCGCGGTCGTCGGCGAGGCGCTCCAGGACATCTTCCTGAGGCGGACGTAGCCGTGGCCGAGAGCGACTTCCTCCTCGACGTCCGCAACCTGAGCATCCAGTACCGGCAGGTCGGGTCGGTCAACAGCGCCGTCAACGACGTCTCGTTCAACGTGCGCCGCGGCGAGGTTGTCGGCATCGTCGGCGAGTCCGGCTCGGGCAAGTCGTCCACCATGTTCGGTGTCCTCGGCCTGACCCGGCGCAGCGGCAAGATCGTCGGTGGCAGCGTCCACTTCGAGGGCGAGCAGCTCTACTCGGCGACGCCCGAGGGGATGAATGGGCTGTCCGACGAGGAGTGGCGCAAGGTGCGTGGCAGCGCCATCGGCCTCGTGACGCAGAACCCCCGCGGCGCGCTCAACCCGGTGATGCGCCTCGGTGAGCAGCTGGTCACGATGTACACGGCGCATCGCGAGGCGACCGAGGAGCAGGCGCTCGCCCGAGCGATCGAGCTGCTCGAGATCGTCGGCATCAACGACCCCGTGCGCCGCCTGCGGGCATTCCCGCACGAGCTGTCCGGCGGCATGGCCCAGCGCGTGCTCATCGCAATGGCCCTCGCCTGCTCGCCACGGCTGCTGATTGCCGACGAGCCGACCAGCGGCCTCGACGTGACGGTGCAGGCGCAGGTGCTCGACGACCTGCGGCACGCCGTCGACGAGGTCGGGTCGAGCCTGCTCGTCGTCACGCAGAACCTGTCGATCGTCGCCAACTACTGCGACCGCGTCTACGTGATGCACGCCGGCGAGGTCGTCGAGGAGGCGCCCACCGAGCGCTTCTTCGAGCAGCCGAGCTACCCCGCGAGCGCGGCGCTCCTGGCGGCGCAGCGCGGCATCGCCGACAAGCGGCTGCAACTCACCGGCTTCCCCGTGGACGGCCGTCAGCTCCCCACGGGCTGCCTGCTCCACAACCGCTGCCCCTTCAGCACGGTCGAGGACGGCTGCACCACGGTGCACCCCGACTTCGTCGAGGTCGTGCCCGGCCATTTCTCTCGCTGTCACCGCACCGCCACCGTGACCGAGACCGTCCGTACCCAGCTCCTCGGCGCTGAAGCGTCGGGCCACTAAGGAGACGGCATGACCGAAGCCGCCACCGATACCCGGGAAGTCCTCGTCGACATCAAGGGGCTCGTCAAGCAGTTCACGATTCCCGGCACCAAGGCCGTCGTGCACGCCTGCTCGGATGTCGACCTGACGCTGTACAAGGGCGAGACCCTGGGCGTGATCGGCGAGTCCGGCTCTGGCAAGACGACGCTCGGTCGCTGCGTGCTCCGGCTGATCAACCCAACCGCCGGCGAGGTAATCTTCGAGGGCCGCGACGTCACCAAGATGACGGGCGCCGAGGTGCGGCACCTGCGCACCGACATGCAGATCGTGTTCCAGGAGCCGTTCGATGCGCTCAACCCGCAGATCACGATCTGGAAGCAGATCGTCGAGCCGCTGCGCATCCACACCGACATGTCGAAGCAGCAGCGCCGCGAGCGGTCGCTGGAGCTGCTCGCGCTGGTCGGCCTGCCGCCATCGGTCGCCGACGCGATTCCGGCGATGCTCTCGCCCGGCGCCCTTCAGCGCGCGTCGATTGCCCGCGCGATCTCGACCAACCCCAAGCTCGTCGTTCTCGACGAGCCGACCTCGGCGCTGCCGCCCGAGGCGGAGGCCGAGATCATGGCGCTGCTGAAGCGCCTCCAGCGGGAGCTCGGGCTCACCTACATCTTCATCTCCCACGACCTCGCGCTCGTGCGCTCGATCTGCGACCGCGTCGCGATCATGTACCTGAGCCAGGTAGTCGAGCTCGGCAGCCGCGAGGAGATCTTCAACCATCCGCGCCATCCGTACAGCCGGGCGCTGCTCGCCTCGGTGCTCCGGCCCGACCCGAAGCAGCGGCGCGATCAGTCCAACCGCGCCGAGCGGCTGGAGGGCGAGATCCCCAGCCCGATCAACCTGCCGCAGGGCTGCTACCTCGCCACCCGCTGCCCGTACGTCAAGGATCGCTGCCGGCAGGAGCCACAGCGTCTCACGATGGCCGGCCAGAACGACCACTTCGCGCGGTGCTGGCGGATGACCGAGGGCGACCTGACCGAGGAAGAGATCGAGCGCACGCGCGAGCAGCGCCGCGCCGACTACCGCGCCGCCCGGCTCGCGGCGGGCGTCTAGCCTGTAGCTCGGTTGACCCTGCCGCGCAGGGTCTCGTAAGCTAGTCCGCATGGCTGATCTCGATATCGACTGGGGTGAGATCGAGCGCTGGGATCGCTCGTACTACCTCCACAACGTGCAGGCCCAGTCCGAGTACGCCTTCACAGGCGTCGAGCGGGCCGACGGCAACTACCTCGTGCTGGCCGGCGGTGCGCGGCTGCTCGACTTCCAGAGCCAGCTGATCTCCGACTCCATGGGGCACCGCCATCCGCGCGTGCATGCCGAGATCGTGCGCGCGATGGAGCGCTACGGCCACGTCTTCTTTGGCATGGCGACCGACTACCGGGCGCGTGCGGCGAAGCTCGTGCTCGAGGATGTCCTGGGCGCGCCGGCATCGTGGGCAGGGCGCATCCGCATCCTCTCGTCGGGCACCGAGGGCGCCGAGGTGGCGATGGCGATGGCCCGGCTCTTCACGGGCAGGCCCGTGATCCTGACGCAGGCGGCGAGCTATCACGGCCTCGTGCCCGGCGCGACACAGCTGCGCGGCTACCGCGGCAACATCACCCCCGACGACCGGCGCGACGCTGTGCTCGACGTCCCGGGCGCGGCCGGCGCCAACGTCGTCGCGATCCCGCAGCCGGAGTTCTTCGACGACGCGCGCGACCCGCTGCCGTCCCTGCTCGAGACCGAGCGGATCATCCTCGAGACCGGGCCCGAGAACATCGCCGCGATCATCACCGAGACGATGTTCGGGGCCGGCGGGCTGCTGCCGCCCGACCGCTACAACCGCGGCCTCGTCGAGCTGGCGCGCCGCTACGCGATCCTCTGGATCGCCGACGAGGTGCTGACCGGGTTCGGGCGGCTGGGCGAGTGGTTCGGCTACGAGACCGTGCCGGGCGGCCTGGTGCCCGACCTGATGGTCGTCGGCAAGGGCATCAACGGCTGCGCGCTGCCGGTCGGCGGCGTTGTCACGAACATCGAGATCGGCGAGTGGTTCGACCGTGCGCGCTGGTGGTCGGGGTCGACCCACGACGCCCACCCACTGGTGTGCGCATCGATCGTCGGCAACATCGAGGCGATGCTCGAGGCCGACATGGTGGCGCGTGTGCGCACCCGCGGGGTCGAGCTGGGGCGGCGCCTCGGCGAGCTTGCGGCCCGGCATCCGTCGATCGGGCGCATCTCGGGCCGCGGCTTCTACTGGGCCGTCGATCTCGTCGGCGCCGACCGCCGGCCGATCGTCGCGGAGGATCGGGCCACCGCGTTCCTCGGCGACCTCTCGGCCGCGCCCAACAACGTCGTCGCCGCCGAGTGCGCGAAGCGGGGCGTCTTCCTCGGCGGGTTCGTCCCGAACACGATCAAGGTGGCGCCGCCGTTCACCGTCACGGACGCCGAGATCGAGGTGGGCCTCGCCGCCTTCGACGCGGCCCTCGACGAGGTCGACCGCCGGTGGCACGCGTGACCGCGCCGGCGGCCGGCACCGTGATGACCGTCACCGGGCCGGTCGCCTCCGGCGAGCTCGGCCTGACGCTCCCGCACGAGCACGTCTTCTTCGATCTCGGCACCTGGCTGCTGCCGGCGCCCCCGCACAAGCGCGCGCTCGTCGGCGAGACCGTGCGCGCCGACACCTTCGCCGAGGTCTACCGCGACCCGATGGCCTTCCGCGACAACCTCGTCTTCACCGACGAGGAGGTCGCCGCGCAGGAGCTGCGCTGGTTCGCCGAGGCGGGGGGCGGCACTCTGGTTGACGTCAGCCTCGACTCGATCGGGCGTGACCCGGCCGCGCTGCGCCGCCTCTCCGAGCGGACGGGCGTCCGCATCGTGTGCGGCTGCGGCTGGTACGTGCAGCCGACGCACACGCCCAGCGTGGCCGCCGCCGGCGAGGAGGAGCTGGCGGCCTTGCTCGTCGCCGAGATCCGCGACGGCATCGGCGGCACCGGCGTCCGGCCCGGCATCATCGGCGAGCTCGGCATCAGCGACGGCATCCACCCCGACGAGGCGAAGGTGCTCCGCGCCGCCGCCCTCGCCCAGCAGGAGACCGGCCTCGCCATCACCATCCACTGCCCGATCCCGCACGAGCAGCGCGGCCCCGAGATCGTCGGCATCCTCGCCGCCGCCGGCGCCGATCCGACCCGCGTCATCCTCGGGCACCAGAGCCACACCGCGCACAGCCTCGACTACCAGCGTGCCTGCGCCGACACCGGCGCCACCATCCAGTTCGACCGCTTCGGGGCCGAGTTCCTCTATGAGAGCTGGGGCGGCTACCGCGAGCCGCGGGATCAGGACGTCGTCGCCGCGATCGCCCGGCTGGTGGGCGACGGCTACGGCGACCGCATCCTCGTCTCGCACGACGCCTGCTACCGCGTGCAGTTGCGCAGCTTCGGTGGCGCCGGCTACGGGCACATCCCGCTGCACGTGACGCGCTGGCTCGAGGAGGCCGGCGTCTCACGAGCCGACATCGACCGCATCACCGTCGCTAACCCTGCACGGCTGCTGACGGCCGCAACCCCCGCCCTAGCCACGACCCGCGCCCACGGAGGCCCCGCGTGACCGCAACCGCCCCGACGCCAACAGCCGAGCTGACCCACCTCTGGCAGCCGCTCGACATCGGCCCGACGCGCGTCAAGCACCGCATCATGCAGACGGCGCAGACAATCCTCTACGGCGAGAACCACGTGCTCGGCGAGAAGCACATCGCCTACTACACCGAGCGGGCGAAGGGCGGGACGGCGCTGCTGATCACCGAGCAGCAGGCGGGCCACCCGCTGTCGAAGGGCTCGTTCTACATGGGCTGCTCGGCGCACGACAAGCGGGCGATCGCGCAGTACGCGAAGCTGGCCGAAAGCATCGCCCCGTACGGCGCCAAGCAGTTCGTGCAGCTGTTCGCGGCGGGCGTGCACGACAAGGGCACGATGGTGCACGACAACTGGCACCCGCTGTGGGCGGCCTCGCGCGTACCGTCGGTGGTGCACCGCGAGGTGCCGATGGTGATGGAGAAGGCGCACATCCTCGACGTCGTCAAAGCGTTCGGCGAGTCGGCCGACAATGTCCGTGTCTCCGGCCTCAACGGCGTCGAGATCCACGGCGCCCACTCCTATCTCGTGGGCCAGTTCTTCTCGAAGGCCTACAACTTCCGCACGGACGAGTACGGCGGCTCCACCGCCAACCGCTGCCGCTTCGCGATCGAGATCGCGGAATCGATCCGCGCGAAGGTCGGCCGTGAGATCACCGTCGGCCTGCGCATGTCCTTCGACGAGTTCATGGGCGACGCCGGCATCACCGGCGAGGAGAGCGAGGAGGGCCTCGAGATCCTGGCGGCCACCGGCCTGTTCGACTACTTCAATATCTCCGGCGGCGGCTACCACACGATGCACATGGCGGTCGCCAACATGAATGTCCCGCAGGGCTTCATGATCCCGTTCGGCAAGCGGGCGAAGGACGTCGTCGGCGACCGCGCCAAGGTGTTCATCATCGGGCGCATCCTCGACCCGCGCATGGCGAACGACGCGATCGCCAGCGGCAGCGCCGACATGGTCGCCATGACGCGCGCGCAGATGGCCGACCCGCAGCTCGTGACAAAGGCGCAGCAGGGCCGCTACGACGAGATCACCAAGTGCATCGGCGCCAACGTGTGCCTCTCCCGCGCGTTCGACCAGCGCGAGGTGGTGTGCGTGATGAACCCGACCGTGAGCCGGGAGCGCGAGTGGGGAGTCGGCACGTTGAAGCCGGCGGCCGGGGGCAGCAAGCGCGTGATCGTCGTTGGCGGCGGACCTGCCGGCATGCATGTCGCGAAGGTGGCGGCAGAGCGCGGCCACAAGGTCGTGCTGCTGGAGAAGGAGGCCGAGCTGGGCGGGCACCTGCGCCTGCTCGCTCAGATGCCGACTCGCACGGAGTGGGCCGTGGGCATCGAGAACCTCGCCAAGCCGCTCGCCCGCCTCGGGGTCGACGTCCGCCTCGGCCACGAGGCGACCCCCGACGTGCTCAAGTCTGGCTCGCCCGACACGATCGTGATCGCCACCGGCTCGCGCTGGGACCGCACCGGCTTCAGCCAGTTCCATCCCGGCCGTCCAGGCATCCCCGGCGCCGAGCAGGACAACGTGCTGGACATGGGCAGCGCGGCGAAGCGCGTCGTCGCCGACCCGCACGCCCTCGGCAAGAAGGTGCTGATCCTCGACGAGTCGGCCGGCTACTGGCCGCTCGGCCTCGCGGAGCTGCTGTCTGACGCCGGCGTCTCGGTCGACATCGTCACGCCGCACCTCTTCCTCGGCGAGGATACGCTCAAGACGGGAGACTTCCCGCACAACCTGCCGAGGCTGCAGGGGAAGGGCGTGCGCATCACCGCGCAGATGTTCGTCGATCGGATCGAGGGCGCCACTGTCCACCTGTTCGGGGTGTGGGGCGCGCCGCCGGCCGTGATCGACGGCGTCGATACGGTCGTGCTGGCACAGCTCAAGGCCCCCGTCGACGATCTCTACTTCGCGGTGCGCGACCAGCACCCCGAGGTGCACCGGGTGGGCGACGCCGTCGCCCCGCGGAAGCTCGAGGCAGTCATGTACGAGAGCGAAAAGCTCGGAAGGGAGATCTAGATGGCACACGAGCAGAAGGCCGCAGCCCCGAAGCCCCGCGCGAAGCCGGGACGCCGCCCCACGAAGGAGCACTGGCGCCGCGACATCCCGAACTTCTACAACTTCCTCCAGTTCGACCGTGCGCCGCTGCTGAAGGACGTCCCCGATGCCGTCGGCGGGCTGACGGGCGCGCTGATGAGCAGGGACACGCACTCCGGCGCGCACACTCTCGTCGTGGAGTTCCCGGCGAAGTACCGCAAGAAGTTCGACGGCAAGGGCGGCGCCCTGGAGATCTTCACGCTGCGCGGCGAGCTGTCGCTGAACGGCGACCGGATCGGCACGGGTGCCTACATCCACCTGCCGCAGGGCTGCGGCGGTGGCGAGGTACGCTCCGAACAGGGCGCGCTCGCGCTCGTCTGGTGGAACCCCAACGCGCCCTCGTACCCGCCGCCCTATACCGACAACCTGGTGCTGCGCGTGCGCGACATGGAGTGGGTCATGTCGCTGCCCGACTACCACGGGCTGATGCACAAGTCGCTGCGCCTGCCCGACCCGCAGAACACGCCGTACCAGCATCCCGAGGGCTTCTGCGCCGACGGGCCGCCCGGCGGCTACCTGCGCTACACGTTCATCGCGCCGGGCATCAAGGCCCCCTACGAGCACGTCCACCACGAGTGCTTCGAGGAGATCATCATGCTCGGCGGCGACACGCTGCTGGCCGACGAGGGGATCATGGCGCCGGGTACCGTCGTCTGCCACCCGCAGGAGTGGTGGCACGGTCCGTTCGCGAGCCGCTCGGGCGCGCTGATTATCGTGCACACGGATGCGCCGATGGGCTACCCGTGGCCGCCGCGCGACTACCCGTTCCAGGACGAGGTCTGTAACGCCTACATGGACGAGCTTGCGTTCGACGTGCCGGCCGAGCACACCCCGTGGGCCGAGACCCCCTGGACGCGCTACCAGGAGAAGGACAAGTTCAAGAAGTGGGCGGCCACCAAGGCTGCCGCCGAGTTCGGCGACACGGTCGGCCGTGGCGTCGTCTCGAAGATGCGCGGCAGCACGCACCGCGACGCCTAACGCCACCGTACGTCCAGGAGGGAATCCCAGTGTCCGAGATCCGCGCAATCGATATCACCGTCAACCTGATGGGGCCGGAGGAGATCGCCGGCAAGCACACCGGCGTCGACGACGTCTTCCTCGACAAGATCGGCTTTCCGAAGGAGCTGCGCAAGGGCGTCTCCACCCAGTGGATGCTCGACAAGATGGACGCCGCCAGGATCGACCGCTCGCTGATCATGGCGACGCGGGCGGGAGCCGAGGGCCTGCCGTACTCGTTCGCGATCCCGTACGACCGCGTCGCCAAGCTGTGCGAGGAGCATCCCGACCGCTTCTCCGGCCTTGCCGGCATCGACCCGTCGCGGATCGACAAGGGCGTCAAGCTGCTCGAGCACGGGATCAACGACCTCGGCTTCGTTGGCGCGCACCTCTACCCGCACTGGTTCGAGCTGCCGCCCGACCACGCGAAGTTCTACCCCTTCTACTACAAGTGCTGCGAGCTCGACGTGCCGATCATGATGCAGATCGGCCACTGCCTCGACTACAACCGCGACCGCGTGCTGCCCAGCGTCGGCCGGCCGATCACGCTCGACCGCGTCGCCATCGACTTCCCCGAGCTGAAGGTGATCGGCATCCATCTGGGCTGGCCCTGGACCGACGAGATGATCGCGGTCGCGTACAAGCACGCGAACGTCTTCATGTGCGCGGACGCCTACGGGCCGAAGCACTGGCCGAAGGAGTACGTCCACTTCCTCAACACGTTCGGGCAGGAGAAGTGCATGTTCGGAACCGACTTCCCGGTCATCGACTTCGAGCGCGCGCGCAACGAGATCGACGAGTTCGGCCTGCGCGAGGAGTCGGCCAAGAAGTTCTTCCGCAACAACGCGATCAAGCTGTTCAAGCTTCCCGACGCGCTCGCGGTCTAGTCAGAGGTTTCGATGCAGCTCACGAGGGACAGGACGGCGCTCGTCGTCGTCGACATGCAGAACGGCTTCTGCCGTTCGGAAGGGTCGATCGCGCAGCTCGACCTCGACTACGCGCGCCTGGCCGAGGCGATCCCGGGGTGCGTGCTGCTCGTCTCCGCCGCCCGGGCGGCAGGGGTGCCGGTGGTCTTCACGCGCTTCGTCTACCGTGCCGACTTCCGTGATGGCGGCGTTCTCGTGGAGCACTTCCTGCCTGCGCTCGCCGATGTCAACGCCCTGGTCGAGGGCACGTGGGACATGGAGCTCGTCGATGAGCTGCAGCCCGTGGACGGCGACTTCGTGATCGACAAGAACCGCTGCTCCTCGTTCTACGGCACGCGGCTGGAGCCGATCCTGACGAGCATGGGCATCCAGCGGCTGGTCGTGGCGGGGGTGACGACGAACATGTGCGTCGAGACCACGGTGCGCGACGCCAGCCAACGCGACTACCAGGTGTTCGTGGTGGCCGACGCCTGCGGCGAGCTGGAGGAGGAGCGGCATCGCGTCTCGCTGAGGACGATGGGCTTCGGCTTCGCCCGCGTCGTCGGCGTGAGCGACGTCGTGGACGCGTGGGCGAAGGAGCCGGTGCAGGTTGCCTGACCTCCCCGAGACGTACCGGCCCGTCCTGATCGACACCGGCGTACGCGCTGCGGCGGCGCGCACGCCGGGCAAGGTCGCGCTCGCCATGGCCGGGCACAGCTACACGTACGCGCAGCTGGTCGAGCGGATCGACCGGGTCGCCGACCTCGCCGCCGACACGCTGGGGCTCGTCAAGGGCGACCGGAGCGCCCTGATGGCGCCAAACTGCCTCGAGTTCATCGAGATCGTGCTGGGCGTCGCGGCAGCGGGCGGCGTCACCGCGATGGTGAACCCGAAGCTGACCGGGCCGGAGCTGGCGTATATCTGCAACGACAGCGGCGCGCGTGTGCTCTTCGTGCACGCATCGCTCGAGGCGCTGGCGCGCGCGACCGACCTGCCGACGGTGGAGCGGATCGTCGTCGTCGGCGGCGGCGGCGACTACGAGAGGCTCGTCGCGGCGGCGCGGCCCGTGTGTCCCGACGTGCAGATCGAGGAGTGGGATCTCTTTTCGCTCTCGTACACCGCCGGCACGACGGGCCATCCCAAGGGAGCGATGCTCTCGCACCGCTCGCGCTCGCTCACGTTTCACGCGATGGCGGTCGAGTTCGGCTGCTACTCGCAGGACGATCGCGCGCTGGCGACGGCGCCGCTGTACCACGGTGCCGGCTTCGCGTTCGCCGTCGCCCCCATCGCGAACGGCGGCTTCACCGAGGTCGGCCCGCCCAAGTACGACCCGGAGTGGACGCTGCGCACGCTGCGCGACATGGAGCTGACCAACGTCTTCTTCGTGCCGACGCACTTCAATGCGATCTTCGCGCTGCCGCCCGAGACGCTCGCCACGTTCAAGCCGGCGCACCTGCGCACGATCATCTCGAACGCCGCTCCGCTGCCGCAGGCGACGAAGGAGAAGATTGTCGCGTACTTCGGCGAGGGCCTGCTGCACGAGACGTACGGCTCGACCGAGGGCTCGATCGTCAGCAACCTGCGGCCGCCCGACCAGCTGCGCAAGATCCAGTGCGTCGGCTTGCCGATCCCCAACACCGAGGTGAAGCTGCTCGACGACGCCGGCCAGGAGGTCGGCCCGAACGAGGTGGGTGAGCTGTTCAGCCGCAGCCCGTACCTCTTCAACGGCTACTGGGGCCTGCCCGAGGCGACCGCCGAGAGCCTGCGCGACGGCTGGTTCTCGGCCGGCGACCTGGCGGTGAAGGACGACGAGGGCTTCATCTACATCGTCGACCGCAAGAAGGACATGATTATCTCGGGCGGCGTGAACATCTACCCGCGCGAGATCGAAGAGGTGCTCCACCACCACCCGGCCGTCAGGGAGGCCGCGTGCGTGGGGGTCAAGGACGAGTACTGGGGCGAGGCGCTCGCCGCCCACGTCGTCGTCCGCAGCGGCGCGACCGTCACCGAGGCCGAGCTGCTCGCGTTCTGCGAGGAGCGGCTCGCGCGCTACAAGCTGCCCAAGTCGATCACGTTCATCGCCGAGCTGCCGCGCAACGCGGCGGGCAAGGTGCTTCGGCGCGACCTTCGAGAACAGGAGACCAGCTAGATGGGACAGCTCGACGGCAGGAAGGCGATCGTCACCGGGGCGGCCAGCGGCATCGGCAAGGCAATCGTCACGCTCTTCGCGCAGGAGGGCGCGCGCGTGGCGGTGCTCGACCTCGACCTCGACGGGGCGAAGGCCGTGGCCGCCGAGATCGGTGGCCACGCGTTCGCGCTGAAGGTGGACGTGGCGAAGGAGGCGTCGGTGAACAGGACCGTTGCCGCCGCCATCGCCAGGCTCGGCGGCGTGGACGTGATGGTGAACAACGCCGGCATCGGCGACTTCGCCCTCACCGTCGACATGACGCTCGTGCAGTGGCAGCGGATGATCGATATCGACCTGACCTCGGTCTTCCTCGGCTGCCGTGCCGTGCTGCCGACGATGATCGCGCAGAAGTACGGGCGGATCATCAACACGGGCTCGCAGCTCGGCTTCTGCGGCGCCCCCGGAATGGGCCACTACTGCGCGGCGAAGGGCGGCGTGCACACGCTCACCAAGTCGATCGCCGCCGAGGTGGCCGAGCACGGCATCACCGTCAACGCCATCGCGCCCGGCCCGACCCGCACCGCGATCCTCGACTCGATCGACGCCAAGGCCATCGACGTGATCACCAACGACGTCGCGCTCAAGCGGCTCGGCCGGCCCGAGGAGATCGCGCCAACCGCGCTGCTCCTGGCCAGCGAGGTCGGCGGCGGGTACTACACCGGCTCCGTCCTCAACGTCAGCGGCGGCCACGTGATGTAGGCGCGGCGTGGCCCCGCAGGTCTCGCCGCGAACCGATCCCTCCCTCTCGGAGGAATCAGCTGCGACCGGGAGAGCGCGGGCGCGGGTCGCGTCGCATTCGCGGCGGCAGCGCCGTTGGGCAGTTCTCCGCCGGCCCCGACTCGGGTTGAACCGCGGCCCGCTGGGCAGTATCCTCCCGCGGGCCTGCTCACCCAGTTGTCCCATCTCCCGGAGGTTCATCGATGCGCAAACACCTGCCCAAGCTGGCCGCTGCACTGGCGGTGATTGCCGCCCTGCCGGTCGTCTTCGGCTTCGCCGGCTCGTCGTCGGCCAACCGTACCCTCGTCATGGCGATCGCCGGCACGCCCGTCGACGTCGATCCCGAGAACTACCAGGGCCTGCCGAGCAACGACACGTACAACATCTTCTCGAGCATGCTCGTCCGCTACAAGCCGTACGCGGCCGACTACAAGCAGCTGCCCGGCCCGTTCTCGGTCGACGGCTTCCTCGCCACGTCGTGGAAGAAGGTGTCGAGCGGGATGGAGTTCACCCTGCGCGACGCCAAGAGCCAGTGGGGCAACGAACTCAACTCGGCGGCTGTGAAGTGGAGCTTCGAGCGGAAGGTGGCGCTCGACCCGATCGCCCGCTTCCTGTTCGCGGTGAACAACGTCGACCAGAAGAACCCGATCACGGTGATCGACGACAAGCGCTTCCGGATGAACCTGCTGAACAACGCGCCGATGCTGCTCGGCTCGCTGACGCACTACGTGATGGCGATCGTCGACGCCACCGAGGCGAAGAAGCACGTCACCGACGCCGACCCGTGGGCTCGCAACTGGCTCAGGGTCAACACGGCAACCTTCGGCCCCTACAAGCTCGAGGGGATCCAGCCGGGCCAGGTCGTCTACTTCAAGGCGAACCCGAACTGGTGGGGGAAGGTCAACATCCCGGCGGTCGTTGCCCGTGCCATCCCGGATTCATCCGCGCGGCTCCAGCTCGTGCAGAAGGGCCAGGCCGACTACACCAACGGCCTCGACTTCCAGCAGGCGAAGTCGGCGGCGAGCGGCAGCGACGTGCAGGTGACCGCCGGGCCGACCCCGTGGCACGACTCTCTGATCCCGAACGTCGGCTTCAAGCCGTTCTCCGACGTCCGCGTGCGTGAGGCGCTGAACCACGCGATCGACCGCAAGGCGCTTCTCAACACGGTGTACGCAGGCTACGGGGTCATCCCGGCGACGCAGGTGTCGAGCACGATCCCGACGCCCGTGAAGGTGCCCGGCAACCTCGACTACGACACGGCGAAGGCGAAGAAGCTACTGGCCGACGCCGGCTACGCGAGCGGGTTCGAGTTCACCCTGACGATCTGCCCGTGCCGGCCGGGCGCGTACGTGGTGCCGCTCGCCACGGCGATCCAGTCCCAGCTCTCCCTCGTCGGAATCAAGGTGAACATCAACACGGTGGCTACCAGCGCCCAGTTCGAGGCCGACCGGGCGAAGAAGAAGTACGAGGCCTGGATCGCCAGCCTCGGGCCGGTCGTCATCGACCCGGCGTACTTCGGCTTCCTCTACTTCGGCACGACCGGCGGTCAGAACTTCTCGAACTTCTCGAACCCGACCGTCGACAAGAACATCCCGCTGGCGATGACCACGGAGCCGGGCAAGCGCCGCGACCGCTTCGTGGTGAACATCGTCAAGGCGCTCGAGGCGGCGAATCCATACGTGCCGCTGGTGGAGACGGCGAACCTCCGCCTGTGGAGCAAGCGCGTCTCCGGCGGCCTGATGGGCGAGCCGACCTTCGGCGTCAACAGCATCTACGTCGACCGGCTGCAGATCAAGTAGCCGGACGCTCCAGGTGTGCCGCGGGCGGCGGGTCGAAGCCTCTGTCGCAGGCTTCGACCCGCCGCCCGACCTTCAGCCGGCGACCGGCGTCCCGTGCCAGCCGGCCTCGCGCTTGCGCCAGTACAGCTGGTCGAGCGCCGTCGTCACCGGCCGTGCGCCCTCGCCGCCGCCGATCGTGCGGCCGGCGATCTCGCGCACCGGCAGCGCGCCGCCCGCCGTCGAGCACGTGAACACCTCGTCGGCGTTGAACAGGTCGTACGGCGTGAGATCGGCCTCGCGGGCCGGGATGCCCAGCTCGGCGGCCAGCTCGAGCATCGTCGCGCGGGTGATGCCGCGCAGGATCTCGCGGCCCGGCGTGATCAGCGTGCCCCCGGTCACCATGAAGACGTTCGACGCCGGCCCCTCGGCGACGTAGCCGTCGCGGGTGAGCCACAGCAGGTCGTCATAGCCTGCAGCCACCGCCTCGATCCGCGCGAGCTGGAAGTGCAGCCGGTCGAGCGACTTGTAGCGCGGGTCGAGCGTGTCCGGCGTGAAGCCGCGCAGCGAGCTGATCATCAGCCGGATGCCGTGGCGGCGGCCCTCGTCGGAGGCAAGGAAGATGTACGGGGCCGCCCACACGATCGTCGTCGCTTCGTGGTCGCGCGGGTCGGCGATGATCGCCTTCGGCACGCCACGCGTGGCGATGAAACGGATCGACGCGTCCTGGAGGTCGTTGCGCCGCGTGGTCTCGAGGATCGCCTCCGTCCACTCCGCCTTGCCCAGCCGGGGCCTGATCGCCGTGGCCTGGAGCGACTGGCAGAAGCGGTCGACGTGCTGGTCGAGCTTGAACACCTG